>DASVPU010000430.1:0-29123 GCA_036389475.1 Solirubrobacteraceae bacterium
CGTGGCGATCGTCGAGGGCATGGTCCTCGCCGGCTACCGCTTCGACCGCTTCAAGGGTAAGGAGGCCGAGGAGCCGAACGGCCTCGATGCGCTCGTCGTCTCCGCTCACGACGATCTAACGGACGTCGTCGGCGAGGCCGAGATCGTCGCGCGGGCCGTCAACGCCGCGCGCGACCTGCAGAACACGCCGCCCAACGAGATGGCCCCGCGCCACCTTGCCGACGCGGCGCAAGCGCTGGCGTCATTCGAAGGGGTCACGGTCGAGGTCGAGGGTCGCGAGGGTCTGGAGCGCCTCGGCATGGGCTCGTTCGCGGCGGTGGCGCAGGGCTCGCACGAGGAGCCGGCGCTCATCACGCTGAAGTACGACGGCCCTGGGGCCAACGGACCGGTGCTCGGCCTGGTCGGCAAGGCCGTGACGTTTGACACCGGCGGGATCTCGATCAAGCCCGCCAACAAGATGTTCGAGATGAAGTTCGACATGTCGGGGGGCGCGGCGGTCTTGGGCGCCGTCGAGGCGATCGCCGAGCTGAAGCTGCCGGTGCGGATCGTCGCCGTGGTCGGGGCGACCGAGAACATGCCGTCGGGTCACGCGATGAAGCCCGGTGACGTCGTCGAGGCCGCCAACGGAACCACGATCGAGATCATCAACACCGATGCCGAGGGCCGGCTCGTGCTCGCCGACTGCCTCACCCATGCGGTGAACGAGGGCGCAGAGCGCCTCGTGGACGTCGCCACGCTCACCGGCGCGATCATCGTCGCGCTGGGCAACACGCACGCAGGCCTCATGGGCAGCGACGACGAGTGGGCCGAGCAGGTGGCGCAGGCCGGCAAGGCGACCGGCGAGATCGTCTGGAGGCTGCCGCTGCACGAGGACTACGCCAAGGCGCTGGAATCCGAGACGGCGGACGTCATGAACGTCAACGAGGCGCGCAAGGCCAGCTCGATCGTCGCGGCCCAGTTCCTCGAGCGCTTCACCGGCGACGTGCCGTGGGCGCACCTGGACATCGCCGGCACGGCATCGGGCTCAGGACGGTCGTACACGCCCAAGGGCGGATCGGGCTGGGGCGTGCGGCTGTTCGTCGAGCTGGCTCGCTCGCTCGCTCGGTAGCTGCACGCGACAGCCGGTCGGGAGCCGCAGCGCCCTTCGGTCACGCGCGTGACGTCCTCGCAGCGGCGAAGAGCGTCGCCACCTCGGGATCGAGGTAGTAGTCGGTCCCTCCGTCCTCGCGACCCTCGGTCGAGATCGGCACCTCACGACCGAGCTTGCGGCTGTAGCGCCCCGGCCAGGCGAGGATGCCCGCGACGCCGTGCGCACCGCGCTGCACGCGCAGGCGCGCAGCGATGTCGTTGCCCGAGAAGCGCTGCCCGGGCGCGTCGATCAACAGGTCGAACAGCTCCCTCGCGGGCGGGGCCAGCTTGCCGTAGAGCCACGTGGCCTGATCGGCGTCCTGCGCCGACCAGGCAACGGCCGCGTGATGCGCCCGCGGGCCGCGACCGCGTCCGCGCCCCCCCGGGCCGTCCCAGGGCAGCGGGCTGCCCGGCTCGGCCATGAGGAAGTTCGCGAACCAGACGTAGAACTCCGCAACGCGCTCCTCGGGGACGGGGACCGTGACCTGCTTGTCCGCCATCAGGCGTCTGCGACGTCCGGGCGTACCTGCTGGGGCTGAGGCCGTTGGGCCTCGGCGGGGCGCTCCTCGCGATGCGAACCGCAGCGGTGACCGCGGGGCCCAGGCCCGCGCCGCCTGCGACCGGGGAAACCGGCGAGGAAGCGGCCGTAGAACGCGTAGAACTCGGCCACGCGGTCCTCGGGCACCTCGACGGTGATCTGCTTGTCCTTCGTGGTGGTCTCGACGGTCATGTCGAGCCTCCTTCCGTTGCTTACGCCGATGATGGTACACGAAGTAAATACTTAAGTAAACACCCGGAGGGCATGGCTTCCCGACCCGGCGGCGACCAGCTGTGCACGCAGCCGCCGCCGGTTCACGCTGTTCTTCGCTGGCCGGGCGGATTAGGTTGCGCTCGTGCTGCCCGAGGACAACCTGCGACATCGCTCGCCGCGCGAGGAGCTCGGCTTCGTAGGCAAGCGCCGCGCCATCGATGGACCGCTTCAGCTCGACCGCACTGGAGCGCACGTCGGCTAAGCGGGTGCGCCGCGGCGCCGCATTGTGGCTCGTCCTGTTCGCGGCGTACGCCGCGACGCTGGGCATGCCTTCGTTCGGCACCTCGCAGTTCGGCGGCGACGAGCCCCACTACCTGCTCACCGCCGAGTCGATCGTCAGCGACGGCGATCTGGACCTGCGCGACGAGTACGTCACGCGCGCCTATCGCGACTGGTATCCGTACGTCCTCGCGCGCCACGGCCGGCTGACGAACCGGCAGGCCAACGAGCCGCACGGCGCCGGTTTTCCGCTGCTCATCGTCCCCGCCTACGCGGTCGGTGGTCCGCTGGCCGTACAGCTGCTCGTCGCCGCCATAGCGGCGCTCGCGTTCACGCTCGCAGCAGCGCTCGCGCGGCACATCGTGCCCGACCCATGGGCGAGCGTCGCCGCGCTGGCGTGCGGGCTCTCGCCACCCGCGCTCGCCTACGGGACGTCGGTCACGCCGGAGCTGACGGCCGGTGCGCTCCTGGCTGCCGCGGCGCTGCTGGCACTACGGCTGCGAGAGCGACCGCGAATTCGCTGGGTGACCGGCGCCGCAATCATGCTCGGAGCACTGCCCTGGCTGAGCCTGTCGTTCGCGGTGCCGGGGCTCGTCATCGCACTGTCGATGCTGCGCTGGCTGCGCCGCCGCTCGCGAAGCTTCGCGATGCTCGTCGTCGTCGAGGTGCTGCTGTTCTCGGCTGTCATGTACGTGACGGTCAACGACCTGCTCTACGGCGGCTTCGTGCCTGCCGCGGCCGACGTCGGCGGCCACGGCCTCGGGGACCTCGGCGTGTCGGAGTACGTCGATCGCCTGCCGCGACTCGTGGCCCTGTGGCTCGATCGCTCATACGGGGCGCTGCGCTGGGCGCCGGTCATCGCCTTGGCGTTCCTCGCGCTCTGGCTGCTGTGGCGCTCGCGGCGCGATCACCTCGCGCGCGTGCTGCCCGACCGCCACGACGTCGAGTCGACGGCGACGCTGTGCGCGCTCGTCTGCGGCGCGCAGGTACTCGTCGCGGTGTTCGTGGCGCCGACGATGTTCGGCTTCTTCTTTCCCGGCCGCTACCTCTTGGCAGCGCTGCCGCTGGCGGTCTCACTCGTGGCCTGGGGACTACGAACGGCGCCGCGGATCGGCGGGGCCCTGGTCGCGCTGACGGCCGTTACGAGCGTGTGGTGGTTTGCCGAGCTGCGCATCGGCGGGGGCGCGATCGTCGGCCCGTCCTCGCGCGCGCCGCTCGGCCCGCTGGACGGCGGGCTGCCGCTGTTCGGAACCGGATCGCAAGGCGCGACCGCCGCGTACGCCGCGGTCGGCGCCGCATTGCTCGCGCTGCTCGCATTCGAGTGGCGTTCGTGGCGGGCGCGCGTCACCGGTTGACGTGCGCGTGCCGGCGCGGTGGCGAGAGCCTTACTGCGCGTCGAGGATCGCCGCCGCCGCGCTCGCGGGATCCAGCCGCCGCGCCACCACGTCGTCGATCAGGCCCTCGAAGTTCTCGTCCTGGCGCAATTGGTGCTCGAGCCGGCGGCGCAGCTTCGTCGTTGCCAGCGCGATGACCTCGTTGCGCAGGTTGTGGCGGCGGCGCTCGGAGAGCGTGCCGTCCTGCTCGATGTGCGCGCGATGCTCGAGCAGCTTTCCCATGAGCTCCTCGACGCCCGTGCCGTCGACCGCCTCGGTCTGCACGATCGGCACCTTCCACGGGCCCTGGGGCGCGAGCGACAACACGCCGCGGATCTCGCGCACCATCGTCTGCGTCATCGGATGGTCGGACTTGTTGACGACGATGATGTCGGGAATCTCCATGATCCCGGCCTTCAGCGCTTGGACGGAGTCGCCGCCGCCGGGCATGAGCACGAGCACGACAGTGTCGGCATGGTCGATGATGTCGATCTCGGCCTGTCCGACGCCGACGGTCTCGAGGAAGACGTCGTCGCGCCCGGCGGCGTCCATCAGCAGCGCGGCCTGCAGGCTGGCTTCGGAGAGCCCGCCGAGCGCGCCGCGGTTGGCCATCGAGCGGATGAAGACGCCGGCGTCCAGGAAATGCTCGGTCAACCGGATGCGATCGCCGAGCAGCGCGCCCTGGGTGAACGGCGACGACGGGTCGATCGACAGCACGGCGACGCTGCGATCGGCGTCGCGGCGGTTCTTGACCAGCGCGCTGATCAGCGTTGACTTGCCCGCGCCGGGCGCCCCGGTCACGCCGACGACGACCGCCTTGCCGGTCTTCGGATAGACCTCGCGCACGAG
This sequence comes from Solirubrobacteraceae bacterium, assembly GCA_036389475.1. Classification (GTDB taxonomy): domain Bacteria; phylum Actinomycetota; class Thermoleophilia; order Solirubrobacterales; family Solirubrobacteraceae; genus CADCVQ01. Next base: position 4,381 of record DASVPU010000430.1, read on the forward strand.
CGCCCAGCCGTCCGGATCGTCGTTCTCGACGAGTGAGATCGCGCGGGCGAGCGCGCGGCGATCGCCGTCGAGGAGGCGCTGTGCGAGGTCGGGATCGGCTGGCACGGCGGACGATCATGTCAGGCGCGCAGGCGTGTGGTTGGCACGACGCGCGGGTTTCGCTCGACGAAAGCACTGGACGCGACGTGGGACCGGGGATCCGGCTGGCGACGCATAGGATGTGGCCCCGGTGCAGCGGGTGCTCACGATCGTCGAGCCGGCCCCGACCGCGGTCCCTGAGATTCGCGGCGAGCCGCCGCCCCTGCGCGGAGGGCCGCTCGCGCTCTGGCGCTTTATGCGCTCGCACGGCATGCTCAACTCGCGCTATGCCCGGCTCATCGTGCGCTGGCTGTGGCTCAAGCTGCGCTGGCACGGCCGGCTGAAGACCGACGGGCTGTGCTTCGTCTGTCCCGGCGTGACGATCGAGATCGGCAAGGGCGCGACGCTGCATCTCGGACGCTGGTCCTGGATCGGCCACGGCTGCAAGCTGCGCGCGCACGAGGGGGAGGTGCGCATCGGGGCGAAGACCGTCATCGGCCAGGAGTGCACGATCTCGGCGTTCCAGCACGTCTCGATCGGCCGCGAGTGCATCATCGCCGACCGCGTGATGCTGATCGACTTCGATCACGGCGTCGTGGAGAGCGAGCGCCCGATCCGCGAGCAGGGCATCTACAAGCGCGACGTGCGCGTCGGCCACAACGTCTGGATCGGCTACGGCGTCGCGATCCTCCGCGGCACGACCGTCGGCAACAACTGCGTCCTGGGAACGTCGACGATCGTCACGCGCGACGTTCCCGACAACGCCGTTGCCGCCGGCGTGCCGGTGCGCGTGCTGCGGATGCGCAAGACGCCGCGGACGCTGCGCTGGGAATAGTCAGCTCGGCGGGCCCTCGCCGCGGTAGTAGTCCACCCCGCTGGAACGCTCGACCATGATGTCGTCGTCCGGGTGGCCGGTCCACACGCCGATCTTGTCGCTGTCGGGGTAGACGGTGGCGGTCGGCAGGACCACGGTCGACCACATGAGCACGCGCGCCGTCTCATCGGTCTCGTTGAGCACCTTGTGGGCGCCCTCGGGGCCGGTCGGAAAGAACACCATGTCGTGCGCCTGCAGCTGTTGTGTGCCCTCGGGATCGCGCACGGACGGCCGCCCGTCGAGCACGAGCAGCCACTCCTCCTCGCCGTACTCGTAGTGGTACGGACAGACGGCTTGGCCGGGCGGGATCTCGTACAGCGTCGCGCCGGTCCGCCTGGCCCCGAGCTGCGGTCCGACGCGGAACATGGCACCGTGAAACCCGTCCGGGTCGCTGTCGTCGTACGTGAAGTCGGGCTCGGCGAGGTTGACGCGGCGCATGTTGTTCCTCCGGCGGGATGGGTCAAAGCCTTGCATGCGCGAGCCACAGAGCGATCAGCCAGACCCAGCGCTCGCGCTTACCCCAGGGCCCGCAGCCCCGCCGTCACGAGCACGGCAAGGCCGACGGCCGGCAGCACCGAACCGCCGCGCCAGGCCACGAGGCCGGCGACGGCCACGCCCGCCGTGTGCGCGTCGACGTGCAGCCGGCTGCCGTCGGCCAGTGCCTGCGTGACGACGAGCGCGGCCAGCAGCGTCGGCGTCATGAGCTCGATGACCCCTGCGGCGCGGGGCGGCAGCTCGCGGCCACCCAGCGCCACCGGACCGGCGGCCTTGATGATCGCGGTGACGGCGGCGCAGCCCGCGATCACGAGCCACAGCTGGGTGCTCATGTGACCCCGCTCGGCGCGGGCTCGTCGCCGACGCCCCGCCGCAGCCCCACCAGCGCCGCGACGCTCGCGACGAGCACCGGCACCCCCGGCGGCGCGACCGGCACCAGCGCCAGCCCGATCGCGGCGCCGGCCAGCGCCACGCCGCGCGAGCGCGCGTCTCGCAACTCCGCCAGCAGCAGCACGAGGAAGAACGCCGGGAAGACGGCATCCAAGCCGAGCATCTTCGGATCGCCCAGCACGCGGCCGCCGAACGCGCCGAACGCGGTGCCGGCGAGCCAGGTCACGTACTGCACCGCGCTCGCGCCGAACATGAAATGGCGATCGAAGCGACCCTCGCCCCGGTTCGCCATCGCCCAGGACGCGTCCACCACGGTCTGTCCCTGCGCCGCCCGCTGCAACGCCCGACCGCTGAGCGAGGGCGCCAAGGCCGCGCCCATCGGCAGGAAGCGCGAGTTCATCAGCGCCGCCGCTGCGATCGCCGCACCTACGCCTCCTCCGCCGGCGAGGATCGAGATCACGGTGAACTGCGCAGAGCCGGCGAAGACGATCGCCGACATGACGAGCGCCCCCAGCGCGGAGAACCCGGCACCGCGCGCGAGGACCCCGAACGACAGGGCGAGCAGGCCGCCCACGACCGCGTAGGGCACGCCGGCGCGGAGCCCGAGGCGGAAGGATTCGCGCGTCGGGGGCGCGTCGACGCGCGCTGGCGTGGGCGGGTCGGCAGCCACGGTCCGCGGCGCCGGCAGTCAGGGCTTGAGGCCGACGACGAGCAGGTACTCCGCGAGGATCCGCAGCTCGCCCTCGCCGGCGTCGCAGTGCTCCAGCAGCGCCCGGACGTCAGCGATGAGGTCGTCGTAGCGCTCCTGCGGTCGCAGGAGCTTGCGGGCGAGCACGAGCGGGCCGAAATGCTCCTGATAGGCGGCGAGCATGTCGTCGAGCGTCGCGAACACGAACTCGATGTCGTGGCGTTCGATGCCGAGCAGGATCTGCCCACCCAGCAGCGCGCGCACGTGCGACTCGTCGCCCCAGAGAATCGGTGGCTGGGCGGCGGCGGACGGCGGCGGCATGTAGTGGGTGATCGTCTGGATGAGCCGCCCGAAGAACCCGCCCGGGGCCCAGCTGGCCAGCAGGATCTGCCCGCCGCTGCGACAGACGCGAACGAGCTCCGATGCGGCCAGCTCGTGACGGGGCGCGAACATCACGCCGAAGGTCGACAGGACGCGGTCAAAGCTCTCGTCGCCGAAGGGCAGCTCCTCGGCGTCGCCCTCGACCCAGTCGACGTTGACGCGCAACGCCTCCGCGCGGCGCCGGGCGGCGTCGAAGAGCTCCGGCGTGAGGTCAAGGCCGACGACGTGCGCGCCGGCCTGGGCCGCTCGCAGCGCCGCGTTGCCCGTGCCGGTGCCGATGTCGAGAACGTCCATCTGCGGCTCGATCGCAGCGGCATCGACGACGACCTTGCCTGCGTCCCAAAGGTGGCCGGCGATCACGTCGTAGTCGCCCGCGGTCCAGATCGCGCGCTGGATCGCCTTCATCGCCACCGCTTCGTCTCTCATGGACGTGACCCTAGCGAGCGCGGATCGCGGCTCACGCTCGCTGACCGCTCAGCTTCTCGTCTCGCTCGCTCGCGCGGCGTCCGGGGGTCAGGCGCAGCTGGCCACGGCACTGTCCCGGCCTGGGCGAACAGCTTTGCTGCCATCGCGTCCTGGTCGGCTTCCGGGGCCGCGGGGGGGCCCGCCGTGCCGCCGAGGCGCCGCCACGTCGCCCGATCGAACTGGTACTTGCCGCGGTAGCGCCCCGTGGCGCAGACCGCCGCCGGCTCGCCGGCGGACTCGCACTCGGCGATCCGCTGCAGCAGCGAATCCGCCGACGCCGCCTGCGCCTGCGCCTGCGCGGTCTGCGGATACACACCCAGCGCCTTCAGGGTCTGCGGGCCGATGATCCCGTCCGCGTCAGCCCGTTGGAGCGCTGGAAGCGCTTGACCGCGCTGCACGTCCTGGACCCGACCAGTCCGTCGGCCTCGACGCCGAGCGTGCGCTGAGCCGCGGAGATCGCGTCCGCGCCGAGGCCGGCGCCCGACCGAGGCGGGGCCTGCTGCGCCACTGCGCCGGCGCCGAGCACGAACAGCCCGACCGCCGCCACCAGCGCCGATCCGCGGCTGCGCTGCGCGCGCCGGCACGCAGCGCGGCCGTCATACGGCGGGCGCGCGAGCCGCGCAACGAGCGCTGGAAGGCGAGCGTGCACTCCGCGTCGCTGCCAGGCTCGATCGTGATCTGGATTCTCGCGCCGGCGCTCGCGCGCGCGTGGTTGAACTCGGTGCGCATAGGGCAATTCCTCACCGCCGTCTCGGTGCCTACGGGTTAGCTGCCGGGCTCGCGCTGTGACGTGCGCGTCACCACCCGCGCCGCCGGGATGCGGTTGGCGGGCGACGATTCGCCTCGAGGGCCGATCGCTCCGACCCCCTGGGTCCCCCGTTCCCGATCGCGCGGACGCGTCCGAAACTCGGCTCGTTTATGGAAACCAGCGTGGGATGGTCGGGCTTCAGCGCACGAGGGCCTCGAGATCGACGGCGCGCGTTGCGGAACGACAGCTGAGTGAATGCTGCGGGCAGATCGTCGTGCTCGTCCGCGCGATCCGCATGCTCCGTACCTATGCCGAGTGCCGGGCATCCTGGCCGCGTCGTCGACACCGTCGAACATCGCCGCCGTGTTCGCGCCGCCGACGAGCGCGCCAGGCTGTCCCAGCGTCACGCCACCTGCCGCGCGGGCCCCCGCGCGGCGGCATTAAGATGGTCCACCGCCTCCAGAGGAGCACGCTTGTTCACGATCCGAAACTTCCGCTACATCGCACTTGCCGAGGCAACGAGCTTCCTCGCGCTGCTGACGTGCAGCTTCGCGGCGCGCGACGGCGTGCCGATCCTCGGCCCGATCCACGGCCTGCTGTTCCTCGCCTACGTGCTGGTCGCGATCATGATCCGTGAGTCCGCCGGCTGGAGCGCCAAGGAGACGCTGCTCGTGCTCGTCGGCGCGGTGCTGCCGTTCGGGGGCTTCGTCGTCGATCGCTGGCTGGCGGGTCGCGAGCAGCCCGGCGTCGCATGACCGCGGCCCGCGACCGCTCATAAGCGGCAAGACCGGGCGCTCGCCGGCATACAGGTGGCTCGTCGCGCGGGCTCAAGCACGGGCACGTCAGGGCTCCAGCAGCGCCGCGGATGAGGCATCGGGCGCGAGGTTGCGCAGCGCCGGCTCGTGGACGCCCGGCTCACGCATGGCAGCGTCGAACGCCGCACGGTGCCCGGCGGCGCGCTCGCGTCCGTACGGCTCGGCGAGATCGCGGCTGACGAGGAAGGCCCAGTCGCTGGACTGCAGTGCGAGCAGCTCGCGTACCGCACGTTCGTCCACGTCGGCGCCGGCGGCGACCGCGCGCAGTTCGGCGTCGCGCGCATCCCAGGCCATAGCGGCGACCGGCGGCGCGCTCCAGGTCGCCAGGCTGCGCGGCGTTCCCCAGCTCGTGATCGGCAGGTCGCTGGGAGCAGGCACGGGCTCATGACGCTCCAGCGCGTCGTCGAGATGAGCGAGCGTCAGCCCCTGAGCAGCGGCCTGCTCGACGACCGCCGCCAGCCACAGCGGGCCCTCGTGCCACCAATCTCCGAGCAGCTCCGTGTCGACGGCGAAGACGGCGAGGCCGCCGCCCGCGACGCGCTCGCGCACGCGCGCGACGAAGTCAGTGGCATGGCGGCGCGCAGCGGCGCCCGCACGTCGGGGGTCATACGGCGCGCCATCGTTGCTCCAGGCGCGATGGCGATGTTGGGTGAAGGCGTGGTAGTCGCGGTACGCCGGATCCGATGGATAGCCGCCCTCGTCCCAGACCAGCTCGATCGTCTGGCGGTCGATCGGGACGAGCGTGGGGCCTGCGGCCGAGCACAGCGGGCGTAGGTGCGCCGCAGGATCGAGCACGTCGGTGAGGTCGACGCAGACGGCATGCACGCCAGCCTCCTTCAGCAGCGCGTCGAGGTGCGGCGCGTACGCGCACTCGGACAGCCACAAACCTCCCCGCCATGGTCGCTCGAAGCGGCGCTGGTGCGCCTCGATCCCGACCCGCAGCTGCAGGCGAACACCGGCGTCGGTGGCCAGCAGCGGCAGGACGGGGTGGGTGGCCGGCGCGGTCCATGCGGCGTGCCGGCCCAGCGCCGCCAGCAGGTCGCCTCGGAGTCGCTCTCGCGCGCGCTCGTAGTTCGCGGCCGAGTGCTCCAGCGCCGCGATGACGGCCGGCTGGCCCGCCGCGGCCTCGATGTCGCGGCGGTGCGACTCCACCCGGACGCCGGCCAGGAACTCCTCGCAGCGCCTGAGCGCCCCCGGCGCCTCCAGCTGGTCGCAGAGCACGGGCGTCAACGACAGCGTCACGGGAGCGCCGGCATCGAGGATGTCCAGCAGCGGCAGGTATGACGTCGCGATCGCCTCCCACAACCACTCCTCGCCAAACGGCCACGTGCCGAAGCTCTCGACGTAGGGCATGTGCGTGTGCAGGACGATCGCGAGCTCTCCGCCGCTCATGGTCGCAGCACCGCGACAAGGTCGAGCGCCCCCGCGAGCTCGCGCGCCGAGCCCGGCCGCAGCGCGAAGTCGCGCACGTCGATCGCCGGCGTGAACCAGTCATAGAAGCGCTTCGTGATCCCCAGGCGCCGGTGCGCCTCATCCCACCCGAGCTTCAGCGCGGCCGCGTGCACCGCGAGCTTGCGGGCATGGAAGACGCCGAACAGCGACACCGCGTTAAAGTGCGCGCGGCAGAGCGCGGCGAACTCCTCCGGGCGGTATTCATACACATGCCACGGGTTGCCCGATCGCTCGGCGCCAGGCGGGGCAAGCGTCAACACGTTCGGCGTCGAGACGTACGCGACTCCCTGCGCGCCGAGCAGTGTCTTGAAGCGCTCGAGCACGCCGCCCGGGCCCTGCACGTGCTCGATCGTCTGGAGGAACACGACGGCGTCACATGGCTCGTCGAAGCGCTCGACCATGTCGCGCTCAAAGCGCAGGTTCTCACCCATATAGCGCAGCCGCGCATGCTGGTGCGCCTCGGGGTTGGCGTCGACGCCGACGACCGACCGCGCTCCCCTGCGCGCCAGCACATCAGAGCCGTAGCCCTCGCCACAGGCCATGTCGACGACGCGCAGGCCGCCGACCTTGGCGGCGATCCATTCGTAGACGACGAGGTGGCGCTGGTACCAGTAGTTCTCCTCCGGCACGTCGGGCAACGTTCGCTCGCCGGTGAGTGCAAGCGCCGGAACGCCCGCGGGCTGATCGCGCTGAAGATAGAGCCGCTGGTCGTCCGCCACGGCGCCGCAGCCTATGGGTCGCGATGGTTGACCGCGGTGCGCGACAAGGTGTAGCGTCGGCGGTTCAAGGGATCCGGGGGGAGGCGGCGGAGGGGCATGGGCTCGTGTCCGCCTCAAGACAGGAGATGGAGACGGATGCGAGCTCTCTTAGGCGTGCTCTTGCTGGCCGTGGCGATTGCGACGAGCGCGCCTGCGATCGCTCATGCGCAGGCGCCACCGGCAGGACTTGGCGACCAGCTCTTCGCCACCGGCGGTGACGTGACGGTCCAGGTGCAGTGCCCGTGCACCGCGGGGCTCGTCAGCGAGCTGCGCCTCTACAACTCAGACGGAACATTCACTCCCATAGCGACCAACCGCGACTTCGGCAAGGTCGTGACGCTTCCGCCGCGGCCCGCCAATGAGGAGCTCGTCTTCGGCATCTTCGTGCGGGGGCCCAACACCACGTTCAAGATGGGGCCTGCGGATCGCAATCCCGATCGCCTCGCCCATGCTGTGGTGAAGAAGATCGCAGAGCGCCAGTACGACGTCGGCTTCGAGGATCTGCTCAACGGCGGCGACCGTGATTACGACGACAACATCTTTCGCTTCACCGGTGGCCTCGCGCCGAATCGGAGCCCCGTGGCCGACGACCAAGCGCTGACGACCCCCCAGGGCCGCGCGCTGCCGATCACCCTCACGGCCACCGATCCCGACGGCGATCCGCTGACGTTTTCGCTGACCGATGCTCCACGTCATGGGATGGTGTCGGGCTCCGGCAGCTCGGTGACGTACACGCCCGTGCCGGACTTCAGCGGCGTGGACACGTTCGCGTTCACCGCCAGCGACGGCACGAGCGTGCCCGACGAGGGCAGGGTGACGGTCGCGGTCGAACCCATGCAGAGCCCTGCCAAGCCACCCGCGCCCGGCGGCGGCACCGTCGGCTCGGGCGGCCCGGGACCATCAGACTGTGCCTTCGGGGAGCTGACGCTCGTGAACGTCCAGCGCGTGGGTGCGCGGGTGCGCGTGGGCGGGCTTGCCGAACGCACGCTGGCCGGTGCGCCGGTGAACATCGTCGAGGGTGGCATCGTCGTCGCCCGCGCCGTGATCCGGCCCGACGGCGGCTTCAAGGTCGGCGTCTCGCTGCCGGCCAAGCGCGGCGGGCGCATCCTTCGCTACCAGGCACAGCTCGGCGCGCTGCGCTCGCGCAACGTGCGCCTCAAGCGACACATGATCACGACGAGCGCCCGGCTGAAGGGCGGCCAGATCGTGTTCTCGGGACGCGTCGTGAACGTCCGTCGGCTGAGCAAGCGCATCGTCGTGCAGCTCTCTGCGCGGCCGCGCGGGTGCGGCACGCGCTCCGTGCGCATCGGCCAGGCGCGGCTGCGCCGCGACGGGCGCTTCGTCGTCAAGGCGGCTCCGCTGAAGGGCGTGGATCTTGCGGTCTACCGCGTGAGCGCCCGACTGCGGGCCCGGGTGAGGACCTTCACGCTGCCGCAGACGATCGCGCGGCGGTGAGGTCGGGGTAGCTCGTGGCGTAGCGCGGCGGCGGCAAACGGGTGCCGGCCTCTCGACGGCACGGACGGCACCCGCCGGACCGCTCGCCTGCTCAAGCCTTCTTTGGGGTGGCGGCGGTGAACGTGATCGACGAGCTGATCGCCAACAACAAGGCGTTCGCGCCCTCGCTGGCCCAGCATCTGGATGTCCGTCCCAGCCGCCGCCTGGCGATCGTGACTGACGTGCATGGACTCGCGCCTGGACGTCTTCGCCGCGCTCGGCCTGCGCGAGGGCGAGGCGCACGTCCTGCGCAACGCCGGCGGGATAGTCACCGACTACGTCATTCGCTCACTGGCGGTATCCCAGCGGCGTCTTGGCGGGCGCGAGGTGATGCTCATTCACCACACCGACTGCGGCACGCAGACCCTCACCGACGACGGCTTCCGCGCGGAGCTGCAGCAGGCGACCGGCCTCGCGCCCGCCTTTGCCATCGAGTCCTTCACCGATCTCGACGCCGATGTGCGCCAATCCATCCTGCGCGTCCGCCGATCCCCGTTCTTGCCGCACCGAGATTTGGTCAGGGGTTTCGTCTACGACGCCGACGCGCACCAGCTGCGCGAGATCGACGTTGACGACGAAATCTAGCCCGTGCCGTCGCCGGGGCGCGGAAACGTCTCAGGCGCGCTCGTCTGCCCGCCGGCGCTCGTCCGGAGCGGCCTCGAGCACGTTGTGCACGTAGCTCTCGCGCACGTGATCAGGTTGACGCAGCATCCAGATCTCCCGGGCGTGCTCGTCGTCGCTGTGCAGCGCGGCGTCCGCATAGCTGCGGCGCACGCTGCGCGACTGCTCCAAAAGCCAGCGCTCCTCGGGCTCAATCGCGTAGCGCGCTGCGATTCGAGCGATCGAGTCCGGAGCCAGCAGCACGGAGCGCTGGATCGTTGACGCCAGCATGTCCCAAGGATCGCATACGCCCGCCAGCCGGCAGCCTGAGCTACGTGGTCTGGCCCGGAACTCCGCGCCTATTCCCGGTGCGACAGCCGCCCTTTGGGGAATCCGGCCCAGAGGTCGACGCTGTCCGATGACTACGGTTGCTCTTAGCGCAGAGCGATTGCAGCTCGGTGACGGTCTGTGGCAGCAGCTGTTCTGGCCCGGGTTGCCGGGCAATGAGGCGGCCGGGAGGATCAGGCCGCGTGCGCCGCGCTTGGTGTTCGGCGTGACCTCGGCGATCTGCGCGACGTACCCGAACTCGGTGGGCTTGCCGAGCTTGCCCTTGCGGATCGGAAGTCGAAGGGCCTCACTCCGGCGGCCGGGGCGTCATATGGCCCGCGGCTCCTGGTGAGGCCTGCGCCAGGAGCCGCGGTCATCGAGCTGTGCGGGCGACCGTCAGGGTTCACAGTCCCGACAGACCTACGTCAACCATCGTCGGGCATACGTCGAGAGCTTCAGGACACGCGACGGTCTGCCGCTAACTGTCAGCGCCGCTCGCGCTGGCCGGAGATCGACACGATCGCTCGGGCGATGCTGGCGGCGAGCGCGTTCGGGCGCTGGTCGTCGATCGTCACGCGCGACCGTTTCGTTTTCGGCTCGCGAATGATCGATCCGGCGCCGGCACCGCGGCGCTTCGCCACGCGCAGAACGCTGGCGGTGCCTGCCGGTGCCGCCGCGGCTCCAACGGTCACGAGGAGGCGCCGGACTTTCTGGCGTCCGAACGCTGAGCGGACGGCCGCCTCCGTGTTCGGGCGCGGGCGCGCCGGCCGGGCACCAGTCAGATCCGCGGGACGCAGCCGGCCGCTCGCGCGCGCGCTGCGCGCGTCGATCACGGAGACTCGCGTGCCGGGCGCGTGGTTCGCCGACAGCCATGTGCCCAGCGCCTGCAGCTCACGGCGCAGCGGCGCCGGGCTGTAGCTGCGATCCAGGACGAGCGCCACTCGCACCGGGCGCACCTTGTCCGGAGCGACATTCAGCTTCGGCATCGCGATGCCGCTAAGCGACGGTCCTCCGTGGGCGGCGGTGGCCGCTCGCGCGGGCTGCCCGGTCGCGCTGCCCGTCGGCCGCTTGTCGTCCGAGGAACCCAACAGGCTCAGCAGCGCGAGCGACACCAGCAGCGCCAGAAGCGCGAGCAGGATGCGCCGCAGCCGCTTCAGCCCGAGGAGTCGCGCCAGTTCTTCCGCCAGCTCCCTAAATGCGGGAATGGCCCCGCCGCAGAGGGTGCGGACACCCTCGCGGAAGTCGGCGACCAGTGCCTTCAGCGCGCGGGTGAGCCTCGGATCTCGTAGCAGCCTGTTGAGTTCCGCAAGCAGCAGCTGCCAGCTCGACAGGCCCGCCGCCGGGGCAAGCGGTCGCTCTTCGGGATGTGCTGCGGCGACGGCGACGCCGGTGTCGGACGGCTTCAGCGCCGGGCGCGCAGGCAAGCTCGTGCGGGTCACGGTTCTGGCGGCAGTCCTAGCCGTGCGGGCGTCCCCGGGAGTCCGGCGGCCCGAGCCGGCACGCGGACCCGAGGGCTGCCGTGGCCCGCTCACTCCGGTTGGCTCTTGGGCGATGCGACGTTGCGGTTGAGCAACTCGGCGATCAGGGCATCGACGTCGGCGAGTTTGTCGGGAACGGTCAGCCCGCCGTCGCCCGCCAGGTCAGCTTGCGCGTGATGCGCCTCGCCGACGGCTGGCGTATGTTGGGTGGCTGGCGTCGGCGAGCGGTGGCTCCACGTGCCGTAGAGATGCGGGAACTCGTCGGCGCGCTGGAGGAACGCAACCTCTGGATGCAGCACGCCCTCCTGCTCCATCTGGCGCTTGGCATTCGCCACTGTGGTGGCGATCTCCGCGCGCTGGGCAACGAGCGCGCCGACCTCCCCGGCTAGCTCGGAGCGGACGCGGTCCCGATGCGCGAGCGTGTCCGCGTCGCGGCGGCGCTGACGTTCGCGAGCCTCGCGCAGCGGCTCAACGAGCAGGTAGCCCACGGCGATGCCGAGCAGGAAGACCGACGCCGACACGAGGAAGTACACACCGGGTGCGCTGGCCGAGACCTCGGTGTTCTGCGCGAGCCGCTGAGCAGCCGAACCGCGAGCGCCGGCGGCCTGGTGGGCCTGCTGTCGAGCGGCGGCCGCGTTGTTCGCGGTCGTGCGTGCGCTCTGCACGCCATACCACAAGGCGAGGCCCGTGACGATGATCGCCAGCGAGACGGCGTAGCGGGCGCCGCTCGGCAGGTCGCGGTCAAACAGCGGCCGGCGGCCGTCGCTGTTCGGATGCGGTTCGCGGGTGTGGGCGAGGCGGAGGTTCTTGCCGGCTGCCTTCTGGCCGATGGCGATCAGCAACGCGATCACGATCGCCGACAGCGCAGGCGCGCCTTCGCGCAGCAGCACCGGGTCGGTCTCGCGGAAGCGCGCAAGCTCGCGGAAGCCGTCGTAGGCGAACAATGCCTCCGCGATGCCGACGGCGAAGAACAGCGCCAGCAGTCCACCGCCGGCGGCCATGCGCGCCGACATGCGCGCGAGCCTTGTCGTTGGCGGCGGGTCCGGCGGTGCCGCGCCGGGCGAGATCTTGTCGGCGGCGGCACTGGCCCGGATGAGGTCGTCGTCGAGCGTCCGCACGCGAACCGCGCGCTCGAGAAGCGGGCCAAGCCGCGCCCCGATGACGTGGTCGGCGTGCTGGGCGATGGTCTCCGAGACGATCGTTCCGCGGACGCGGTCGGCGTCGTCCCGGGCGGAGCCGCTCCCGGTGCGCCTTCCGTCTTCAAGATCGGGCGCGGGCAGCGTGCCGTCGGTGATCGGACGCTCGAGCTGGGCCGACGCATCCGCCGGCTCGCCGAGCGCGGGGATCTCCAGCAGTGGAGGGGGGAGGTTGGGCGGGTGTCCCTCCGGGCGGTCGTCTGGGTTCATCCGATGCTCCTCGCTCATTGCCGCCTTACAGCTCCGTCGTCGTCGCGCATCTCGCCGCGCCGGTCATCTCGCAGGCCGTCTTCCATATCTGCACGAGCTCATCCGTGCGTCGCGCGCTCTGGTTGACGCGGTCTGGCAGGCGCCCGAGCCCGATGGCCTGCAGCACGTCGACGCCGTCGGCGTTGCCGAGCAGATCGCTTAGCTGCCTCGAGAGCTGCGCGCTCGAGTCCCCGGCCTCCAGGCGCCGGGCGAGCTCTAGCTGGTCACTGTCCTGCGCGCCGTCAGAGACGAGCGTCATCGCCTGCGCCCCGGAGCGCTGTCTGAGGGTCCGCAGCGCGTTGCGCGCGGCCCGCGCGATGTCTGACGTGCCGCCCCGGGCAAGCATTCGCACTCGGGCAGCCAGCCTGCGATCGGAACGGGTGACGCCCAGCGCTCCGTCGAGGGTCGAGCCGAGCGCACTGCGTAGATCCTGTTCCAGCGGACCTCGGCGCGTCTCGTCGCTCTGCTCGAGCGTCGGCACCTCGTCGTCGTAGATGACCTCGACGGAGTTCGCGTCGCCCGCGAAGACAACCATCCGCAGATGCCCGCCCGCCGTGATCGTGTGCTCGGCCGCACGCAATGCCGCCGAGCTGACCTCCCGCGCCAGCGCGCGGTCGCGTATTGCGCCCGTGACGTCGACGGCGATGACCGAACTCACCGGACAGCCGTCGGGCGCGTCCACGGCGCCGGGCGCCGCACCGGGGGTGGCGACGCATGGGGAGTCGATGCCGCCACAGCCGGACGCCGCGAGGATGGCTACCCCGAGCGCGGCGAGTCTCGTATGGCGAAGCGTCATGCGGCAGGCGGCCCCTGAGTCGGCTGCGAACGATGGGAGATGGTAGACGGCTGAACCCTAGCCTTCGCCCGTGAGCTTGCGCCAACTTCAACAAGATCACGACACATCTTGCGCATCCCAATCGACGGCGGGCGCCGAGCCGCACCGACGATCAGCCGCCTGTCGAACTCGGAGACGCCCTCTTCGGCTACGGCGGACCACGGTGCGTCGTGGAATGGGCGGCAGCATCTACTGTTGCTCGAGCTGGAGTTGTGCGGGCGCCATCACCTCCGCCCCACGTGCTGTCGCTCATACGGCCCTATCGAGCGTGGTATCTAAACTCCAATTCGTCAAGCGCGATTCGGCTCGCCCCGCCTGACCATCTCGCGGCTTTGCTGGGTCTGCGCCATTAGCGCCGGGTCAGTAAGGGATCGCAAGAGTCTCGTCCGAGCTGTCGAGGTCATCGGTCCTGATCAGCACAGCGGCCGACTTGCCGTCGCGAGTCGCGATCACGCGGTGTTGTTGTGCTTCCACACGATCGATGGGCTCAGACAAGTGCGCCTTGACGAACGACAACGGCAGAACCTCTGACATGACTCGACTTCAGCCAGGTCGGGTCACAGAGCTTGCGCTGCCGCGCTGCGCGACGGGCCGGCGTACACGAACTTGCAAAAAGCGACCACGAAACGGGGGCAAGAAACGCTGCCTCAACCAGCAGCCCGGTAGCGCTCCATCGCCCGCTCGCGCTCCACAGCGTGCTCCACGATCGGCGCCGGGTAGTCGCGACCGATGACGCAGCCGGCCGCCTCCTGCTCCGCGCCGCCCATCTTCCAGGGCTCGGTCAAGCGCGCGTCCGGCACGCTGCGCAGCTCCGGCACCCAGCGGCGCACATACGTCCCGTCCGGATCGAACTTCTTCTGCTGGAGGATCGGATTGAACATGCGCCGGAAGTACGGCGCCGGATCGACGCCGACCGATGCGATCCACTGCCAGTTGCCGTTGTTCTGGGCCGGCTCGCCGTCGAGCAGCAGGGCTTCGAAGTGTGCTTCGCCCAGGCGCCAGTCCAGGTGCAGGTCCTTGGTCAGAAACGAGCCCACGACCATCAGCGCGCGGTTGTGCATCCAACCCGTCCGCGCGAGCTGGCGCATGCCCGCGTCGACGAGTGGATATCCCGTGCGGCCCTCGCACCAGGCGACAAACGCCTGCTCGTCGTCGTGCCACTCAAGCTCCCGGTAGCGCGCCTGGAACTCCCGCCGGGCGTTCGCGGGATGCAGGAGCATCACGTGGGCGTAGAAGTCGCGCCAGCACAGCTGGCGCACCCACGCCTCGGCGCCCGCACCACCGCGGCGTGCGGCGCGCGCCTCGCATTCGGCCGCCGACAGGCAGCCCCAGCGCAGGTACGGCGACAGGCCGCTCGTGCCGGGATCGCCGAGCGTGTCGTGGCGCTCGTCGTAGCGATCGATCGGCCCGTCGAGCCAGGTCGTGAGCGCCGCTCGCGCCGCCGGCTCGCCCGGTTCACGAAACGGCGCACACACAGCGCCGGCACCGCCGACGCCCAGCCCGTCGATCGACGGCAGCCGCCCCATACGCAGAGCGCGCGGCAGCGCCGGCAGCTGCGCCGGCGACCGGTGCACCGTGCGTCGCTCCATCTCCCGCCAGTTACGGTGAAACGGCGAGAAGACCGTGAACGGCCTCCCCGCACGCGTTCGCGGCCTGGATACGTCGACGACGTAGCCGCCGCCCTGCGGGAGCCCGCGCACGCCCGCCGCCTGCAGCGCTTCCGTCACCCGTATATCGCGCGACCGGGCGTACGGCGCGACGTCGCTCGTCCACAGCACCGCCTCCGCGTCGACGTCCTCGGCGAGCGCGACGAGCTCCTGCTCGGGGGCGCCGTGGCGCACGACCAGGCCGCTGCCGCGCTTGCGCAGCGCCTCGTCCAGCGCGCGCAGGCAGCCGAGCATGAAGGCCGTCCGCGGACCGGAGGCAAAGCGGCCGTGCAGCAGCGCGTCGTCGAAGACGAACACGGGGACGACGCACTCGAACTCGCGCACCGCGCGCGTCAGCGCCGGGTGGTCGGCGAGGCGCAGATCACGCCGGTACCAGAGCAGGGCCGTCGTCATCGTGCTGATATACGGCGCCGATGCCCGATCGGACGATACGGGACTTTCCGCTGTTCGCGCTCCAGCTCGTCGCGTTGCCTCACGAGCTCGTCCCGTTGCACATCTTCGAGGAGCGCTACAAGACGATGTTCGCGGTCTGCCTTGAGCGCGAGAGCGAGTTCGGGATCATCTGGGTTCACGAGGAAATGAGCAAGCAGGTCGGCTGCGCCTGCGAGATCGCCGAGGTCCTCGAGCACATGGAGGATGGGCGCCTGAACGTCCTCACCCGCGGCACGCGCCCGTTCCGGATCGTCGAGCGCCAGGACGACCTGCCGTATCCCGCCGCGACGGTCGAGTTTCTGGAAGACAAGGTCGAGCAACCGGACGGTGCCGCGGCCGAGGCCGCTCACGCGGCGTACTCCGAGCTCGTCGTGCAGGCCACCGACAGCGAGCCCGACAGCGCCGAGATCGCCGCCAAGAGCGCCTACGAGATGGCCGCGACCGTCGACTTCGGCCTTGACGCCAAGCAGGGCCTGCTCGACCTGCGCTCAGAGAACGCGCGGATGCGGCTCGTCGCGCGGCTGTTCAAGGCCGCGACGAAGCGGCTGGACTTCGTCGAACGCGCGCAGGCGCGGGCGCGGTCCAACGGCAAGGTTCGCTTCGACTGAGCCCTGATCCACCGATTGTGAGCGGAGTGTCGTCCGGTCTGTAGCGGATCGTCGGCACCGAGATCCCTGTCGCACGCGCCGTCGCCGCGATCCCACCCCTACCCGCCGCTCGCGCCTCACTTTCCGCCCACAATCGGCGCTGACGCTCATTGAGCTCGCCCGCCAGCGCCCTGAACTTCTCACCGATCGCGACGTCGTCGACCACGCCCCCACATTCGCTGCCCGAACAACCAGTCCAGCAACCTTATTGATCTACGAGCCCTAAGTAGTGGACGAACTCATTTCCCGATCGGAATTACGTCAGAGACTGTACGGTCTCCTTGACACGGTTGGTGAGCACACAGAGAATGCCGGCGGGGGCTTTGACGGCACGTCGACGAGGGGGAGCTATCGGTGGTTCATGGCGCACAGGCCATCAAGGCACGTCTTCTAGAGGCTGCGGGGCTTGCCGCTACCAACGGCGCAAACGGGTCACACGACACGAAGCTGTCCGAGCGCACCGAGCAGGACCTCCTCGCCGACGAGGGGGACCCTTCGCGACTCTTGCCGTCGGCTGAAGGGATCGTGACCTTTCCGGGCCTCCCCGATGAGGTACGCGAATGGCTCACGCTCGAGCTTGAGCGTGTGAGCACCAATGGCAACGGGACCAACGGGAGCGGGACCGACGGCAATCGCTCCGGCCCGGGCGATGAGGCACCTCCGGACAACGCCTTGGCCCGCTGACCGGCCGCAGCCAAGGCGCGGCGGACGCGATGACGGAGTCGAGCCCTGTTGGCGGCCCGATGAAGGTTGGGCCGACATCGCGCCTGTCGAGGCCGGACGAGCGGATCGTCGGACTGGTCACGCTCCGCCTGCTTGACTCGTGGCGGGTGTGGGTCAAGCGCCGCGTCGAGGACATCAAGTTCCCAGACGTCGCGACGCAGGCTCGCAGCATCAGCGTCGACTTCGAGCTTCCGCTGGCCGTCGTCGATGTCGTCACACGCGCCCGCTCGCACGCCAAGCCACCCGCCGAGCCGGACCCCGGCGACGTCGCCGACGTCTGGACCGGAGACGCTCCCTACGTCCTCACGCCGCTGACCGTTATGCGCAAGCAGGGCCTGACGCGCTTCAGCCTGCGCGACGAGGGGGGCGCGGCGCTCCCGCTCTTGACACGCGACCAGACCGGCGCGGTCGCCATGGCGGTGCTCGTCACTTTCGCCGAAGGACTGGACCCGGAACCGGGCGACGGCCTGCCGGAGAGCCTGCGTGCCGAGTTCGCGGACATCGCGACGATGCCGCCTAACGAGGCACTGAAGGTCTGGGAGGCCCTCGACAAGCCGAAGGGCGACAAGAGCCGGCGATCGCTGGACATACGAGCGGTGCTTGCCGGGAACGAGGAGTTCATGGCGATGGCACTCGACCTCGCCCAGAATTTCCTGCTCCTGACGCGCATCGCCGCCGAGCCGGGGAGGCGCAGGATCATCAAGATCTCCTATGAGCACACGGTGGTTCCGACGACGCCGAAGTCGAAGTTCACGGCCCGGCTGCGTCGCTTTCGCCGTTCGATCGGGTGGGGCGCACACACCGAGCAGATCGAGACACCCGCCGTCGGTCTTGGACGCTGTTTTCACCTGGAGGTCGAGGCGCCGGACGGTACCCAGGTTACCCGCGCTCGCCTGCGCACCGAGCCGCGCGCGCATCCCACGCAGGCGCTGCGCTCGAACCGCCCGTACCCAAACTTCCCGGAGGTCGTCAGTGACGGGCGCCAACGCGTGCACCTCCATGTGAGCGTGCCGTCCTTCTACACCGGCTACGCCAACGTCTTCATGCGTCCGCGGGCGTCGACGATCGTTCGCGCCGCCACGGTCACGGCCGGGATCACGACCGTGCTGTTAACGATCGTGGCGCTTGAACCCAGGGCGTTCCAGACGAACCTCGGCGCTGCCGCCGCGCTGCTGCTGCTCGTTCCCGGGGGTCTCACGGGATACATCGTCCGACCGCAGGAGCCGCACGTCGCGACGCAGATGCTCCTCGGCCTGCGGTTCTTGGCGGCCGCATGCGGGCTGTGGGCGTTCCTTGCCGCGGGGGCGCTCGTCGTGGGCCGCACCTGTCGGAATTTGTCATCCTGCGACACAGAGTCGTGGACGGCTTATGTCATCGGCGGCTTGGCCGTGTGCGCGTACCTCACCGCGATCACCCTCGCGATCACGCTGCGCAACACCGAGCATCCGCCGGAGCAGGGCCCGGTTCCGCTGCTCCCCGGCCGGATCATCGCGGTCCTCACAGGTCTGGTGCTCGGGACCTTGACCGGGCTGGCCGACGTGCTCGTCATCGGGCTCCTGGCGGTGCTCGCGGCGGGGATCACCACGGTCGTCGCGGCACGTATACGCGCGCGTCGCGCGGATGCCAGTCAGCAGGCTGACTATGCCCGGGGGGAGCGCCAGACCGCGTGGCTGGTCGGGCTGATCCTATGCGCCGCGGCCATCGCTGGCCTCGTGGTCGAGCCGGTGCGCAAGCTCGTTGAGTGAGATTGGTACGAGAAACGTCTAACAGACTTGTGTCAGATGTCTATTTGTCTATGCTCCATTGGTGTCCGACACGAGCCCTAAAGCGATCAGAGAGCGCTTGAGGCGGCGCGGCAAGGTAGACGACACCCTCTCGACCAACTGTGGGCCCGATAGCGCGCGGCGCGAGACCATCGACGCCGACGAGAGAGACCCCTCGCGCGTGGCTCCCTCCGCGGAGGGCGTGACGACGTTCGCCGGACTGCCGGGGGGCGTGCGTGACTGGCTGTCGCGGGAGCTCAAGATCGTCCATCGGCGCGACGTTGCCCGCGGCGACGAGGGCCACGTGCGGCCCCGCTCCGGTCCCGAGCAGGAGTAGCCGGACTGACACCGGTGTCTCCGACGGCAGTCCGCGCTGCGGTGTCCATCGCCCGAACGTCCCGACGGTTTCCCTACCGCTCAAGCCCGCACGTATCGATCGCCACACGCCGCACGAAGCGCGACAGTTGCGGCAGGACCGGCGGGCGCTGCGCCGTGTCGGGATAGCTCATCGAACCCTGCTCGGTCTGCACGATGAAGTTGAAGATCTTGTACTGCGGCTCGTCGGGCAGCGGGACCTCGCCGGACTGGACCTTGAGCAACTCGTCGGTGATGCTGCGGGCTTCGAGCGTCTGCGCGCTCGAGAGCGGCTTCGCCGGCCCGTGGTTGCAGCGCGCGGACGTATCTGAGACAAGCAGTTCGAGCTTCGCGCCGGGAACCACTCCGTCGCGCTTGACGATGAACAGGTCCGGCGACGGCGTGCCGCATGCGCTAACCGCCAGTGCGCACGCGCCGGCCGCACACCAGGCCGCCACACGCCTCACGCCGCCACCGCCACACCGCCCCTGCGCGGGTCGCCGCCGCCGCTGAGCTCGCCGGTCTCGGGATCGCGGCACACCGCCTGCGCGCCACCGAAGAACATGTTGCGCGCCTTGAAGGCCTGGATCTCGTGCGGATCGCAGCCCAGCTCCTCAAGCGGTATGCCCGGCTCGGCGTAGATGACGCCATCGTCGAAGTGCACCCGCGGAGCAGCGACGGCGTCGCACGCATCGAGGTCGTGGTCGACGACGCCGACAATCGTCTGCAGCAGCGCCGAGCGGATCCGGTTGGAGCCCGAGGCGCCCAGAGCGACGTGCACGTCGTCGCCGGACATGACGACAGTCGGCGACATCATCGACGGCATCCGCCGGCCGGGCGGCGCGCGATGAAAGCCCAGCGGGCTGAGATCTGCCTCGCCCATGATGTTGTTGACGTGAATTCCGGTTCCGGGCACGACGAGGCCCGAGCCCTCGCCGTTCGTGCACGTCACCGCGGATGCGCGGCCGTTGCGGTCCATGACGGAGATATGCGTCGTCGAGCCCAGCCGCGAGCCAAGGAAGCTCGTGGCGAAACCCGACGCCCAGAGGCCCTCGACGAACTCCGGCGTGCGCTCGGACTGCGCCTCCTGCATCGCAAGCACGATCGCGGCGAGCGGCGGTGGGGCGGGACCCCTGTCGAGCTGCCCGAGGGCCAGCGCCAGGAGGATCCCGCCGGCCGATGGCGGCGGGTTGGTCAGAACGTCGCGCCCGCGATAGCCGACGCGCAGCGGCTCGCGCTCGATCGCCTGATATCGACGAAGGTCGTCGGTGGTCAGCACGCCGCCGCCATCGGCGATCCAGGCGATCACCTGCGCAGCGATGTCGCCAACGTAGAACGGCGCCGCGCCCTCCGCCCCGAGGCGCTCGATCGTGTCGCCGAGAGCATGGTCGACAAGCATGTCCCCCGCGGTCAGCAGCCGTCCTCCGGGCGCGAAGATCGCCGCGGCCTGCGGCGTCGAGCGGATGATGCCCTCGAGCAGGACGATGACCTCCGCCTGCTGAGCGTTGACGACGACGCCCTCGCGCGCGAGGGCGGCAGCGGGGGCGGCCAGGTCGGCGAGCGGCATCGAGCCCCAGCGCCGGATCGCCTCATCCGCGCCCGCCGGGTTGCCATAGGCGCCGCACGACGACGCACCGACGTGGAAGGTCTGCCGCGCGTCACCGGCGAAGTCGACCTCGACCGGTACGAGCGGCGCGCGCTCGTCGAGGTTCGCGCGGTGACCGGGGGCGGCGACGAAGAAGTCCAGCAGTGCCGGCTTCTCCCCCGCTCCCGCGACGAGCATGTAGCCGCCGGCGCCGGGCCCGGTCAGCAGCGGCTCGGCCACCCACGACGTGAGCATCGCGGCAACCGCCGCGTCGACGGCGTTGCCACCCTCACGCAGCGCGCGGGCGCCGGCCTGCGCGGTGAGCGGATGGCCGGCGGCGACCATGCCGAGCGATCGGGTGTTCACCGGCACGAGGCTAGCGGCGATGCTCTACAACAGCTGGAGGTGCAGCCCATCGGGGCGCGAAAGGAGAGCGGTGAGCCAGGTCGTCTTCGAGGACGTCGGCAAGATCTATCCAGACGGGACGCGGGCGGTCGAGGATCTGGACCTCTCGATCGAAGACGGCGAGTTCATGGTGCTGGTCGGCCCGTCAGGCTGCGGCAAGACGACCGCGCTGCGCATGGCGGCCGGACTGGAGGAGATCACCGAGGGGATCGTCCGCATCGGCGAGCGCGTCGTCAACCACGTCCCCTCGCGCGACCGCGACATCGCGATGGTCTTCCAGAGCTACGCGCTGTACCCGCACCTGAGCGTCTACGACAACATCGCGTTCGGGCTGCGCGTGAAGAAGGTCCCCAAGGACGAGATCGAGCGCCGCGTGCAGGACGCGGCGCGGATCCTGGACCTCGAGGCGCTTCTTCGCCGCAAGCCGCGCGCGCTGTCCGGCGGCCAGCGCCAGCGCGTCGCGATGGGGCGCGCGATCGTGCGCCAGCCGCAAGCCTTCCTCATGGACGAGCCGCTGTCGAACCTCGACGCGAAGCTGCGCGTCCAGATGCGCGCCGAGATAGCCAAGCTGCAGCAGGATCTCGGGGTCACGACCATCTACGTCACGCACGACCAGGTCGAGGCGATGACCATGGGCGACCGAGTCGCGGTCATGCGCAAGGGCGAGCTGCAGCAGGTCGACGCTCCCCAGGAGCTCTACGACCGCCCGCTGAACCTGTTCGTCGGCGGGTTCATCGGCAGCCCGGCGATGAACATGCTCGACGCCACGCTGGAGCGCTCCGACGGCCGGCTCGTCGCGAACCTCGGCAGCCAGCGGCTGACGCTGGGCGACGAGCTGCTTGCCGCCCGTCCGGCACTCGCCGCCCATGAGGGGCGTCCGGTGATCGCGGGCATCCGCCCGGAGAACCTCGAGGACGCGGCTGTCGCCCAGGCTGCGCCCGCGGGCCGGCGGCTGACGGGAACCGTCCAGCTGCGCGAGGCGCTGGGCTCGGAGATCATGGTCCACCTGGACATCGACGCTCGCGCCGCCGTCACCGACGAGACGCGCGAGCTCGCGCGCGACCTCGGCCTCGACCCGAGCGCAAGGCAGGATGCTGCGACGACCATCGTCGGGCGCTTCTCAGCGCGATCGCGCGTCAGGACCGGCGAGCGCATCACGGTGGTCGTCGACACCGGCGAGCTGCACTTCTTCGACCCGCAAACCGGGCTTGGCATCTATGCCGAGCAGACGAAAGGACCCACTCCGTGATCAGCCACAAGTTCTCCCTCGGGGCCTTCGCGGCCGCCGGGCTGGCGGCCGTCGCGGTCGCCGGCTGCGGCAACAGCAACGACACGAGCAAGGGTGGCGGGACGTCGTCGACCAAGAGCGTCTCCGGATCGCTGTCGATCGTCGGCGTCTGGACCGGCGACGAGCAGAAGTCTTTCCAGGCCGTGCTCGACGGCTTCAAGGCGAAGTTCCCCGACATCCGCGTGCGCTACGACCCCGCGGGCGACAACGTGCCGACCGTGCTGGGCACCGCGGTCGAGGGGGGACGGCCGCCGGACCTCGCCACGGTCGCCCAGCCCGGCGTCGTAGCGGAGTTTCAGAAGAAGGGCGCGCTCAAGTCCCTGGACTTCGCCAAGTCGACGGTCAGCGACAACTACCCCGCCGACTTCGTCAAGCTCGGCACGATCGGCGGCAAGCTCTACAGCTTCGTGTTCAAGGGGGCCAACAAGTCGACGGTGTGGTTCAACGTATCGGCGTTCAAGAACGCGGGCGTGACAGCACCGAAGACATGGGACGAGTTCCTCAAGAACGCCAAGACGCTGAAGGCCTCAGGAGTCCCGGCGTACTCGCTGGGAGGGGCCGACGGCTGGACGCTGACCGACCTGTTCGAGAACCTCTACCTGCGCCAAGCCGGGCCCGACAAGTACGACCAGCTCGCCACCCACGAGATCAAGTGGACGGACGCATCGGTCAAGACGACGCTCAAGACGATGGCGCAGGTGCTCGGAGACACGTCGAACATCGCGGGTGGCAAGTCCGGCGCGTTGCAGACCGAGTTCCCGAAGTCGGTGGAGAACGTGTTCGCCGATCCGCCCAAGGCCGCCATGGTGATCGAGGGCGACTTCGTCCCGGGCGTCGTCGCGACCAAGACCAAGCTCAAGCCCAAGACCGGCTATGACGTGTTCCCGTTTCCGGCGGTGGGCGACGCGACCAACGCCGTGGTGGGCGGCGGTGACTCGCTCGTCTTGTTCAAGGACACACCCGGAGGCCGCGAGCTGGTGAAGTACCTCGCCAGCCCGG
Source organism: Solirubrobacteraceae bacterium (assembly GCA_036389475.1). Taxonomy (GTDB): domain Bacteria; phylum Actinomycetota; class Thermoleophilia; order Solirubrobacterales; family Solirubrobacteraceae; genus CADCVQ01. The sequence goes on from DASVPU010000430.1 coordinate 27,567, forward strand.
AGGCCGCCCAGATCTGGGTGGCGCGCGGCGGGTTCTCGTCCCCCAACAAGAGCGTGCCCGAGAGCGCCTATCCGGACGAGATCACGCGTACGACCGCGACGGCGATCGCCAAGGCCGACACCTTCCGATTCGACATGTCCGACCTGGCGCCGGCCTCGTTCGGCGGCACCGCCGGGCAGGGCGAGTGGAAGCTCCTGCAGGACTTCCTCGCCGACCCGAAGGACGTCGACGCCACCGCGGCCAAGCTCGAGGCCTCGGCCGCGAAGGCATTCAAGTAGGAGCGACCCGGTGGCCCGCGCCATCGCCGACACGGCGGTTCGGGCGGACGCCGCGCCCGGACCGCAGGCCGGGCGCTGGCGCCGGCGCGCGATCACCGCGGTCTTCCTGGCCCCGGCCGCCTTCTTCGTTGTCGTCTGGCTCGTCTATCCGACGGTCCAGACGGTGATCCGCAGCTTCTTTGACCGCTCCGGATCGCAGTTCGTGTGGTTCGACAACTACAGATCGCTGTTCACGTCCGACACGCTCCTGACGGCGATCAAGAACAACGCGATCTGGGTCGGGGTCGTGCCGGCGCTCGTGAGCGCGATCGGCTTGATATTCGCTGTGCTGACCGAGCGCGTGCGCTGGTCGGTCGCGTTCAAGATCGCGGTCTTCATGCCGATGGCGATCTCGCTGTTCGCTGCCGGCGTGATCTGGCACCTCATGCTGGAGCGCGATCCCCAGATCGGCGCGGTGAACGCGGCCGCCAAGGTCGTTCACGACACGTTCAGCTCCGCGGGGGTGCTCACCGCGGCTGCTCCATCCACGGCCGCGCTGCAGGGGAGCATCCAGAAGGGCTTTGTCCTGAAGAGCCCGCTGGTCGCCGGGAAGACCGCCCTGCTCGGTCTGACCGCGATCCCACCCGACGAGGTGCCCAAGGGCGCACGGCAGGCGGCGGCGCCGCAACCGCAGGCGGGCGCGATCACCGGCACCGTGTGGCGCGACTTCAAGCCCGGCGGCGGAACGCCCGGTGTCGTCGAGCCCCAGGAGCTTGGCCTCCCTGGGGTGACGGTCGAGCTTCGCAGCGCTGCCGGCTCACCGGTCGCCTCGACGACCAGCGCCGCGGATGGGAGCTTTGAGTTCGCCGGCATCAAAGCCGGCAGCTACCGCGCGGCGCTGAGCGCCAAGACGTTCAGCGCACCCTTCGACGGCATCTCCTGGCTTGGGCCCAAGCTCATCACCCCCTCGGTCATGATCGCCTACATCTGGGTCTGGGCAGGGTTTGCGATGGTCGTCATCGCCGCAGGGCTGGCCGCGATCTCGCGCGAGGTGCTCGAGGCCGCCCGCACCGACGGCGCCAGCGAGTGGCAGGTCTTCCGGCGCGTGACGGTGCCGATGCTGGCTCCCGTGCTCTCGGTCGTCTTCATCACGATGCTCATCAACGTCCTGAAGGTGTTCGACATCGTCCTGTCGGTCGCCCCGGGGTCCTCGCAGGACGATGCCAACGTGATCGCCCTGGCGATGTGGCGCACGTCGTTCGGCGGGGTCAACGACTTCGGCCTGGGCTCCGCGATCGCA
>DASVPU010000431.1:0-11872 GCA_036389475.1 Solirubrobacteraceae bacterium
CCGTGCCATGGCCTGCAGCGGATGCAACCGTTCGGCGTGCGACCTGTCAATGCTCGGGCGACCGCGCGAAGCGCACAATCGACCCTCTAGTGGTCCACTAGGATGCCCCGCCATGTACTACGACGACGACGCCGACCTCACCCTCCTCGACGGCAAGACCGTCGCCATCATCGGCTGGGGCTCGCAGGGCCACGCCCACTCGCTGAACCTCAAGGATTCGGGCGCGAACGTCGTCGTAGGCCTGCGCGAGGAATCGGCCTCGGCCGCCAAGGCCGCCGAGCACGGCCTCGAGGTGCTGGCGATCGCCGACGCAGCAAGCCGCGGCGACCTCGTGATGATGCTCGTGCCCGACGAGCTGCACCGGGCGGTATACGACGGCGAGGTCAGCGACGGCATCGCCGAGGGGAACATGCTGCTCTTCGGCCACGGCTTCTCGATCCACTACGGGGAGGTCGAACCGCCCGCCGGCGTCGACGTCGCGCTCGTCGCGCCCAAGGGTCCGGGCCATCTCGTGCGCCGCCAGTACCTCGAGGGATCCGGCGTGCCGGGCCTCGTGGCGATCGAGCAGGACGCGACCGGCGACGCCAAGGCGCTCGCGCTCGCCTATGCCAAGGCGATCGGCTGCACGCGCGGCGGCGTCATCGAGACATCGTTCAAGGACGAGACCGAGACGGACCTCTTCGGTGAGCAGGCGGTGCTCTGCGGCGGCGCGTCGGAGCTCGTCCAGGCCGGCTTTGAGACGCTCGTGGACGCCGGCTACGACCCGAAGATGGCGTACTTCGAGTGCCTGCACGAGCTCAAGCTCATCGTCGACCTCATGTACGAGAAGGGCCTGGCGGGGATGCGCTACTCGATCTCGAACACGGCCGAATACGGCGACTACACCCGCGGCAAGCGCGTCATCACCAACGACACGCGAGCCAACATGAAGAAGATCCTCGCCGAGATCCAGTCCGGCGACTTCGCGCGCGAGTGGATCGCCGAGAACCGCGCCGGCCAGGAGAACTTCAAGCGCATGCGCGCCGAGCAGGCCGCGAGCGCGGTCGAGGGAACCGGCAAGGAGCTGCGCGCGATGATGGACTGGATCGACACGGACTTCCGCGAATAGCCGTCCGTCCGCAAGCCTAAGCGGGAGCTTTCCGCGCGGGGCTGCGCGGGGTTCGTAGTCGCGACACGCGGACGGATGTCCTATTTCCGGCCGCTGCGTCGTCGGCTACTGTCGCTGCTCTTGCGCTCGCGGAACCGTTGGGAACGGATGCCCAGATGATCCAACGGACCATGCGAGTCGCGCTCGCAGGCGCCGTGCTCCTGGGACTCATGCCCGCAAGCGCGTTCGCGCAGTCTGCGCCGGCGCCGATGTACGCAGGCGGCAAGCCGGGAGCGATCGCGGGCAACTACATCGTCGTGCTGAAGCCCGGGGCGGGTGCCGGTGCGGCCGAGCGAACGAAGCGCCGGGCGCGCGATCGCGGCGGTCATGTCGCGCGCGAATACAACCACGCGCTGCGCGGCTTCAGCGCCACGCTGTCAGAGCAAGCGCTGGCGGAGGTGCGCAGCGATCCGGATGTCGCCTACGTGGAGCCCGATGCGCTGATCTCACTCAGCACCACACAGACTCCAGCGACCTTCGGGCTCGACCGCATCGATCAGCCCAGCCTGCCGCTGAACGGGAGCTACACGTACAGCGCGACGGGCGCGGGGGTGACCGCGTACATCATCGACACCGGCATCCGAACGACCCACGCGCAATTCGCAGGTCGCGCGGTCTCGGGATTCGACGCGGTCGACGGTGGCGTGGCGGACGACTGCTCCGGCCATGGAACCCACGTCGCCGGCACGGTCGGCGGAACGACCTACGGCGTTGCCAAGCAGGTCAAGCTCGTGGCCGTGCGCGTACTGGACTGCGACGGGAACGGCCTCGCGTCCGGGGTCATCTCGGGCATCGACTACGTGACGACGGCCCATCAGGCCGGACAGCCGGCGGTCGCCAACCTGAGCCTCGGCGGCGGGGCCTCGGCGGCGCTCGACCAGGCCGTCAACAAGTCGATCGCCGACGGCGTGAGCTACGCGATCGCGGCGGGCAACGCCAATGCCGACGCGTGCAACGACTCGCCTGCGCGGGTTGCGAGCGCACTTACGGTCGGCTCGACGACCTCCACCGACGCCCGCTCGTCTTTCTCGAACTTCGGTACGTGCGTGGACCTCTTCGCACCGGGCTCGGGCATCACGTCGTCGTGGAGCACGTCGGATACGGCGACGAACACGATCAGCGGCACCTCGATGGCCACGCCGCACGTGGCGGGCGTCGCGGCGCTGTATCTCCAGGGAGCCCCGGCGGCGACGCCGGCGGCCGTGGCGAGCGCCGTGGTCGGCACCGCGACGGTTGGGAAGATCACGAGCCCTGGGGTGGGATCCCCGAACCGGCTGCTCTCCTCCTTGCTCGGCGCGGCGCCGCCGCCTGCGCCGCCGCCACCAGCGTCCGGCTGCGGCCTTGCCGAGTCCTTTGGCGGCGCACTTTCCGGCGCCGGCGATTACGACATGCAGCCCAGCGACGCGGGCTACACCGTCACGCGCAGCGGCACGCACCACGGCTGCCTGCGCGGCCCATCCAGCGTGGACTTCGACCTCGCGCTCTACAAGCGCAACGGGACCAGGTGGGAGCGCGTCGCCGTCTCCGAACGCACCGGCGCCAGCGAGGACATCGCGTACAACGGTACGGCCGGCACGTACGCCTGGCGCGTCTACTCCTACAGCGGCAGCGGCAGCTACAGCTTTGGGATGACGCGACCGGCGTAACGCAGGAGAGGGCGGATGACGACCGCGCGAGCTGATGACGCGATCAGACGCGTTCGCGTGCCCGGAAGGTGTTCTAGACTGACACGGCCGTCGCGACTGGCGTTCGGGTGGAGCACACCACCGGGGAGCGGCGGAGGATGGCGCCGCCGCACGCCTGGGCACAGACCTTCACCCTCGACGCGGGACGTCTGCCCATGTCCACGAGCACGCAGCTGCAGATCCCCGAAGCACTCAAGCCGTCCGACGGCCGGTTCGGTTGCGGGCCCTCGAAGGTCCGCCCCGAACAGCTCACCCACCTCGCGACGCAGGCCGCCGCGGTCATGGGCACCTCGCATCGACAGAAGCCGGTCAAGGGGCTCGTCGCTCGCGTGCGCTCCGGCCTTGCCGATCTGCTTCAGGCCCCCGAGGGGTATGAGATCGCGCTCGGCAACGGCGGGACGACTGCGTTCTGGGATGCAGCCGCGCTCGGGCTCGTCCGCGGTCGCGCGCTGCATCTCGTCTACGGCGAGTTCACGCGCAAGTTCGCCGACGTGACGGCGCGCGCGCCCTTCCTTCAGGACCCGATCGTCGTGCACGGCGAACCGGGCGATGCGCCTGAGCCGACCTCCGATCCGGCCGCCGACGTCCTGGCCTGGGCGCACAACGAGACGTCGACCGGCGTCATGGTGGGAGTTCAGCGTCCCGCCGGCTCGGATGCCCTCGTCCTGATCGACGCGACCTCCGGGGCCGGCGGGCTGCCGTTCGACGTATCCGACGCCGACGCCTACTACTTCGCGCCCCAGAAGAACCTCGGCTCCGACGGGGGTCTGTGGCTTGCGCTGCTCAGCCCGGCCGCGATCGAGCGCATCGAGCAGATCGCGTCCACCGACCGCTGGATCCCGGACTTCCTCTCGTTGCAGGCGGCGCTCGCCAACTCGCGCCAGGACCAGACGCTCAACACTCCCGCGATCGCGACGCTCGTGCTGCTTGCCGAGCAGCTGGACTGGATGCTCGCGCACGGCGGCCTGGACTGGTGCGTGGGCCGCACGACCGCGTCGGCGAATCATCTCTACGGTTGGGCCGAGGGCTCACCGTACGCGACGCCGTTCGTCGCCGATCCCGCCAAGCGCTCCCTGGTCGTCGGGACGATCGACCTCAGCGACGACATCGACGCCGCTCAGGTCGCGACCGCGCTTCGCGCCAACGACGTCGTCGATGTGGAGCCCTACCGCAAGCTCGGCCGCAACCAGCTGCGAGTCGGCATGTATCCGGCCGTCGAGCCCGCCGACGTGCAGGCGCTGACCGCCTGCGTCGATTGGCTCGTCGAGCGCATCGGCTGATGAGATGACACAGCGCGTGCTCGTCGCAGAATCGATCGGTGACTCCGGCCTGCAACTGCTGGAGGTCGCCGGCGTCGACGTCGACCTCGGCATCGGCTGGACGCGCCAAGAGCTCGAGCAGCGCATCGGGAGCTACGACGGCGTCCTGATCCGCTCCGCGACCAAAGTCGATGCGGACCTCATCGCTCGGGGGACGAAGCTGCAGGTCATCGCCCGCGCAGGCGTGGGGATCGACAACATCGACGTCGGCGCCGCAACCAAGCGCGGGATCGTCGTCGCCAACGCGCCGCGTTCGAACATCGTCACGGCCGCCGAGCACACGCTGGCGCTGCTGCTCGCGCTCGCCCGCAACATCCCGCAGGCGCACGGCTCGCTGACCGCGGGGAAGTGGGAGCGCAAGGCCTTCACCGGCACCGAGCTCATGGACAAGACGCTCGGGATCGTCGGCTTCGGGCGCATCGGCCAGCTCGTCGCGCAGCGCGCGAAGGCGTTCGGCATGCGGGTCATCGCCTATGACCCCTACGTGAGCAACGAGCGCTACCAGAACCTCGGCGTGGAGAAGACCGACAGCACCGACGACGTCTACGCGCAGGCGGACTTCCTGACCATCCACCTGCCGAACACCCCGGAGACCGACGGCTGGCTGAACGCCGCGGCGTTCTCGAAGATGCGCGACGGCGTGCGGATCCTGAACGTGGCGCGCGGCTCGCTGATCGTCGACGACGACCTGAGGGCGGCGCTGGACAGCGGCAAGGTCGCAGGCGCCGCGCTCGACGTCTTCCAGCGCGAGCCGATCACCGACCACCCGCTGTTCGGCTATCCCAACGTCATCGTCACGCCGCACCTCGGTGCGTCGACCAACGAAGCGACCGACCGCGCCGGTTATCAGGCCGCCGAGCAGCTCGTCGCCGCGCTGCAGGGCGGCCACGTCACGACCGCCGTCAACGTGCCCTCGATCGCGCTCGAGGACATGGAGGTGCTCGGCCCGTTCGTGCCGCTGTGCCGCCAGCTCGGGCGGCTGGCGACGGCACTTGCGCTCTGCGGCTCGATCGATCGCATCGAGATCGGGTGTCACGGCCGGATCGCGGAGCGCGACACGCGCCCGCTGGGCACCGCGGTCCTGCTGGGGGCGTTGAGCGGGCATACCGAGGAGGCGATCAACGAGGTCAACGCGCCGGCGATCGCCGAGGAGCGCGGCATCGAGGTGTCAGAGACGAAGAGCACGGTCGCGCGCGACTTCACCGACCTCATCCGAGTCACGGTGGTCTGCGACGCGGGCCGCACGACCGTCGCCGGCACGACGATCGGGCGCCGCAACCGCCCGCACCTGCTCCAGGCCTGGGGCCAGCGCTTCAACCTCCAGCTCGAGCCCCACCTGACGCTGTTTCGCTACGTCGACGCGCCCGGCGTCATCGGCCGCGTCGGGATGGCGTTTGGCGAGCACGGCGTGAACATCGGCTCGGCGGCGGTCGGCCACGCGCCGCCGGACAACGGCGCGCACGACCACGCCGTGATGATCCTCACCACCGACGCACCGGTGCCCGAGAAGCTGCTCCGCAAGATCATCGCGTCGTCGGAGAACTTCGTCGACGGGCGAACCGTGGCGCTAGGGTAGCTGCCCAAAGCCTGGATCGCGGCCGTGCGCACACGCGCGGCGCTGAGCGCCTCGCCGGGATCCCGGCGGCCGCCCTGGAGGGCCTCGTCGACGAGGTGGTTCCGAGCTGCACGTCTTGGTCCGTATCGTGTACCCTGTTGGCGGTGGAGCGAGTGAACGTGACGCTTGATGATGCGTTGGCGCAGAAGCTGCTGAGACTGGCGGAGCGGATGCACGTGCAGCCGGGCACCGTTGCGCGGTCGCTGCTGGCAAGGGCGCTGGATGAGGCCGACCCCGATCCTCGCAACATCGTCGAGTTGCTCGATGGGATCGACGGTGCCCATGAGCGCGCGCAGCGAGGCCTGCGAGACGCACACGCCGGGCGGACCATCCGCCTTGGCGGGCTGTAGCGCGTGCCCTCGGTCGAGCTGGCGCTCACGGCGCTGGAGGATCTCGACGCGCTGATCATCAGCCACAGCCTTCCCGCGGACACACGCGTGCGGGTCGCGAGATCGCTGCACGGGCTCGCGCAGTTCCCGTTGATGGGAGCGCCGCTGGATGGTCGCTGGGATGGCTTTCGGTTCGTGCTGGGCCCGTGGCGGTGGCTGCTGCTGGTCTATGTCTTCATCGAGGCAGAAGACCGGGTCGTCGTCGTGACCGTCCAAGACGGTCGCTCGTCGACAGCCGTGAGCGCGAGCAGACGCTGAGCACCGTCGTCCACACAGCCGATGTCGGGGTTGCGCCCCGGCACCCGCACCAGAAGCGCGGTCCCCTGCCGCCGCGGGCGCACAGTCGTACGCGTCGCCTCTCGCTCGGCGCGCCGCGCGGTTGAAGGCGTAGGTGAAGTCCCAGCCCTCACCTTGAGGCGGGTCGTGATTTGAGGCGTTGGGGCGACTGCGCGTCGAGCAACAAATCGTGCCGTTCGCATCGCCGTGGACCACGGCCTTCGGGCGCCGATGTCGTTCAGTCAAGTGTGTCGCCCAGCTCACGTCGTGCCCGATCCGCCGAGGGCCGACTCCTCTGCAAGTACCTCTTGAGCTGGAACGTCGTGCCGAACCCCTGGGCGACGGGGCCGCCGGCGCGCGGGCGACGCTCTGCGTATCCCAGCTGATCTGGGCGCTGGCTTTGAGACGACGAGCCCACGCCAAGAGATGGCGGCCGCCGATCGCATGAGCGGAAGTAACGCCGTTCCTCTTTCTGCGCGAGGAGAGCGTCGTGGGTTGTCGGCCTGGTGGATTGTCCCGTTCAGCTGCCTGGGGCCGTTCGTTGCGTTCTCAGCGCCCGTAAGCTGTCATCGCGTCACGTCGCGCCTGAGATGCGATGGGTGTTACCTGCGTCCAGGTCCAGCGTGATGATCGTAGTCGTCCTGCACGATCATCTTGTCCAACCCGTCAGCCAGCTCGCCGGCCGACGGCCGGCCTCGCGCCTCGGGCTCGAGGCACGCCGCGACGAGATCCGCGAGCAGCGCGTACCGCGCCGCCAGCCACCGGTGATCGCCCACCCAGTCCGCCCGGCGCTCAAGCTGGGGATAGCGCGCGGCACCGCCGGCACTGGAAAACGGTGGGCTGCCGACAGCGGCCGCGTAGAGGACCGCGCCGATGCCCCAGACGTCGGCCGCGGAGCCAACGAACGCCCCGCGCGCCTGCTCGGGCGCAAGATACGCACGGGTTCCGCGCCCGGCGTGCCCGCGGCCGGGCGCGCGGGCAAGGCTGAAGTCGATGACCTTCGAGAAGCCGCGGTCGCCGACGATGTTCGCCGGCTTGAGGTCACCGTGGACGAGTCCGCGGCCGTGCACGTAGTGCATCGCCGAGCAGAGCTGCAGGCCGAGCTCGACGACGGTCGGCAGCGCGACCCGCCCGGTAACCGTCAGCGCATCCTCGAGCGTTCCACCGGTCAACGGCTCGAGGATCAGCACCGGCCGCGGGCCGGCGATCAGCTCGTAGGCGCGCACGATGTGTGGGTGGGCCATCGCCAGCAGGATCCGTCCCTCGCGGTACAGGCGCCGGCGCGGCTTGACGTCGCCAAGGCGGTCGGGGCGCAGGGTCTTCGCCACGCAATGCGTGTCGCGCTCGGCGCTCCACACGTCGTAGACGTCGAGCACGTGGCTGCGCGCGACATGGAAGCGCACCTCGTATCCGGGCGCGAGCTCGATCCCCGGCTCAAGCAGCGGTGGCTCGGGTGGCGCGGCGTCCGTCACGGCTCCGCGGGCGCCGCTGCGGGCGCGGCCTCGCCGTCGTGCGAGAGCCACATCTGCGCGTACGCGCCGCCGCGCGCTAGCAGCTCGGCGTGCGTGCCCCGCTGCACGATCCGACCGTGCTCGAGGACGACGATCTCCGTCGCGCCGCGCACCGTCATCAGGTTGTGCGAGATGACGATCGTCGTTCGCCCCTGCATGAGCCGCCGCATCGGACCCAGCACGCGCTGCGTCGACTCGGCGTCCAGGCCCGTCGTCGGCTCGTCGAGGATGAGCAGCGGGGCGTCGCGCACCATCGCGCGGGCGATCGCGACGCGCTGGCGCTGGCCGCCGGACAGTCGCCGGCCGCGCTCGCCGATCGGCGTGTCGTAGCCCTGCGGCAGGTCGACGATGAACTCATGCGCGTCGGCTTCGCGTGCCGCGCGCTCGACGTCCTCGTCGGACGCATCGGCGCGTCCATAGGCGATGTTCTCGCGCACGGTGCCCTCGAAGACGAGCGTCTCCTGCAGCAGCACCGCGACGTTCTCGCGCAGGGAGTGCAGCGTCACGTCGCGCACGTCGATGCCGTCGATCGTGATCTGGCCCGCGGTCGGCTCGTGGAAGCGCAGCAACAGCTTGGCGATCGTCGACTTGCCGGCCCCGCTCGCACCGACCAATGCCAGCGTCTCGCCCGGCCCGACCGCGAGCGTCACGGCGCTGACGGCGTCGCGCTGGCTTTCGGGGTAGCGGTAGGCGACGCCGTTCATCGCCAGCTCGCCGCGCGCGCGACCGAGATCGCGGGCGTCAGGCCGGTCCACGACCGCCGGCTGCTCGTCGAGCAGCTCGATGACGCGCTCGGCTCCGGCCGACGCGGAGTAGATCGTCGTCGTGAGCTTGGTCAGCGAGCGGATCGGCTCATACAGCCGCGTGAGGTACGCCATGAACGCCAGCAACCCACCGAGGCTGATGTCGCCCTTCGTCAGCTTGTACGTGCCCAGGCCGATGACGAGCAGCGCGCCGCCAAGCTCTATGAGGCTGACGATCGGCGTGAACAGCGCGCGCAGCCGCATCGACGCCATCGTCGCCTTGTACGAGCCGATGCCCTCGCGCTCGAAGCGCTCGACCTCGAAGCCCTGGCGGTTGTACGCCTGGACGACTTGGACGTTGCCGAGCGACTCCTCGGCGACCGAGGTGAGCGAGCCGCTGCGCCGCCGGCGCTCGCGCGAGGCGCGCCGGATGCGCCGCGAGAAGCGCTGCGCGGTGATCCAGAACAGCGGCGCGACGACGAGCGAGACGAGCGCGAGGTCCCACCGCAGGTAAAACAGCGCCGCGGTGAAGAAGAGGACGTTGAAGATGTATGAGAGCGCGTCGGCGATGCCCGACAGCACAAAGCTCTCGATCGCGCCGATGTCGCCGCTCAGCCGCGAGAGCAGGTCGCCCAGCCGCCGGCGTTCGAAGAAGCCGAGCGACAGCGACTGCATGTGCGCGAACAGCGTTGTCCGCAGGCCGAGCAGGAAGCGCTGCCCGACCCACGTCGACAGGTACTCGTCGGCGAAGCCCACGATCCCGGCGAGCACCGTGAGCCCGACGTACGCCAGCGCGATCCAATAGAACGGATCGAAGTCGCGCGGGACGAGGACCTCGTCGACGACGATCTTGAACATCCAGATCAGCGCCGTATCGATCGCCGGCCCGAGAACGATGAAGATCAGGCTGACGAGCAGCCACTTGCGGTACGGGCGCGCGTAGGGCCAGAAGCGCCGGAAGATCTCGCGAAGGGACACCGGCGGCGCCGCCGCAATGAGACCGCCTTCGCCATCGCCGGTTGCCAGCAGCGCGCGGAAGCGTTCTAAAAGAGCGCGCACGCCACGAGCGTAGTACGTGCGCCCATCCGCTCGAAGCAGCGTGATTAATTCGACACGGCGTTGTCCCTACATATACAAGGACACGGGCCGGACGCATCAGGACGGACCCGCTGTGATCCACGAGGAAAGGTCCAGAGATGGCACATGGCAGGCGCCACCGGCGCAGGCGCAAGCGCAGCAAGTTCGACGTCGCCCCGACGACCATCACCCCGCCGACGCCTGTCACGCCCGGCGCCAGCAGCAACTCCGCGCCGTCCGGCGACTCTGACGACGCCAAGGGCCACGGCGACAAGGACGATTAGTGGTCCGACCTGCAAGTCCGCACCCGTTTGAATCGGCCAAACACGAACGGACTTACAGGACGAACCACTAGCGCGCTTCCGACGCACCCGCGACTCGCCGCGGGGGAACCGTGCATCATGGTCGCAGGTGCTTTCACCGCGCTTGCTCGTCCTAGCCGCGGTCATCGCCGGGCTGCTGAGTTGCCCGGCGGCGGCGGCCCCACGCGTGACCGTCGCCGGGGGCGGCGATCCCGCGCCCTGGATCGCGCTGCTCAACGGCTTGGTCCACGGCGCTGAGCTGTCGACCGTGGCGCTCGTGATCGCCACCCCCGCACAGGCGCAGGCGCGCTGCGGGGGCGCCGAGTCCTGCTACGACCCGGAGACCGGCACGATCGTCGCCGCAGACCGCGCGCCGCGCGGCTATAGCGTTCGGGAGATGGTGGCGCACGAGTACGGTCATCACATCGCCGCGACGCAGCGCAACGATCCATGGGATTCGTATGACTGGGGGACCAAGCGCTGGGCCTCCTACGAGGACGTCTGCGCGAGCGTCGCGGCGGGCCGGCTGTTCCCGGGCGATCAGGGCGCGCACTACGGCCAGAACCCCGGTGAGGCGTTCGCCGACGCCTATCGGATCCTCAACGGCGGCGCCGGCCCGAGCCCGTTCGATTCGAGCCTCGCTCCCGACAAGACCTCGCTGCAGCTCTTGCGCGAGGACATCGAGCGCCCCTGGCGCGGGAACCGGACGCTCGTGCGTCGCGGCGTGGCGCCCGCGCGGGTGAGGACCAACACCGAGCTCGACGGCACGTTCACCGCGACGGCCCCCGGCCGCGGGCTGAAGGTCCTCGACGCCGGGAACGGGCGGGTGCTCGCCCGCGGGCGCGGTCGCGTGCGAGCGCGAGTCTGCGGGCAGGACGCAGTCACCGTCGTCGTCTCCGGCCGCGGGCGCTTTCGCCTGCGCATGCAGCGCCCGTGACCCGCCGCGCGCTGGCGCTCGCGGTGGCGCTCGCGTTCGCGCCGGCTCTGCCGGCGGCGCCGGCTGCGGCGCTGAGCATCGCGGGCCTGAGCGAGCAGCACGCCGACGGCATCGGCGACCCGCGCCTGCGCAACGAGCTGAGCATGACCGCCGGGCGCCTCGTCGTGCGCTGGGACGTCGCGACCGCCGATCCTGCCAGGGTCGACGGCTGGCTCGCGGCAGCACGTTCGCGCGGCATCCGCCCGTTCGTCGTCTTCAACCGCACGCCCGAAACGCGCTGCCCGAGCGCGCCGTGCGTCCTGCCGACCGTCTCGCAGTTCACCGCGGCCTTCCGCGCGTTTCGCCGGCGCTGGCCGGCGGTGACCGAGTTCGCGCCGTGGAACGAGGTCAACGTGCGCAGCCAGCCGCCCTACGACGATCCGCAACGGGCAGCCGAGTTCTACAACGCGATGGTCGCCGAGTGCCCGTCGTGCACGGTGCTCGGCGCCGAGCTGCTCGACAGCACCGACGCCGCCGGCTACGTGCGCAGGATGGCGCCGTTCATCCCGGTCGAGCCCAAGGCCTGGGGGATTCACAACTACGAGGACATCAACCATTTCCGCACGACCGGCACCGACGCAATCCTGAAGGTCACCAAGAGCGAGATCTGGCTGACCGAGGCGGCCGGGCTCGTGCGCTACGTCGACGGGTCCGGCAACGTGTTGTACCCCTACGACGAGCGCTTCGCGGCGCGCGCGACGAGCTATCTCTTCGACTACGTCCAAGCGCACCCGGACCGCATCGCCCGCGTCTATTACTACGCGTGGCGCAATCGCTCGGCGAACGACGATCGCTTCGACACCGCGCTGCTGCGCCGCGACGGCAGCAAGCG
>DASVPU010000432.1:0-9472 GCA_036389475.1 Solirubrobacteraceae bacterium
CGTCCCTCACGACGAGTCGCCGGCCCTAGCGTGTGGCGGCCACGCTGATCCGCGCGCAGGTCCTGCACACGCCACGCGACCCGTTCCAGGATCCCACCGCTCTCGAGGCGTTCGCTGACGGCGCGGTCGCCTTCGCCGAGGGTCGCATACTCGCCACTGGCGAGTATGCGGCCGTGCACGCCGAGCATCCGCACGCCGAGCTGATCGACGCCCGGGGTGCGGTTCTGCTTCCCGGGCTCGTCGACACGCACGTGCACTATCCGCAGCTGCCGATCATCGGCGCGATGGGGCTGCAGCTGCTGGACTGGCTGCAGTTGCGCGCGCTGCCCGAGGAGGCGCGGCTCGCCGACGCCGAGTTCGCCCGCCGCGCGGCGCGCATCTTCGTTCGCGCGCTCGCGGCAAACGGGACGACGACGGCGCTCGTCTTCGGCTCGCACTTCCCGGGCGCGCAGGAGGCGCTGTTCGCCGAGGCCGAGCTCGTCGGACTGCGAGTCGCCAGCGGGCTGGTCATGTCTGATCGCAACCTGCGGCCGGAGCTGCACCTCGCACCCGAGCAGGCCGCCGAGGCCGCCGGCGCGCTGCTGGAGCGCTGGCACGGCCGCGGCCGCACGCGCTATGCGGTCACGCCGCGCTTCTCGGTGTCGTGCAGCGACGCGATGCTCGATGCGTGCGGTGCACTGCTGGCACAGGCCTCGGGCGTGCTGTTCACCAGCACATCAACGAGAACCCGGACGAGATCGCGACCGTGGCCGAGCTGTTTGCCTGGGCGCGCGACTACCTCGACACCTACGAGCACTACGGGCTCGTCGGCGAACGCTCGGTCCTCGCGCACGATGTCCACCCGACGACCGGCGAGCTGCAGCGGCTGGCGGCGACGGGCGCGAGCGTGGCGCACTGCCCGTCGAGCAACGCCTTCCTGGGCAGCGGCATCTTCCCGATGTCCCGCCACCGGGCGCATGGCGTGCGGATCGCCCTAGGCACCGACGTCGGCGCCGGTACCGGGTTGAGCCTGCTCAAGGAGTGCCTCTGCGCGCACCAGATGCAGCTCGTGCGCTCCGACGGCGAGCGGCTCTCCCCCGCGCATCTGCTCTACCTGGCCACCAAGGCGGGCGCCGAAGCGCTCGGTCTCGGCGACACCGTCGGCGACCTCGCGCCGGGCAAGAGCGCCGACCTCGTGCTGCTGCGCCCGCCATCGGACGGGACGCTGCATCACGTGCTCGCCGAGAGCCCCTCCCCGGAAGCGACGCTCGGCGCGATCTTCACGCTCGCGCGGGAGGAGTGCGTCGCGGAGGTGCGCGTCGAGGGGGACGTGATCTTCGCTCGGGCGCCAATGGCCGCCTGAGCCCGCGCAGGATCGAGCAGACGCATGCCTTCGACCTGTCCCGGCTTCGGACGCGGCGGTCCGGCCGACCTCAGGCAGCCGCCGGCGTCTTCTTTCGCCGCCCGCGCCGCGCCAGCGGCGCGGCGGGAACGACACCGGCTTGGACGAGGAACTCGCCCGTGTAGGACCCGGGCGTGCCGGCCACCTCCTCCGGCGTGCCGGAAGCTATGACCCGCCCGCCCTCCTCCCCGCCCTCAGGGCCCATGTCGATGATCCGGTCGGCGGTCTTGATGACGTCGAGGTTGTGCTCGATGACGACCACGCTGTTGCCGCAATCGACCAAGCGGTGCAGCACCTCCAGCAGCCGCTGGACGTCGGCGAAGTGCAGTCCGGTCGTCGGCTCGTCGAGGATGTACAACGTTCGCCCGGTCGCGATCTTCGACAGCTCGGTCGCAAGCTTCACGCGCTGCGCCTCGCCGCCGGAGAGCGTCGTGGCGGGCTGACCGAGGCGGATGTAGCCCAGGCCGACATCGTTCAGCGTCTCCAGGCGGCGGCGGATCTTCGGGATGTGCTGGAAGAAGTCGAGCGCCTCCTCGACCGGCATGTCGAGCACGTCGGCGATCGTCTTGCCCTTGAAGCGGACGTCGAGCGTCTCGCGGTTGTAGCGCTTGCCATGGCATTGCTCGCACGGCACGTAGACGTCGGGCAGGAAGTGCATCTCGATCTTGATCTGGCCGTCGCCGCGGCAGACCTCACAGCGCCCGCCCTTGACGTTGAACGAGAAGCGGCCCGGCTTGTAGCCGCGGACGCGCGCCTCCTGCGTCTTGCTGAACAGGTCGCGGATCACGTCGAACAGGCCCGTGTACGTGGCCGGGTTCGACCGCGGCGTGCGCCCGATCGGCGACTGGTCGACCTGGATGATCTTGTCGAGCTGGTCGAGGCCGAGCACCGCGGTGTGGCGGCCCGGCCGCTGACGCGCGCGGTGCAGCCGGTTGCCGACGGCCTTGAAGAGCACCTCGTTGACGAGCGTGGACTTGCCCGACCCGGACACGCCCGTGACCGTCGTCAGCACGCCCAGCGGGACCTTGACGTCGATCCCCTTGAGGTTGTGCTCGGCGGCGCCGCGGATCTCGACGTACCCCGACGGCGTGCGCCGCTTGGCCGGAATGTCGATCACGCGCGTCCGCGCCAGAAACTGGCCGGTGAGCGACTCCGCGACGCGCTGGACATCCTCCGCGGTCCCCTGCGCGACGATCGCGCCGCCGTGCTCGCCCGCGCCCGGCCCGAGGTCCACGAGGTGGTCCGCCGCGCGCATCGTCTGCTCGTCGTGCTCGACGACGATCACCGTGTTGCCGAGATCGCGCAGCCGCTCGAGCGTCCTGATGAGCTTGGAGTTGTCGCGCTGATGCAGCCCGATCGAGGGTTCGTCGAGGATGTACAGGACACCCACCAGCGACGAGCCGATCTGAGTCGCCAGGCGGATGCGCTGCGCCTCGCCGCCGGAGAGCGTCGCGGCCGCTCGATCCATCGACAGGTAGCCGATGCCGACGTTCTCCAGGAAGTGCAGGCGCTCCTCGATCTCGCGCAGGATCAGCCGGGCGATGTGGCGCTCGGTCTCGGTCAGCTGCACCTGCGCCAGCCACGCCAGCGCGCCGCGCACCGACAGCGCGACGAACTCGTTGATCGCCAGCCCGCCGACGAGCACCGCGCGCGACTCGGGCCGCAGCCGCGCTCCCTTGCACGCCGGGCACGGCCGCACGCTCATGTACTCCTCGATCTTCTCGCGCGAGAACTCCGAATCGGTCTCGCGGTAGCGGCGCTCGAGGTTGGGGATGATCCCCTCGAAGCGAGTCGAGTAGGAGCGCTTGCGCCCGTAGCGGTTGCGGTACGTGACCCGCACCGGCTCTCCGTTGGTGCCGTACAGGAACAGGTCGCGATCGGCATCCGACAGCGCGTACCACGGCGCCTCGAGGTCGACGCCGTAGCGCTCGGCGATCGCCTCGGTGATCTGCTCGTAGTAGTTGGACGAGCTCGTCGCCCATGGCGCCAACGCTCCCTCGGCGATCGACAGCCCCGGGTCCGGCACGATCAGCTCGGGGTCGATCTCGCGTTGAGAGCCCAGCCCGGTGCACCGCTCGCAGGCGCCGTGCGGCGAGTTGAAGGAGAAGATTCGCGGTTCGAGCTCCGGCATCGAGATGCCGCACTCCAGGCACGCGAAGCGCTCCGAGAACGTCAGAACGCGAGCCTCGCCGTCGCGTGGCACGAGCTCGATTTCGATGATCCCGTCGGCGAGCGCGACCGCGGTCTCGATCGAGTCGGCCAGGCGCTTGCGCACGTCGTGGCGCATGACGAGCCGGTCCACGACGACCGAGATGTCGTGCTTGAACTTCTTGTCGAGCTCGATCGGGTCCTCGAGCATCCGCAGCTCGCCGTCCACCTTCGCGCGCGTGTAGCCGTCGGCACGCAGCTCGTCGAGCAGCTTGCCGTACTCGCCCTTGCGCCCGCGAACGATCGGCGCCATGACGATGAAGCGCGTTCCCTCCTCCAGCTCCATCACCTGGTCGACGATCTGCTCGGCGCTCTGGCCCTCGATCGGCGCGCCGCAGAGGTGGCAGTGCGGCCGGCCGACGCGCGCCCACAGCAGCCGCAGGTAGTCGTAGATCTCCGTGACGGTCCCGACCGTGGACCGCGGGTTGCGCGACGTCGTCTTCTGGTCGATCGAGATCGCCGGCGACAGGCCCTCGATCGAGTCCACGTCGGGCTTGTCCATCTGCCCGAGGAACTGGCGCGCGTAGGCGCTCAGTGACTCGACGTAGCGGCGCTGTCCCTCGGCGTAGATCGTGTCGAACGCCAGCGACGACTTACCCGATCCGGACAGGCCGGTGATGACCACCAGCGCATCGCGCGGCAGCTCGAGGCTGATGTCCCGGAGGTTGTGCTCACGCGCTCCCGAGACGACGATCCGATCGTGCTTGGCCACCGCGCCATTGTACGCGGGGGAACAGACGTTCGCTGGAACGGCTCACCGGAACGTCCGGCCGATTCCGGCCTGCGCCTGCGGCCGATCTCACCCAATCGAGGCCGAGATCACCCATCCAATGACGGTAGATCGGGCATCCATCCAGGCCAACGCCGGGAGCTAGGTCCGGCGCAGGCTCGGGTAGGCTCCGGGCCGCACAACGATCCGGGAATTAGTAGAACGCCGCCGGAGAGAGGAAATCATGGACGACGACTACGCGATGTACTGCCTCACGGACCCGGTGTTCTACGACACGTACGTCCTGAAGAACGCGGAGGACAAGGACTTCGAGCCCGCGCAAAATTCGGTCCCCGAGGGGTGGCGACGCGGCGAAGTCGGCGACTGGCTGGCCTACACGCCGCAGCAGGCCGCGCTCCTCCCGGCGCAGGGATGGAAGATCCACGCCTCGGCCTCGATGGACAGCGCCACCCAGATCCTCGCCGTGATCTGGAAGTACTGCATCGCGAGGACCATCCCGTTCAAGTTCATCCGCAGCCAAGAGCTGCTGATGCTGCGAAACGTGAAGTACGCACCGCGCGGAGGCAGCGGAAAGTTCGTCACGATCTATCCGGCCGACGAAGCCCAGCTCGGCACCGTGCTCGCCGAGCTCGGCGCGGCGCTCGAGGGCCAGCCCGGACCGTACATCCTGAGTGACCTGCGCTGGGGCACGGGCCCGCTGTTCGTCCGCTACGGGGGGTTCTCGGAGCGCTACTGCATCGGAGCCGGCGGCAAGCCCGAGCTCGCCATCGAGGACGCGGACGGGCAGCTGATCCCCGACCGCCGCGGCACGACGTTCGCGGTCCCTGCCTGGGTGACGCTGCCGGAGTTCCTCGTTTCCCACCTGCAGGCACGCAACAGCGCGAAGGTCGAGGGGCTTCCCTACCGGATCGAGCAGGCGCTGCATTTCTCCAACGGCGGCGGCGTCTACACCGCCACGCACCTTCCGACCGGCGAGAAGGTCGTGCTCAAGGAAGCTCGGCCTCACGCCGGGCTCGCCTGGGGCGGCGCGGACGCGGTGGCGCGGCTCGGGCGCGAGCGCGACATGCTCCAGCGGCTCGAGGGACTCGACGTCGCGCCGGCCATGCGCGACTACTTCACGCTCGGAGAGCACCACTTCCTCGTCGAGGACTTCGTCGAAGGCGCGACGCTCATGTCGCAGATCGTCCAGCGCTATCCGGTCGGCGTGATCGGCGAGGACGACGAGACGGCGGTCGCCGAGTACACGGCCTGGGCGTTGGACATGTGCGGGCGCGTCGAGGCCGTGATCGCCAAGCTGCACGGCCGCGGGGTCGCCTTCGGCGACATCTCGCCCTCGAACATGCTGGTCCGCGAGGACGGCTCGGTCGTGCTGATCGATCTGGAGGTGGCGACGCTCGCCAGCGAGAACAGCCGCCAGACGCTCGCCACGAGCGCCTTCATGCCACCCCGCACCGAGACCGGACTTGCCGTCGACCGCTACGCCCTGGCATGCCTGCGGATGTTCGTCTTCCTCCCACAGCTCACGGCGCTGCTGGGGCTCGACCCCGGCAAGGCCCGTCAGCTCGCGGCGTCGATCCCCAAGACGTTCCCGGTCCCAGGCGAGTTCCTCGCCGAAGCGGTGCGCGTCGTCGAGGCCGCGCAGCAGCCGGCCGGCGCGCCGACGCGAGCCAGCCGGCCACCGCGACTCGAGCCGTCCCCACAGGCGTGGCGTCGCACGCGCGACTCGATGTCCGCCGCCATCCTCGCCAGCGCCACGCCCGAGCGCGAGGACCGCCTGTTCCCCGGGCATCCGAAGCAGTTCGCCGTACCCGGCGGGGGCCTCGGGCTGGCCTACGGCGCTGCCGGAGTTCTCTACGCCCTCCACGCCACCGGCGTCGAGCGCCAGCCACAGCACGAGCAGTGGCTCGTGCGGCACGCCACGAACCCGCCGCGCGGGACGACGCTCGGCCTCTACGACGGCCTGCTCGGCGTCGCGTACGTGCTCGACCGCCTCGAGCGCCGCGACGACGCACTGAAGGTGCTGGAGATCTGCGTCGACGAGCTTGGCGCGCAGCGCGATCACGTCGGCCTTGACCTGAACGCAGGCCTGGCCGGCATCGGGCTGACCCTCGCGTACTTCGCCGAGCGCAACGACGACGGCGCGCTGTGGGATCGCGTGTGGGAGATCGCGGACGTGGTCGCGGAGCGACTGGGCGACGAAGACAGCGTCCCGACGGTCAGCGGCGGCGAGCATCCCTACGCGGGACTCATGCGCGGCTCGTCTGGACCGGCGCTCATGTTCCTGCGCCTGCACGAGCACCGCGCCGACAGCGCGCTGCTCGACCTTGCTGCGACCGCGATTCGTCAGGACCTGCGGCGCTGCGTCCCGGATCGCTACGGCGCCCTGCACGTCGACGAGGACGGGCGCACACTGCCGTACATCGAGGACGGGAGCGTCGGCATCGGGTTCGTCGTCGACGACTACCTCGCGCTGCGGGAGGACGAGCAGTTCGCGCAGGCCGCTCCACGGATCCGCAAGGCTGCGACGAGCGGCTTCTACGTCCTGCCAGGGCTGTTCTCCGGCCGTGCCGGGATGATCCTCTACCACAGCCGCCGCCTGGCCCCGGGTGCCGGCGGCGATGATCGCGTCGTGGCGGCTCACGTGCGCCGGCTGGAGTGGCACGCCATGAGCTACGAAGGGCAGCTCGCGTTTCCCGGAGGTCATCTCCTGCGGCTGTCGATGGACATGGGCACCGGAACCGCCGGCGTCCTGCTGGCGCTGGGCGCCGCCCTTCACGAGCAGCCGGTCCACCTGCCCTTCCTCGGCCGGGTCCATACGGACAGCGGCCGAACTGATCCTGACCTCATCCTGATGACAGAAGGGAGGTGAAAAACTATGTCAGTCCTCGATCTGCAGGGCATGGAGTCCGTGCGGGAGCCCGCCGGCGGCGGCCATGGCGGCGGCGGCAGCACGCTTACGGTGCTTGGGTGCGCTTCCAACACGCCCAGCAACCTCAGCCTGCTTCTCTGCCACTAGCGTGAACAGCTGGGAGTCGCTCCGCTTAGGGGATTGGAGCGACTCCCCAGGTTCTTTCAAGAGTACACAAGCACGGAGCCCAGAGCGGGCATTGACAGGGAGGTAGGGTGAGGCAGACCAGACAGGAAGCGGCGCCTCCTCGCGCCTATCGCGCCGCCGACCGACTGCTCGCCCACGTGGGGCGCCAGGGAGGTCTCTGGGTCGTCGTCGTCGCGCTGTCGGCGCTCGTGACGACCGGCGTCGCACTCGCCTTTCCAACCGTGCTCGGACACGCGGTCGACGATGTCGTGAACCACCGCGCGGCCGGATCCTGGATGGCATGGTCCGCGGCATTGGTGGCGGTTCTCGTGGCCTGCTCCGCGCTGGACACCCTCGCTTCCGGCGTCGCGATCGCGCGATCGACCGCTTGGTTGCGCCAGACCCTGCTTCGTCACGTGCTCGGGCTGGAAATGCGCGGCACGCTGGGCCCCGGCGAGCTGGCGACGCGTGTCGTGGCCAACGCCTCCGAGGCGGGCCGCGTGGCTCCCGCGATGGTCGGTGCCGGTGCGAGCCTTGTCGCCGGAGTCGGCGGCACCGTGGCGCTGGCGACCATCTCTCCGTGGCTCTGCGCCACCTTCCTGACCGGGGTCCCGCTGATGCTCCTGGTCGTGCGGGCGTTCGCTCGCGACGCATCGGCGCTGACGACGAGCTACCTCACGGTCCAGGGGACGATCGCCGAGCGTTTGGTCGAGGCGATCTCCGGCGCCCGCACGATCGCGGCGGCCGGCACACTCGACCGCGAGGTCGATCGCTCGCTCGCGCCGCTGCCGGAGCTGCGCCATCACGGGATGAACCTGTGGCGCGTGATCATGCGGATCACGGCACGTGACGCGTTGCTCGTGACGATGCTCGAGATTGCCGTGATCGGAGTGGCGGGGGTGCTGCTTGCGGGTGAACAGATCAGCGCCGGGCAGATGCTCGCCGCCGGGCAATACGTGTTCCTCGCCGCATCGCTGGGCTCGGTGACGGGACTGGTGTCACAGCTCACCAGCGCGCGCGGAGCGGCGCAGCGGCTTGTGGAGATCTTCGATCAGGCGCCGGTGCAGTACGGCGCGGGTCGGCTGCCGGCGGGTCGGGGGCGCCTTGAGCTGCGCGGGGTGACGGTGCGCTCCGGTGGCGAGGTCGTGCTTGACGGCCTGGATCTCGTCGTGCCGGGTGGTGCGATGGTCGCGGTCGTCGGTCGCTCGGGCTCGGGCAAGTCGCTGCTGGCGGCGCTCGTCGGCCGCCTGGTGGATCCCGACGACGGTCAGGTACTGCTGGACGGCATCGCGCTGGGCGAGCTTGACCGCCGCGAGCTGCGCGGCGCGGTCGGCTACGGCTTCTCACGCCCCGCGCTGTTCGGACAGACCGTCGCCGACGCGATCGCGTTCGGGCACGACACGCCCAGCCCGGCGGCCGTGCAGGACGCCGCGCGCGCCGCGCGCGCGGATGCGTTCATCCGGCTGTTGCCCGACGGCTACGCCACCGCGCTCGACCAGGCACCGATGTCCGGCGGCGAGGCCCAGCGCATCGGCCTGGCACGCACCTTCGCGCACGCCGGACGCGTCGTCGTCCTCGACGACGTCGCCGCGAGCCTTGACACCGTCACCGAGCATCACATCAGCCGCGTGCTGACCGGCGCGCTGAGCGACCGCACGCGCCTGATCGTCTGTCATCGCGCGTCGACCGCCGCGCGCACAGACGCGGTCGTCTGGCTTGACCGTGGTCGCCTGCGCGCGATGGCGCCCCACCGCGAGCTGTGGCGCGACCCCGAGTACCGCGCCTTGTTCGAGGTTGGCGAGCAGGCCGCGGTCGGACCCGACGAGCAGCCCGTCCCGGTCGCGCCGGGCGCCGGCGCGATCACGACCGGCGCCTGACTTCCGAAAGGCTGACCGCCCGGCGTCTGCGTGGATCCGCTCTGCGTGGCCGGGGTTCAGAGTTGCGGCTGCTGCTGGTGTGGTCGACGGTCCAGGCGATCCCGGCGTTCTTGGCGGGTCGTCTGGTTGCCCAGGCGCTCGATGACGGCTTTCTGTCGGGTCGGACCGGGCGCGGCTTTGTGTGGCTGGGGTTGCTCGCGCTCGGCGCCGTGATCGGAGCGTGGGCGACACGTCAGACGTTT
>DASVPU010000433.1:0-3667 GCA_036389475.1 Solirubrobacteraceae bacterium
CCCGAACCGCCGCTGTCAGCGATGCGAGTGGCAAAGAGGTCTCGGTCGGTTTTGACAACAACCAGCTGAAGTACGCGTGGTATTCGGCCCTGCTGGACGGCCATGAGGCGTTCGGCTGGGGCGAGCCGCAATTCTGCGCCAGCGAACCGGCCGCCAACGCCGCGCCGTTGCGCGTCAGGCCTGACCTCGCCCCGCGATGGTTCATGGGCAGACTGAAGCTCAGCACCGATCCCACACGGGAAGGAGCGTACGAACGCGGCTCTGACACGGGCACGATCTGGGTCGATCCCAACGGCCCGTCCGCCGGTCCGTGACGGTCTCGACGGCGTGCGAACCGGTTGCCTTTCTGGCAAGGTCGTGCGAGACGTTGATCCGTTCCTCGCGATCGCGGCGGGATTTACGGACCTGCGCGTTACGGCAGCCACAGAACCAGACGATCGTGAGAGGTAGGACGCGGCGGATGTCTCCATCGTCGCGAGCTGACCGTTGAAGTACAGCCAGCGCTCACGATTCGATCGCGCGCCGGGTCGCTTCGCCGAGTTCTTCAAGTGGGAGCGCCCACCAAGCTCGACACCCATCGTGGTCGCACGACTATCGTCGGCGGCTGATGAAGCATGGATCGGTACCCGTGCGCTACGTCGCCCTCGCCTTCGCCTTCGTGCTGATGCTCGCTTCCTGCGGCGGCGACTCCGGCGCCGGCAACGGCGACCCGGTGGCCGGCAAGCGCCTGTTCGCATCCCAGGGCTGCGCGGGCTGTCACACGTTCGCCGCCGCCGGATCGAAAGGCACCACCGGTCCCGATCTGGACTCCGTCAACCCAAGCTCTTCCCGGGTGATGCTCCAGCTGCGCAAGCCGGGCGGCCTGATGCCGAGCTTCGCCGACAAGCTGTCGACGCAGGAGAAGCGCGACCTCGCGGCGTTCGTCGGCGCCGGCAACGCCTCCGGCAAAGCGGTCGCCGCGCCGTTCAAGCCCGACTCGACGCGCCTGGCCGACTGCAAGGACGGGAACTTCGAGTGCCTAGAGCAGGCCTTCGGCAACATGACGTTCGACGTGGGGCCCAAGCCGGCGCTGACGCGGTTGCAGTCGATGCTCACCTCCAACGGCGCGATCGCGGCGGATTGCCACCGCATCGCCCACCGGATGGGCTCCGCAGCACTCACGCGCTTCAAGGACCGGGTCGCGCCCGCGTTCATTGCCGGAACCCCCGTCTGCGCGTCGGGCTACTACCACGGCATCATCGAGCGGGCGTTCCTCGGCCAGCCGACCGACAAGCTCGATGTCGTCGCGCGCCAGCTATGCAGCGACCCGCAGATCAAC
This sequence comes from Solirubrobacteraceae bacterium, assembly GCA_036389475.1. Classification (GTDB taxonomy): domain Bacteria; phylum Actinomycetota; class Thermoleophilia; order Solirubrobacterales; family Solirubrobacteraceae; genus CADCVQ01. The sequence goes on from DASVPU010000433.1 coordinate 1,319, forward strand.
TCGCAGCGATTCCTCGCCTTCCAGTGCATCCACGGGCTCGGGCACGGCCTGATGATCTACACCGGCTACGACATGCCCGCCTCGCTGAAGACCTGCGACGGTCTGGGTAGCGGCTTTGACCGCGTCTCGTGCAGCGGCGGCGTCTTCATGGAGAACTTCAACTCCTCCTACGGCGTGAAGTCGAAGTACCTGCGCAAGGACGACCCGATCTATCCCTGCAACAGCGTCGCCAAGCGCCACAAGCTCTACTGCTATCTGCTCGTCACGGCGAACATCCTGCGGATGACGAACTACGACCAGAAGAAGACCGCCGACGCCTGCCGGCGCAGCGAGCCGGCCTGGGTCGGCACGTGCTACGAGTCCTTCGGGCGCGACGTCTCCGGGATCGCCGGCACGAACGCGCACAAGGCGCTGGCGAGCTGCCGGCTGGCAAAGTCCCACGAGAGCGACTGCCTCTACGGCGTCGCGCGCGAGATCGTCAACTCAGATGCGGCGCCTCCTCGCGGCGCGCGCTTCTGCTCGCTCGCCCCGGCCCGCTACCGTGCGCGCTGCTACTCGGGCGTGGGCTCCGTCCTCGCGTCGCTTGAGCCCACTGCTAAGACGCTGCGCGCCGCCTGCCGCAAGGTCAGCGGACGCTATCTGGACGGCTGCCTGCGCGGCGCCGGTCTGATCGCGTAGCGCCAACAGCGCGCGTAGTTCACCACCAACGCGCCTATCCTTCCCGCGTGTTGGTCGACGTGCAATGCCACATCGACATCGCCCGGCCCCGCGACGAGGTCGCCGCCTATGCATGCGATCCCGACAAGGCGACCACGTGGTACGAGAACATCAAGACCGTCGAGTGGAAGTCGCCCAAGCCGCTCAGGGTCGGCTCACGGATCGCGTTCGTCGCCGAGTTTCTCGGCCGGCGCCTCGCCTACACCTATGAGGTCACAGAGCTCGTTGCGCGACAGCGCTTCGTGATGCGCACCGCCGAGGGCCCATTCCCGATGCAGACCACCTACACCTGGCAGGACGTCAGCGGCGGCGCGACGCGGATGACGCTGCAAAATCGTGGCGAGCCAGCCGGCTTTGCGAAGGTCGCGGCACCCGCCATGGCCGCCGCGATGCGGCGCGCCAACCGCAAAGACCTGCGCCGCCTCAAGGCGATCCTCGAGCAATCCGCGGCTGCCTGAACGCAGCGTCCTGCCCGACCGCACGTCCTGCCTGTGAGACGTCAGCGGCCGCGTGGATAGCATCCCTTGCAGTGACCGATGACCTCCAGCTCCAGTCGTGCGAGCTCCTCCAGCGCCTGATCCGCTTCAACACGGTCAATCCGCCGGGCAACGAGCGCCCAGCGCAGGAGGCGCTTGCGACCCTGCTGCGCGATGCCGGCTTCGAGGTGGACCTGCTAGGGGCGAAGACCGAACGCCCGAACCTCGTCGCCCGCTTGCGCGGCGACGGCGACGGGCCCGTGCTCTGCCTGCTCTCGCACGTCGACACGGTGCTCGCGACGCCCGAGGACTGGACGCACGACCCGTGGTCGGGCGATCTGGCCGAAGGCTGCGTGTGGGGTCGCGGCGCACTGGACATGAAGTCCCAGACGGCGACGGAGGTCGCGGCCGCGCTGTCGCTCGCGCGCGACGGTTGGCGGCCGGCGCGGGGTGACCTGCTCGTCGTCGTCGTCGTCGACGAGGAGGTCGGCGGCGCGCTCGGGGCGATCTGGATCTGCGAGCAGCACCCCGACAAGGTTCGCTGCGACTACCTGCTCAACGAGGGCGCCGGGGCGGTGATCCCGTTCGACGGCGACCGCGATTACGGCGTCTGCGTCGCGGAGAAGGGCGTCTTCCGCTTCCGCCTGACGACCGACGGCGTCGCCGGCCACGCCTCGATCCCGAAGATCGGCGACAACGCGCTGCTGAAGATGGCGCCGCTGCTGGCCCGGATGGCCGACCGCCAGCCGGCCTTCGACCTCACGCCCGGGCCGCGGGCGCTGCTGGACGGCCTCGGGCTCGAGCCGAACGGCGATCCGGCCGCCGCGCTCGAGCGCCTGCGCGCGCGCGACCCCGGCCTGGCGATGCTCGTCGAGCCGCTGCTCGGCGTGACGCTGGCGCCGACGAAGATCGTCGCCTCGACGAAGATCAACGTCATCCCGGCGAGCGCCGTGCTGAGCGTCGACTGCCGGATCCCGCCCGGCCTCGACGAGGACGTCGCGCTCGCGCGCATCCACGAGGTGCTTGGCGAGGACGGCTACCGGCTGGAGTTCACCGAGCGCGTGCCGGGCAACCAGTCGCCGATCTCCTCGCCGCTGATGGACGCGATCACGACGTGGATCGGCGAGCAGGACCCGGGCGCACACGTCGTTCCGAC
>DASVPU010000434.1:0-8804 GCA_036389475.1 Solirubrobacteraceae bacterium
GCCGCCCCATGTGGCCGTGCCCGGAAGCCTGCTCGCAGCAGCCGCCAGCGTCGACGACATCTACGCAGCGATCCTGCGCGACGCCGTCGACAGCCTGCCGTCGGACATCGGCGTCGAGTCGCGGCTGGCCCGCGGACGCCCCACGCAGCGGATCCTCGAAATCGCCCATGAGTCCGGCTGCGATCTGGTCGTCATGGGATTTCACGGCCACGGCCGGCTGCACCATGCGCTTATGGGCTCTGTCTCCGACAGCGTCCTGCTTGGCAGCAACCGGCCCGTCTTGCTCATGCGCGCGGGCGATCGCGCAGCAGCCGATGACAGCAACGCTGGATCGCCAGCCGCCGCGTACGCCTCATGAGCTCTGAGCGGAGACGGCGGCGGTGTCGAGCAGCTCCTGCACGTCGCGCGCGCATCCGCCGCAGCCGGTCGTAGCCCGCGTGCGCAGCCCGACCTGCGCCACCGTCGTCAGACCGTCGCGGCGGATCGCCTTCTGCACCTCGCCGACGGTCACGACATTGCACGAGCAGACCGTCGCCGTCGGATCGGTGGCGATCGATCTGGCCCGCGATCCAGCCGGCTCCAGCAGCTCCGCGGGTACCGGCTCGCCGCTGCGCAGCAGGTCGGACAGCTCCCGCGCCGCGCTCGCGTCGCCGACGAGCGCGGCGCCCATGAGGCGCTCACCATCTAGGACGAGCCGGCGGTAGATACCGCGGCGCGTGTCGCTGAGGACGATCTCGTCGTGTCCGTCCGGCCTCGTGGCGGCGGACTCGCCGCCGGCGTAGACGTCGACGCCGCTGACCTTCAGCGTCGTCGCCGGGACGGAGCCGTGGAACGCGGCGGGATCGCCCGCGATGCCCGCGCCCGCGACACGCGCCTGGTCGGCAAGCGGCGCCCACAGGCCGTAGACGACGCCGCGGTGCTGAGCGCACTCGCCGACCGCCCAGACGCCGGGCGCGCTCGTGCGCAGCGTGTCGTCGACGATGATTGCGCGCTCGACGCGCAGGCCGGCCGCGCGCGCCAGCGCCGTTTCCGCGCGCACGCCGGTGGCCACGACGACGCGCGTCGCCGGCAGCTCGTTACCGTCGTCGAGCACGACGCGGTCGGCCTCGATCCGCGCGGCGCTGCGCCCGACGATGCAGACGATCCCCTGCGCTTCGAGCGCCTTGCGCAGCATCGCAGCGGCGCCCGGGTCGAGCTGCTGGTTCATGAGATGGCCGGCGAACTCGACAACCGTCACGGCGATCCCGTGCGCGCGCAGGCCCGCGGCCGCCTCGAGGCCCAGGAGCCCGCCGCCGACGATGACCGTGCGAGAGGCGGGCGCCGTGGCGGCGAGCGCGTCGGCGTCGCGCCAGGTGCGAAACGTGTCCACATGAGGAAGATCGATCCCCGGAATCGGCGGGAGGAAGGGGCGCGAGCCCGTCGCGAGCACGAGCGCGTCGTAGCGATGGCGACCGCCGGCCTCGTCGATGACGCAGCGCCGCTCGAGGTCGAGCTCTTCGGCGCGGCAGCCGCCGCGCAGGTCCACCCCGTGGGCGGCGTACCACGCCAGCGGGCGCAGCTCGAGCTCACCTGCGCCGCACGTGCGCGCCAGCAGCTTGGACAGCAGGACGCGGTTGTAGGACGGACCCGGCTCCTCGCCGAGCATGATGATCCGGTAGTGCTCGGCCGGCCGGCGGCGCAGGGCCTCCTCGACCACGGCAAGCCCCGCCATCCCGGTTCCGACGACCACCAGTCGCTTGGGTCGCGCGGGCGCGTGGCGATGCACCGGCTCGTCGCGCCGGCGCGCGGCCTCCAGTCGCACCGCGATCGCCTTGAGCTCCGGCTGCGAGGAGGTCGGGTCGACGGCGGCGAGCGTCAACGAGTTCAGCACGCCCGCGCCTGGCGCCGCGTGCATCGCGCCCCAGTGAAACGGTGCGAAGGCGACGCCGCGCGGCATCGCGTCGTCGTAGGCCACGGCCAAGCGCAGCTCGCCTCGGCGCGAGACGATCCGCGCGAGGGCGCCGTCCTCCAGGCCGGCGGCGACGGCGTCCAGTGGATGGCAGGCGAGGGTGGGCGAGCCGGCGGATGCCAGCAGGCTGGGGGAGTGAGCGGTCCTCGTCATCGTGTGCCACTGATCTGCGACACGGCCGGTCGTCAACAGGACCGGGAAGTCCGGGTCGGGCGTCTCCGCCGGGTCGGCGTGCGGAGTCGGCGCGAAGCGCGCGCGACCGTCCTCGGTCGCAAAGCGGTGGTCGGCGTACAGCCGCGGCGTGCCGGAGTGCGGATCTCCGGCCTCCACCGCCGGGCACGGCCACTGCAGGCCGCCCTCGAGGCGCAGCCGCTCGTGCGAGACGCCGCTCAGATCGCACGGGCGCCCCGTCGTGCAGGCGGCGAACTCGTCGAAGACCGCGGCAGCGTCGGGCCACGCGAAGCGCTTGGCGAACCCGAGATGACGCGCGAGGGCGGCGACGATCTCCCAGTCCGCCTTCGCCTCGCCCGGCGGCGCCACCGCGCGACGCACCAGACCGATGCGCCGCTCGGAGCTCGTCATCGTGCCCTCCTTCTCCGGCCAGGCGGCGGCCGGCAGGACGGCGTGCGCGAGCGATGACGTTTCCGTCGGGTGGTGCGCGTCCTGGACGACGACGAGCTCGGCGCGCTCCAGCGCCGCGCGGGCGCGCTGGCCGTCGGGCAGCGAGACGAGCGGGTTGGTCGCCATGACCCAGACCGCCTTTACGCGACCCTCCTCGAGAGCGTCGAACAGCGCGACGGCCGGCAGCCCCGGCTTGTCGGACATCCGCGACGGGTTGATGCCCCAGTGCGCGGCCATCGCGGCGCGATCGAGGGGGTCGTCGACCTTGCGATAGCCCGGCAGCGAGTGCGCGAGGCCGCCCGCCTCGCGCCCTCCCATCGCGTTGGGTTGGCCCGTCAGCGACAGCGGGCCTGAGCCGGGCCGCCCGATCTGCCCGGTCGCCAGGCACAGGTTGATGAGCGCACGGTTCTTGAGCGTTCCGACCGTCGACTGGTTCGCCCCCATCGACCACAGCGCGAGCGCCGCGCCCGCGCCCGCGAACTTGTGCGCCGCCTGCTCGATGAGGTCAGCCGGGACACCGCAGACCTCCGCGGCGCGCGCGGGCGGCCACTCGCGCGCGACCGCCCGCGCCTCCTCCCAACCGCTCGTGTGTCGCGTCACGAAGGTGTCGTCGACGAGCCCGTCGCGATCGATGACGTGCAGCATCGCGCTCAGCAGCGCGAGGTCGGTCCCGGGACGAACCGGCAGGTGCAGGTCCGAGCCCTTCGCCGTCGTCGTCTTGCGCGGATCGGCGCAGATGAGGAACGCGCCCTCGGCCTGGCGGTCACGGATCCGTGCCCAGACGATCGGATGGCAGGCCGCCGTGTTCGTGCCCAGCAGCAGGAAGCAGTCGGCGAGCGCGATGTCCGCGTAAGCCGGCGGCGGGCCGTCGTAGCCGAACGCGCCGCTGTAGCCGGCGACCGCTGAGGACATGCACAGCCGTGAGTTGGAGTCGACGTTGTTCGTCCCGAGAAAGCCCTTGGCGAGCTTGTTGATCGCGTAGTAGTCCTCGGTCAGCAGCTGGCCGGAGATGTAGAACGCCACCGCGTCGGGACCATGCTCTTCGATGATCGCCTCCAGGCGGGCGGCGAGCGTGCCGAGCACCCTTTCCCAGCCTGTTGGCTCGAAGCGCGCGTCGCGGTCAGCGCGGTAGAGCGGGACCGTCGCGCGGTCAGGGGCGTGCACGGCGAACGGCAGGCCGATCGGCTTGCGGCACGTGCGGCCGCGGTTGGCAGGATGGAAGGGGTCCCCGCGAACGGCGGTCAGCCGGCCGTCGTCGACGTCTGCCAGCAGGCCGCAGCCGACGCCGCAGTAGGGACACTGGGTCGGGGTGGTCTGCACTGTTGCCCAGCCTGGGCGGACCCCGTTTCCCAGCCGCGTCGGATCGATGAACGCTGTGTGAACGTGCGTGCTGGCAGCCGGTTCGCCGGCGACCGCGCAGAAACCGGGCCTAGCTCGTCGTGGCCCCGCGACGGCGCCCTCCCCGGGTCGCGACGCATCCGCGGACTTTATCGGCCGCGTCTGGTCGGCTAACTCAGCTCCGGCGGCAGCGCTCGCGGCCCGTCGGGGTACAGCAAGACCAGCTGCTCCTCGGTCATCGCGAGCGTGTTCGCGGGCTCAGGCGGCGTCCCGACGACGAGCCACAGCGCATCGGCGTCGGTGTCGTTGAACACCTGGCGCACGAGCTCCGGCTCGATCAGGACACTCGACAGGCGCTCGAGCGAATGCACGTCGTCGCCGATCCGGATCCGCCCCGTGCCCTCGAGCACGACGTAGAGCTCGGTCTGCGTGACATGACGATGCTTGGATGACGCCTGGCCAGGCGTAAGCCGCCACATCCGCGCGGCGAGCGCTTCGGATTCCAGCTGCTTGCCAAGATCGGTGTTCAGGACGCCCATCTGATTGGAGGGCCGCCAGAACGCGTCGCCGGCAGGCAGGATGCGGGGGCTCACGAGGCTGAGGGTGGACGGCGCAGCGGGGACATCATCCGTCGTCGCGCAGATCGCCGGGATTCGCGTCGTGCGACGTGGGCGACTGTGCGCCAAGCAGTGTCTGCGTGAGTTCCCCGCCTGCGAGTCGCAGCTCGTCGAGAGCGTCATCGAGGTGGCGATGCCCGACGCGCAGTGGACCATCGTCGCTTTCCTCGGCGGCGAGCAACGCGGCGCGGCGGAGGAGCTCGCGGATGAACGCTGGCGTCGTGCCATGGAGGTCGGCAACGAGACGGTCGCTGCCGTCGAACTCGACGCTGAGCCCTTCACCGTAAAGCTGCAGCAGGCGTCGCCGGGCGGAGGAGTCGGGCAGCGGCAACTCGACCGCTTGGTCGACGCGCCCGGGTCGCGCGGCGAGCGCCGGCTCAAGCAGGTCGGCACGGTTCGTCGTCAGCACGAACAGGACGTCGTGGTCCTCGTCAAGGCCGTCCATCGCGTTGAGCAGCTCGAAGAGGATCGCGTTCGTCGGCTCAAACGAGCGCTCCATGGCGACGAGGTCGACGTCCTCGAGGATCACCATTGCCGGCTGCAACGCCGTCGCGAGGTCGACCGAGGCGCTCACGGCGCCGAGCCCCTGGCCGGTGAGCAGGACGACGGTGCGGCCCGGCATCTGCGTGGCGAGGTACATCGCCGTCAGCGTCTTTCCGACGCCAGGAGGGCCATGCAACAGCAACCCCCGTCGCAGATGTCGTCCGCTCGCCCGCAGACGCTTGGCATGACGAGCGATGCCAAAGGCCTGACGCTCGATCGCCTCGAGCACACCTTCTGCGAGCACGATCTGCTCGCGCCCGATCTCGGGCAACGAGCGCACGGTAAGCGGTGCTCCCTGGTCGTCGTGGAAGTGGCGGGGACGCAGCTCCAGGACCCGCCCGCGATAGATGTTGCGCTCGTTCATCAGGCGGCGCAGCTGGACCACGATCTCCTCCGCCTGCGCGCGCTCGCGCGCCATCACCTCCAGTCCGAGCTGCTCACCGCCTCCCATGTCGCTGCTCTTGAGCATCACGACGACCGGCTCGTCGCCCACGCGAACCAGCCACAGCCCGGACTGCACGCACGTGATGCTCTCCTGTCCGCCCAGCGGCACCGTCACATGCTCTGCCCCGCCTAGTTGCGTCTCCGCAGCCCATTCACCGCCGCGCACCAACTCACCAAGGCCGGCGCGGTAGCCGGCCATCAACGAGACACCGATGACCTCGAACTCCTGGCCCTCCAGCCAGGCGTCGATCGCGACCTGCACGTTCGGACGATCCCACGCCTCGAGTGAGCGGCTGACGACCGGCAGATCCACGGGGTCCTCCCCGAAGTGCTCGCGCAGGCGCCGCTGCAGCGGCGACTGAGGCCGCGGCGTGTTCCGCTCAGCCCACTCGACCAATCGTGTGATCGCGCCCGCCAGCTCCTCCGGCTCCACTCCACGATCCTCGCACGCAGCCGCCGATCGTGCAGGCCCTTTATGAACGGCGTGTTTCCAACTCGACGCGATGTCGAGCGGCTTGGGACCAATGGGCCAATGACAGGCCTCGTGGCCGGTCATACCTTGGGTGTGTGACCGGTCGCGAGCAGTTTGTGCTGCGCACAGTCGAGGAGCGGGGGGTGCGGTTCATCCGGCTCTGGTTCGTCGACGTGCTCGGCCTGCTCAAGAGCATCTCGATCCCGGTCTCCGAGCTCGAGTCGGCGCTTGTCGACGGCGTAGGCCTCGACGGCTCGTCGCTGGAGGGCGCCGCGCGGCTGCGCGAGCACGACGTCATCGCCTACCCAGATCCGCGCACGTTCCAAGTTCTTCCGTGGAAGCCGGACTCGATCGTCGCACGCATGTTCTGCGACGTGCGCGAGCCCGACGACGGCCCGTTCGGCGGCGATTCGCGCGCCACGCTGCGACGCGTCCTGGAGCAGGCGGCTGGGCTCGGCTACACGATGCAGGTCGGGTGCGAGGTCGAGTTCTTCATCTTCGGCCCGCTGGGCAGCAACGGCGCCGCCCCGACGACGCTCGACGACGGCGCATACTTCGACCTCACGCCGCTCGACGTCGGCTCGGACTTCCGTCGCCGCACGATCGAGTACCTCGAGCAAATGGGCATCCCGGTGAAGGCCTCCCACCACGAGGTCGCGCCGTCCCAGCACGAGATCCAGCTCGCGCACACCGACGCCCTCTCGATGGCCGACGCCGTGACGACGTTCCGGATCGCCGTCAAGGAGGCCGCGCATGAGCTCGGTGCCTACGCGACATTCATGCCCAAGCCGCTGGCCGCGCATCCCGGCTCGGGCATGCACCTGCACATCTCGCTGTTCGAGGGCGACCGCAACGCGTTCCATACCGACGGCACGGAGCCGCTGTCGCCGACCGGCCGGGCGTTCCTGGCCGGGGTCCTTGCCCATGCGCGCGAGCTGACGGCGGTCACCAACCAGTGGATCAACTCCTACCGGCGCCTGGCGACCGGCTTCGAGGCGCCGGCGTTCGTCAGCTGGACGCGCCGCGGCGGCGCCGCGCTCGTCCGCGTGCCGTCCCGGCGCCCCGGCCGCGCCGCAGGGGCGCGCTTCGAGCTGCGCTCCCCGGATCCGTCCTGCAACACGTACATGGTGCTTGCGCTGATCCTCGCCGCCGGGCTGCGCGGGATCGAGCGCGGCTATGAGCTGCAGGCGGAGTCGATCGACGACCAGCCCAACGGCGCGCCGCGGCTACCACTTGACCTGCGCGAGGCCACCGACCTCTTCGACGACTCCGAGCTTGCTCGCGAGACGCTCGGCGATCGCCTGTGCGACGTCTTCGTCGCCAACAAGCGCCGTGAGCTCGACGACGAGCGCCGCACCGTGACCGAGTTCGACCGTATCCGCTACCTGCGACTTTTGTAGAGGGAAGGCGATGAAACCTGCCATCCACCGCTCGGCGAGCAACGGCGCGCGGTCGTGACCGACGCCTGGATCTACGGCTCGCACGGCTCGGAACGAACGTCGCGGCTGCTGGCAGAGCTCGGGTTCAGCCCGCATCGCGTCGCAGCCAACGGCACCTTGCGCCCGCCCGACGGCGGCAGTCGCGCGCCGGCGCTCGCGGTCATCCTGGCCGATGGTTTGGAGCAACCGTCCTGCTCGGAGCTGTGCGCGCGGCTCGCCGCCGACGACGACCTCGGCGAGGTTCCGGTGATCGTCGCACTGGCCTCCGGCGGGCTTGCCGAGGGGGTAGGCATCACCGAGGGCCACGAGTTGCTCGTCGAGCCGTTCTCGGCCGACGAGCTGCAGGCGCGGATCGCTCGCGCGCGCCGCGCGGTCAACGGGATCGATCACGAGGACGTCGTCCGCGTCGGCAGCTTGGAGATGAACCTGGCCACGTATCAGGTGGCGATCGAGGGGCGTCCCGTGGACTTCACCTACATGGAGTACGAGCTGTTGAAGTTCCTCGTCACCCACCCGCGGCGCGTGTTCTCGCGCGAGGCGCTGCTCAGCCGGGTGTGGGGATATGACTACTACGGCGGTGCGCGGACCGTCGATGTCCATGTGCGGCGGGTCCGGGCGAAGCTCGGCTCCGAGCACGCGGCGCGGATCAAGACGGTACGCAGCGTCGGCTATCGCTGGGAGGGGACATGAGCCCGCAGGGACGCGCAGAGGCCAGCACCGCGTTGCCCGACCGTCGCGGCCGCACGTCGTACGCCGGCTTTCGCTCCGTCATCAAGGCCGTCGGGAGCGGACCGCGCGGAAGCCGCGCGCTCACGTTCGACGAAGCCCGCGGCGCGACCGCCTCGCTGCTTGCCGGCGAGGTCAGTCCGGTCCAGGCCGGAGCCTTTCTCGTCGCGATGCGGATCAAGGGGGAGACACCGCCCGAGCTGGCCGGCGTCGCGCAGGCTCTGCGCGACGCCGCGCGCTCGATCGCACCGGACCGGCCGTCCGGTGGGCAGGCGGGCGGGCGTCCGATCCTCGCCTGCGCAGGCGCCTTCGACGGGATGTGCGAGGCGCCGCATCTGTCGCTCGCGGCGGCCGTCATCGCCGCCGCCGCGGGCGCGCGGATCGTCGTGCACTGCGGCTCGACGCTCGGCCCCAAGCGCGGCACGACCCCCGCCGACGTGCTCGTCGCGCTCGGTGGCCCGCTGCGCCCCGACCCCGCCCGGTCGCTGGCGATGCTCGAGCGCGCCGACGTCGCGCTGGTCCACGCCGGCGCCGCCATCCCGGGCTGGGACGCGCTGGCCGGCGTGCGCGACGAGATCGGGCTGCGCGGTCCGCTGCACACCGCCGAGAAGCTCGTCGACCACCTCGGCGCCACGTGCTTCGTCGTCGGCCACACC
>DASVPU010000435.1:0-2737 GCA_036389475.1 Solirubrobacteraceae bacterium
GCCTTGAGGACATGGGCTAATCCTCGCATCGCGCGGGACTCTTGCAGGGAACGGTGGAGGAGCGCGACCTTCCTGCCTAGACTTTCGATCAGTTAAGACGGCGTGTCGAGGGCCTTCCAGCTGTCGGCTATGTGGAGCGTAATCGCCGTCAAGTGGCTCTGGGCGTGGCGTTTCAGTGCAGAGGGTCTGCCGGGATGTTGGTTCCCGCCCATGATGATCCGAGCAGCTGGGCGACGGGCCGCGGAGCTGTCGTCCCCTTCTTGGTGACGGGCTACTCGCTCCGCGTCCGGTCGTGCTAGGCAAGCTCGGGCTCCATACTGGCATCGGGGGCGGCTCGCAGCACATTGAGCGCGGCCGGACTGCGTACCGCTTGCAGGGCACGCGCAGGGTGCACTGTAGCTGGCACCTGCGCGTGCCCTGCGAGGTTGCAGCTGCAGCTGGGTACCTGCGCGTGCCCCTGCGAGGCGGTTGCTGCTGCCGGCCGCGATGGGGGATAGACGGCTGCAGCCGCCGTCCGACGCTCAGAAAGCAACGACCGACGAGCAAGACCAGTGCATCTGCGCGATATGGCAGCAGACAGGCGCCCGTACACGAACATGCCGCGATCAGCTGACCATCCTCCTATCGCAACCCCGCAACGAGATGGATCGCCAAGCGGCGACCGACCGGCCGACGGGGGGTACTTCCTACGTGCCGTTGGTGTTGCCTGCGCCCATTACTCGGCTCCTCGGTTTGCGCCTTCCTGGCTGCCTATCGACCACCCAAGCTCAAGGCTTGACTCGATCGTACGCCACTCTACCCAGATTTGTGTGCGCAGGCGCACACAGCCATAGGGACTAGCTGATTGTCGTACGTGGGGAGAAGGGCAACACAAAGCATTCGATCCAGAGCCGCGTGCGGTCGCGAAGCATAGACCCGGAGACAAGGAACACTGAGCATGGACCACCGGGGTGCTGGGCGAGTCGCGCGATCGAGCTTGCTGTCAGGGGGCAGACTCGCCGCGAAGCGCCGATAGCGCCTGGGTTTCAGGGTCCCGACAGACGGGATTCTCAGGACGCTTTCGGCGCTCTAAGCGAGATCGGCAGCCCACGAGGGTGAACTCGGGCACCCCACCTGGCTCAGACGGCAGGGGTAGAAGTCGTGTGGCGATGGGCCGGGCCGCCGTTGGTCCAGCCGCGAGCTGGCGTCTCACGCGTCAAGCGGTCCGCGTGGTTGTGCCTGGCAGTGAGCGCCTCAGAGCCGCCGCAGTTTGATCGCGGCACGGCCGGCGCGAGCGCGCGCCGCGAGCACCAGCGGCGGCGCTCAGCTCGCGAGCGGCGCGTCCGCGACAGGTATCCGCGCATCGGCCGGGTCATGCTCGCGCTCGGCGACGAGCCCAGCCACGAGACCGCGTGGGCGCGCGGCGCCGGCGGTGAGGAGCAGGTCGCCGAGATCCTGGCGAGGTGTCTCAGCGACGACGTCGTCGTCTTGCACGACCGCCGGATCCCTGGCAGCCGCGCGAACATCGACCACATCGCGATCGCGCCGTCCGGGGTGTGGGTCATCGACACCAAGCGCTACAGGGGCAAGGTCGCCATCAGCACGCCGCTGTTTGGCAAGGCGAAGCTCACGATCGCCGGTCGCGACAAGACGACGCTGAACAACAGTTTGGCGACACAGGTTGCGCTCACCGAAGCGGTCATCGGCGACATCACGCCCGCGATCGCCGTCCACGGCACGCTGTGCTTCGTCGACGCCGACCTGCCGATCCTCAGAACGCTGACCATCAACGGCTACCCGCTGCTCTATCCGCGGGCGCTGGCCAAGCGCATCAACGCCCCTGGGCCGCTCACCGACCAGACGGTGCGCGTCATCGCCGCGCAGATCGCCCGTCGGTTCGGGCCCGCGTAACACCGTCGACCTTCACGTCCTCCGCCACCAGATCGGAGCAACATCACACCCTTCGCCGACCCCGCGAGGATGATCGTTGACCGCTTTCGTCTGCAGGAGGTCCTATGGCTGGTCTGTTCGTGCTCACCGTGCATCGTCAGCTGCCCGTCGACGCCAACAGCGCGGATGGCGACGGGTGTCGCCCGATCCCCACCCGGGTCGCCGGGCCGCTGGCGTTTGGCGGCGAGGGGCGGGTGCGCGCATGAGCTACACGCTGCTGACCGGCCGCTTCGTGATCCGCTATCACGAACCGGCTGTTGGTCGACCGCAACAGTCGCAAATCCGGTCTGATGTCGTGCCCGACGATCGGCACGAAGCAGGACTACCTCAGGCGCTACCTCAACTCGAAGCTGTACCTGCAGGTGCTCAATGTGCTGCGCGAGGACGAGATCGACCGCGAACTCGTGCCCGCTGGCGTGTACGAGTCGTTCGAGCAGTACATGGACCTGATCGAGTCGCACGCGATGTTCGACTACTCCGAGATCATCAGCCGCGCCGTGTCGTACCTCGAAGGCGATCCGTACGAGGACGACGACTTCGTGCGCGTTCAAGACCACGTTCGCGACGACATCAAGTACGTCGTGGTGGACGAGTACCAGGACGTCAATCCGCTCCAAGAACGGCTGGTGCGCGGGCTCGTCCAGTTTGGTGCCAACTTGTGCGTCGTCGGCGACGACGACCAGACGATCTACCAGTGGCGCGGCAGTCAGGTTGCCAACATCGTGAAGTTCGCGGATCGGTACGCTGGCGTGCACCAAGTCACCCTCGGCGACAACTTTCGGTCGAGCAGAGGCGTCGTCGAACTCGG
>DASVPU010000436.1:0-1762 GCA_036389475.1 Solirubrobacteraceae bacterium
AGAAAGAACCCCAAACGCCAGTCGTGCCATCGCACGGTGCGGGCTGGGACGCTCTCGTTCTCGGGCCACCCCGGCATCAACAAGGTGGTGTTCCAAGGTCGCTTCTCGCGCGCCAAGAAGTTGAAGCCCAGTCGGTACAAGCTCACGGTCAGGGCCACCGGCGCCGACCGACGGCGGTCGGCGCCGGTCTCGCTGCGCTTCAGGGTCGTGAGGTAGCTGCCTGGGCAGCGGGGAGACGCGGCGGTCCGTGCGCCCCGGGATGGATAGCCTGCAACCGTGGCTGAGGTCGTCCACATCCGGAGCACCTCCGCCGAGGCGAAGGTCCGCCACCCGGTTGGAGTCTTCGCGCTCACCTTCCTGACGCTCGGCATCTACTACTTCGTCTGGTACTACAAGGTCAATCGCGAGATGCGCGACCTCGGCCGCGCGACGAACCAGGAGGAACGCCTCGGTCGGAGCCCGTTCCACTCGCTGTTGGCGATCACCCTGGGCTGGCTCGTCCTCGTTCCGCCGTTCGTCTCGGTCTACAGAACGTTCAAGCGAATCGGGGCCGCGCAAGAGGTCGCCGGGACGAGCGAGCGCGTCAACGTCTCGCTCGGGTTCATCTTCTACGTGCTGGGGCTGTTCTTCTTCCCGATCGAGATGATCTACGCCCAGAGCGAGCTGAACCGCGTGTGGCGGGCCGAGCGGGACCAAACCGCTCCCGCACCGGCCTGAGCAGAGCGCGCCCGGCTCGCTGGAGGGCGTTGGCTTCGCTCGAGCGCAACCACGCTGAGCGAGCGCGCCGGCTTCGCTGAAGCGCGACGCGCTCGCACTTGCAGCTCTCAGCCGGTCACTGCGTGAACGGCCGGGTAGTAGCCGCTCGACTGCCCGCTGCGGTTCGGGTGGTAGCTCTCGGAAGTGGGGCTCGACAGGCCGTTGATCCACTCGACCGAGTCGCAGATTGCGTGGCCCACGAACGGCGGGATCACGTCCCGGAAGATGAAGTTGGCGCCGGCACGCGTGGCTGCAGCGCTTATCTGAGTACGCAGCATGTCGGCGGTCTGGTTCAGGCGGGTCTCCTCGTCGGGGCTGAAGAACGTCCCGGCGTTGCAGTCCTCGCCCTGGAAGAGGTGCGGATAGTCGAGCACGATCACCTTCGCGCTCGGCGAACGCGACTTGATCTTGTTGTTGACGAGGTCCAGCCGGCCCGGCAGCGTGTTCTTGATGTAGGCCTGGGCCCCGTCGATCGCGCCGTTGCAGTCGGACGACCACCACGGCTGTGCACACTCGAAGATGACGTCAGAGAACCCTGCGTCGTTGCCACCGATCGTGTACGTGACCCAATCGGTGCCGGAGGTGAGGCTGGTGTACTGGGTGTTCAGGATGTCGCCCGTCTTCGCGCCGCTGCACGTTGCGTTCACGAACGTCCAGGCGCTATGGGCGTTGTGCAGGAGATACGGGTACGCGTAGACGGAGCGCTGGCAGGTGCTCTCGTAATAGGTCCGCGTTCCCACGCCGGATGAGTAGGAGTCGCCGAGGGCGACATAGCGCGTTGCGGCCGCGGGCGCGACGAGGAATGTAAAGCTCAGGACGATGACGATGAACGGGGTTGAGCACCGTGCCTTCATGGACCCTCCTCCGGGATATGGGAGCGCTCGCAGACGCCACCGGCATTCCGTCTACGCTCCAAGAAGCTGCGAGCCTAAACGCTCGATCGGCAAATTACGAGCCCGTGCAGGCGCGTCTTGGGAACAAGATCGCCACGCGCAGCGAGCAAGCG
>DASVPU010000437.1:0-5180 GCA_036389475.1 Solirubrobacteraceae bacterium
GAACCCCGGAGGTCGCCCGGGAGGCCGCCTACGCGGCCGCAGGGGGCATCACGTTCGAGGGCCGCCAGCTGCGAAGCGACATCGGGCTGCGGGCCGTCGAGCGTGAGCATCGCGACGATCCGAGCTCCCCAATTCAATGACCGGCCGGCCCAGCTCGTGAGGTGGTCCTGCCGCATCGCGCGGCTCGCGGCGACGAGTTCGCGTGCTCCTCTCGGGACACCAGCGGTCGACGACGTCGAGCAGGTCATCCACAGCAGTCAGACAGCAGATCCAGCGCTCGATGTGGAAGCCAAGGGTCTGAGTAGATAGGCGGGCGAAAACGATCCGAGTCCGTCACGAGGACTCTCCGACCGGCGCCGGCTGGGCGGCAAGCAGCGCAGTAACCAGCGCGCGTGACTTGATGACCGTCTCCTCGAACTCCTGCTCGGGATCTGACAGCGCCACGATTGCGCCGCCAACACCGAAGCTCACCGCGTCCTCTGTCACCGTGAGCGTGCGGATCACGATGCTCAGGTCGGCCGCGCCGCTGAGCCCGAACCAGCCAAGCGCGCCCGAGTACAACCCGCGGGGACCCCCCTCGAGCCGGTCGATGATCTGCATCGTACGGATCTTCGGAGCGCCCGTCATCGAACCGCCGGGGAACGTCGCGCGGACGCAGCCAACTGCCGAAACTCCGAGGCGCAGCTTGCCGCGGATCGTCGAGACGAGCTGATGGACGGGCGCGTAGGTCTCGACGTCGAAGAGCTGCGGGACGTGCACCGAGCCGACCTCGCAAACCGTATTGAGGTCGTTGCGCACGAGATCGACGATCATGAGGTTCTCGGCCAGATCCTTCTGGTGGGAGGCCAGGTCGCGTCGTAGCTCCTCGTCCTCGGCCGCCGTCGCGCCGCGCGGTCTCGTGCCCTTGATCGGCTTGGATTCCACCACTCCGTCGCAGCACATCGTCAAGAAGCGCTCCGGCGACACGCTCAGCACCGCGACGGCGGGGAACTCCAGCAGCGCGCCGTAGGGCACCGGGCTGATCGCACGCAGTCGCGAGTATGTCTCGAGCGGGTCGATCGGCCTCCGGGATGTGACGGTGTTGGTCAGGCATACCTCGTAGGATTCGCCCTCGTAGATCTCGCGCATGCACTCTGAGATGCGCTCGATGTACGCAGCCTTGTCGTGGCGCAGCTCGAGCAGTGGCTGGGCGGCGGTATGGGTCATGCCGACCAGCGCGTCCGCTCGAAACCTGGCCTCGTCGGGCGCGGGCAGCTCGTGCACGCGTCGGCTCATGTGCTCTATCCACGCAAGCGCGTCGGCGTCGTCGCCATCGGCACCGAGCGCCAGCAGATAGCACACGCTCTCGAGATGGTCGATCACCAGCATGCGATCGGCGAACAGGAGGGCGGCATCGGGCGTCTGCGCCCGATGGACCGCGTGTCCGCTGGTCTCGGCCTTCAGCTCATAGCCCAGGCAGCCGACGTAGCCGAGGTTGAAGTCGAACGGCAGCCCCGGCGGTCTGCGTGTCGCGCGCCGGCGTAGCTGCTCGTCGAGGTAGTCGAAGAACGGCTGCTCCACGAGGACGCGTTCGCCCCCGCGATCGACCCGCACGGTGCCGTCTGCCACACGGTAGGTCACGTACTCCGCGAGCGGGCCCTCGCCGTCGCCCATGAACGAGAACCGCGAGAGGTCGTCGATCACCGCGCTCGAGTCCAGCCAGAAGCGGTGCTCGTCGTCGCAGAACAGCTCGCGATGGGCCGCCTCGGCGTCCGGCTCGATGTCCAGCCGGCGGACATGGACCTCATAGCGGCCGTCGCCGGCTGCGGCCCGGCGGCCGCCGCCGTTCGCACGGGCGTGCGCCACCGCGAGGTCGCGGAAGTTCGCAAGCAGCTCGCGGCCGTATTCGGTGCTGATCGACTCGGGGTGAAACTGCACCCCCCACAAGGGCTTGCTGCGATGCCGAACGCCCATGACGACACCGTCAGAGGTCCACGCCACTACCTCGAGCTCGGCGGGCACCTCGGTGACCGCGAGCGAGTGATAACGAACGGCCGAGAACGGCGACGGCAGGTCCGCGAAGAGATCTACGCCCGTGTGATGCACGAGCGAGATGCGCCCGTGCATCGGCTCGGGCGCGTGGTCGATCACGCCACCGGACAACCCGCAGATGCCCTGGTGGCCAAGGCAGACTCCGAGCACCGCGAGACCGCTCTCGCGAATCACACGGGAGCTGATCCCGAAGTCCAACGGGCGCGCCGGCCGCCCCGGGCCTGGTGAGATCACGACGCTGTCGAAGCGCTCAACCTGAAGATCGGACCACCCGGCGTTGTTGCGCACCACCACGGGAGGACAGCCGTTCACCTCCCCGAGCAGCTGATACAGGTTATAGGTAAACGAGTCGTAGTTGTCAATTAAGAGTGTGCGCAACGTGGTTCACCATGCGCGCCGCGAAGCGCCGGGACTCTGGTCAGTGGCGCGCGTCGGTGGCGAAGCATCTCTGGTGGACGGACCACCAGGTCGCCGTCCAAAGCGGCGGCGACAGGGCTGGCTTCGTCTGCGCTCGAAATCGCCATGAGCTCCTCAGTGTTCGGATGAAGTCGGTTGTCGGCGAGATTGCGCGGCTGCGACCGCTGAAGGTGTCAGAGGCCCAGATCGAGCCGAACCTCGACGCGATCGGCGTCGCAAACCGCAGCCCACGATAGTGCGCGCAAAGCGCTCCCGAGTCCACCGGCTCGCCAGGCGCTGACCTGCGCTGGCGCTGTGCTCGACCCAAGGCCGCCTTGGTCCGATGAAAACGGCGCAGATCAGACTCCGTGATGCGCGCATATTCTCCGCCGCTCCGAACGCACATCTGAGAGGACGAGCGCATGACCGAGCATCCGGGGCCGCAGACCGAGACCGGCGTCGAGACCGCGGCCCAAATAGAGGAGATCGAGGTCGACATCCCGCTCGTCGGGATTATCATGGGCTCCAAGAGCGACATGGACGTCATGGACGGGGCCGCGAGCGTGCTGCGCGATGGCGGCGTGCTCCACGAGGTGCGGGTGATGTCCGCTCACCGCGAGCCGGACGTTGTCGCCGACTACTGCGCCAACGCTCGCATGCGCGGCCTGCGCGTGATCATCGCCGGCGCCGGGTTGTCAGCCGCGCTGCCGGGGGTCGCCGCCGCCCACACCAACCTGCCCGTGATCGGCGTGCCGCTCTCCTCGCGGCTTTCGGCGATGGGCGGGATGGACGCCATCCTGTCGACGCTGCAGATGCCCCCCGGCGTTCCGGTCGCGGCTGTGGGGCTGGACAACGCCAAGAACGCGGGGCATCTGGCGCTGCGGATCCTGGGGACGTAGGCACGGGCGCCCGCCCCCGCCGGCCGCCGCCGCTCTACCAGCTCACAGGCTTGCCGGATCGGTAGAGCCAGACGTCGAAGAACCTGTCCAGCTGCCGGCGGCTGATCTCCTCGGCGAGCGCGATGAAGTCCGCGGTCCTCACGTTGCCGTTGCGGTGGCGGGAGTACCACTCGCGCAGCAGCTTGAAGAACGTCGCGTCACCGATCTTCCCGCGCAGGGCCTGCAGCGTCATCGCCCCACGCTCGTAGGTCGGGCTCGCAAACAGGAACTCGGGGCCGCCGAGATTCGCCGGGGGGCGAGTCCAGAACGGATCGGACGCGCTGCGCGCATAGAGCGCGTCGAACGCCTGCTGGGCCATCGACCCGCTGTGGCGCTCGTCGTAGATCCATTCCGAGAACTGCGCGAAGCCCTCGTTGAGCCAGATGTCGGGCCATACGGTCAGCGAGACGGAGTTTCCGAACCACTGATGCGAGATCTCGTGGACGACGGTCGACGCGCTCGGTGTCTTGTCGTACTGCGATTTTGTCTGCGACTCCAGCGCGTACCCGACCTCGGGCGCGTGATCGACCACGCCGCCGCCGCTGGAGAACGGATACGGGCCGTAGAGCGTCGAGAAGAAGCCGATGATCTCCGCCTCCGCCGCGAGCCTGTCGAAGGCGCCGCTGGCAATCTCGGCAGGATCCACAGCCTGATAGAGCGGCACGCTTCCCGCACGGCTGGTGCGCAGCTCGAACATGCCGTTGGTCGCGGTGGCGAGGTAGGACGCCATCGGCGAGACCTCCAGCCAGCGCCAAGTCGTCTTGCCGCGGTGCGTTCGGCTGGAGATCAGCCGTCCGTTGCCGATCGCCGTGATGCCTTCGGGCACGGTGATCGCGAAGTCGTAGGTCGCTTTGTCGCGCGGGTTGTCGTTGGCCGGATACCAGCCGGGCGAGCCCTGCGGCTCGTTGACGACAAACGCGCCGTCGGCGGTCGGGATCCAGCCTTCGACGCTGCCGTCGGGATCCACCACCTGCGCCGGCTGACCGCCATAGTCGATCCGCACGACGAACGGCCTGCCGCCCCGCAACGCGACCCGCGGCGTGACGATCAGCTCTTGGCCGTCGCGCGTGAAGCCGGCAGGAAGGCCATTGACCGTCAGTTGCGAGATCTGAAAGCCGCGCAAGTCGAGGTCGAACCGGCTCAGGCTCTCGTTTGGTATCGCGATGATCACAGCCGTCGCGTCGAGCTGGTTGCCTGCACGCTGATAGTCGAGGTCGAGCGAGTAGTGCTTGACGTCATAGCCGCCGTTGCCGGCGAGCGGGAAGTACGGGTCGCCGAGGCCGGGTGAGCCGGCGCTCGGTTGCGCGGAAGCTGGCGCGGCGACAGCGCCCGCGACGGCAGCGGCGAGAGCAAGTGTGCGAAGAGCGGGCACGGTGTCCTCCTACACGGGAAACGATCATGCCATCGTCTCGCCGATCGGCGGCGGCAGGTGTGATCTTGCTCCGTCGCGATAATCCCGGCCGTGATCGCTCGTTACACGCGACCGGAGATCGGCGCATTGTGGACTGACCAGGCGCGCATGGAGTCCTGGCGACGCATCGAGGTCGCCGCCTGCGAGGCGATGGACGGGCCGACGGAGGCGGAGCTCGAAGCAATCCGAAACGCGACCTTCACGGTCGAGGCGGTGCAGGAGCGTGAGCGGGTCACAGACCACGACGTCGCGGCGTTCGTCGACGTCTTGAGCTCCTCCGCCGGGGACGCCGGACGCTGGATCCACTACGGCCTGACGTCGAGCGATGTGCTCGATACGGCGCTCGCGCTGCAGTTGCGCTCCACCGGCGAGATCGTGCTTGCCGGCGCGCGGGAGCTCGTCGC
>DASVPU010000438.1:0-4654 GCA_036389475.1 Solirubrobacteraceae bacterium
AAGCCCGCGGTCGCGCGCGCCCGCGCGCGAAAAAACTGTGCACAACCCTTCGGGTTGCGCACAGCACAACAGCGACGACAACAACTTCTTCAGGACCCAGCTCTCTTGGGGCGTGTTGCGATCACCGCGAGAACCCAAGGAACGGCTTGCGGCACGCTGGCGCCCGATTCTCGAGCGAGCCCGATTCGCAGAATCCGCTTTCGGACACCGCGAGCGCAAGTCGTCGTGATCATGAGGTCGGCGAAGACGCATCGCGCGTCGAGTTTCCATCGACCTTGCGCGTGAGCTCACGATCCTCATATCAGAGGCGCAACGGATGAAGCAGTGCTTCAGGCGCCCATGGACGAGGGCGGCTGTCGCGGGCGGGGCTTCGCGGACCCGCGTTCGGGCTCGCGTGGCCGCGCGGGCAGGCCACCGCCAACGCCAACGACGACGAGAACATCAACAAAAGGTCGGTCTCACACCTAGCTCATCCACAACAACTCACAATGCCCGGAGACGATGCGACGTGGACTCTGAGAGGAGATGGGAATGATGGAATCGCTGGATAAGCTGCCTTGGGGCACAATTCTTGGTGGCATCATCGTGCTGCTCGTCACAGTGCTCGGGGGCGGTCTAGTTCTCTTCACTAACGAGCTGGTATGGAAGGACTACATCCAGAGCCTTAGTGATGTCGCTGTGGGCGTAGGGTTGGTTGCGGTCGGCCGTGGCGTTACAAAGGCTGGGAAGCACGTCGCGCAGGACGATGCAAACCGCTGATATCCCTCCATCCGATAGCTCGTGGGCCCCTAGACGAACCGTCCGCCGGCGTTGTCATGAAAGCGCTCTCCGCGCGGCCAGATCACGGCGATGTCCTGCGAGGACAGCAGCTGCTCGAGGTCTGGGTCTGGCTTGGCCTCGAGGAGGACGGCGAGCTGCGGGGGTGGATCGATGAAGCGCGCATAGTCGGCGAGCTGGCCGATCGCCATCCGAACCGAGGTCCTGTCGCCCGATGCCTTCGCCTCGACGAGCTGGTGGCGCGTGGTGTTGAGGACGTCGGAGTACAGCGCGCCGTGGCCAGGGGTCGGACGGATCTCCAAGCGTCCGATGGAGTCCCCGCCGCGCTCGAGATGGCGGGCGTAGTCATGCACCAGGCGCGACTCGCGGCGAGCAGCTCGCCTGACCGTGGCGGCCGTCGTGATGTCGTAGCCCTCGACGTGGCCGGCCTCGATCGGCACGAGCGCGTGGTGCGGGGATCCCGGCGGCTGCGCAGCGGCGGCGCGGCCGGTGATGAGACGCTCGGCTTCGGCGTAGTGGCGGTCGAGGAGGCGGATGTGCCCCTTGCGCGAGATCGACGATTTCGCAACACCGATGTCGCCGAGGGCGACGTCTCCTGATGCGGCGTGGATGCAGCGCACGGGTGTCACGACGCCCCAGCGATCGCCTTCGCCGGCGTGCGCCGCGTCGACGGTCGCCGGGTCCCAGCGCGGGTCGTCGGTGACCTCGAGGATCGCTGGGCAGCGATCGATCTCGGTGAGGTACATCACGAGCCGATCGCCGACGTGGTACTGCGGCCCGAAGACGGGGTGACGCTTGCCGGCACGTGGCCGCGCGTGATGTTTCCATCGCGGCGATACGCGGCCCGGGCTGTCACTGACCCAGGCGATCGTGGGCCAGTAGTCCGGAGTGGTGTGCGACTCCGTGAAATAGCCGAGCTTCAGCCAGTTCGCCATCGCGGCCCGGACTCTACGGCCTGCAGGCGCGCAGCTCATCCGGGCTTGGGGTCGCCCGGGCGCTTCTGCGCGGCGCGGCTGCGGGCCCTGCGTGAGCGGCAGGTGGACGAGCATGTGATCGCGTCAGCGCGTCCCTCCATCCGGTCACTGCAGCTCTCACACCACGCCACGGTCACCGACCGCCATCCGACGCGGTTGCCGGCGCGGTCGAACGTCTCGCGAGCAACCGTGGCGCGGAAGGGTCGCCAGCCGGCGGCGCGTGCCGCCGCGATCGCGGCGGGTGCTGCCGCGGGGCGACGCGAGGATTGCGGGCCGTCTGCGGTTTCGCGGTCAGCGGGTCGGCGACTAATTCGGTCCCGACTGGGGCGAGGTGACGACGGGCGGGGGAGGGGTGTGGTCGTCCGTGACGGTGATCGTGAAGCTCTTGTGGGCTGTGTTGCCCGCGGAGTCTTGTGCGGTGCAGCTCACGGTGGTCGTGCCGATCTTGAAGACGCTGCCCGAGGGCGGCCGGCAGGTCGCTTTCAGCGCACCGTCGTGGCTGTCGCTGGCCGAGACGTCGTAGATCACGGTCGCGCCCTCCGCGCTGGTGGCGCGCGTCTCGATCGCATCGGGGACTCTGATGACCGGCGGCGTGGCGTCGATGACGGTCATCTTGAACCTCTCGGTGGCTGTGTTGCCCGCAGCGTCTGTTGCGGAGCAGGTCACGGTCGTCGTGCCGATCTTGAAGAGGCTGCGCGAGGGCGGCTCACAGGTAGCTTGCAACGCGCCGTCGCGGTTGTCGCTGGCCGAGACGTCATAGGTCACGGTCGCGCCGTCGGCGTTCGTGGCGCGCGTCGTGATCGCAGCTGGGACTCTGATCACCGGCGGCGTAGCGTCAGAGACGTACTTTGGTGGCGGCGTTTCGCCGGACCCCCCGTTCGGTGGCGGCGCGTGCACGGCTGTGACGGTGACGGTGAAGGTCTTCGTGTCCTGGTTGCCGGCAGCGTCGTGTGCGGAGCAGATCACGCTCGTCAGGCCGATCGCAAAGACGCTGCCAGAGCGCGGGTCGCAGCGCGGCTTCAGCTTGCCGTCGCGGTTGTCGCGGGCCGAGACGCGGTAGGTGACGCTCGCCCCACGCTTGCTTGTTGCGGTCGTCTTGATCGAGTCAGGTACGGCGATGACCGGGGGCATAAGGTCGGCGTCGCGTGCGTGGACGACGGTGACGTTGAAGGTCTGCTCGGCCTTGTTGTGGGCCGAGTCTTGCGCGGAGCAGCTGACGGTCGTCTTGCCGAGCTCAAAGACGCTGCCCGACGGCGGGTCGCAGCTGGCCTTCAGCGTGCCGTCGCGATTGTCGGTGACGGAGACGTGGTAGGTGACGCTCGCGCCGCGCTTGCTTGTCGCAGGGGCCTGGACCGTGTCGGGGACGCTGATGACCGGGGGCGCGTTGTCGGCATCGCCTGCGCGTATGACGGTGACCGTGAAGCTGGCATGCGCGGTGTTGCCGGCCGCGTCGGTCGCCTTGCAGGCGATGCGCGTGCGGCCGAGCGCGAAGAAGCTGCCGGAGGCCGGCAGGCAGTCGGGCGTTAGCGCCTCGTCGCGGGCGTCGCGGGCAGTTGCCGCGTACGTCACGCGTGCTCCGCTGTCATTGGTTGCGTCGTGCGTGAAGTTGTCGGGGACGGTGAGCACGGGCTGCCTGCGGTCTGAGCGCTGCGGTGTTCCTCCACGGCGCACGACGACCACGAACTGTTCCTCTGCCTGTTCGCCGGCCATGTCGGTCGCCGAGCACGTAACGCGCGTCGCGCCGACGGTGAAGAGCTCTCCGGATGGTGGATCGCATACGGGCATGAGTGGGTTGCCGGCCGCGTTGGTGGCCGTCACGCTGTAGGTCACGTGCGTCGCGCTGTGATTGCCTGCCTGGGCGACGACGCGATCGGGAACCAGCACCGTCGGCCCCGCGGGCGACGCCACGCCACCCAAGAACGTCGTGTCGCGCTGCGCCGCCAACGCCTGCCCGCGAATCGCCTCGACACTCGTCAGCAAGACGACCGCGACCGTAAAGGAGATCGCGGCGATCAGCGTTACCTGGCCCAGCCAGGCGCGAATGAGCCGCGCCTGGGCCGGACCGACGGTCTTACCGCCCACCCTGGCTGACGCGCCACCTAGATCGCTCCGGCGGTTGCGCGTCTTCGCGGGCGGTAGATGCGCCGCGGTGCGAACCGCGGCGAAGGCCCTGCGACACCCCGCGACCAACCACGCGAACAGCAGCACCGCCACGACACGCCGGACGCGGTGCGGACCCGGATGCGTCAAAAATGCCGTGATCCACGGCGAGATCGCCGCGCACACGAGGGTCGCCAGCGGACCGCCGCCGAACGCCGATGCGACGATGCCTCCCAACACCGACGAGACGCTCGCAAGCGCAAGGTCGCGAGCATCAAAGCCCGGCTTGGTATCCGCGCTAACCGGGCCTGCCGCGCCCGGCCGCAAGAATGGCCTTGTCGTTGACATTCGTCGCCTCCCGGCCTAGCGAAGACCGTCGCTCCCGACCTACGATCGCAACGGCGGTCAACACATGCTGTGACATACGTCACGCACGTCGGATCTACTGCACGGCGTCGATCGCCAGCCGCCTGTCGTGTCGGTTGTCGGGCTATTGCACGACTTCCTGAGTCCGGCCGAGCCGATCGCGCCGCACCAGCAGCCCCCACAGCCCTGGCTTGTTGCATATCCGGGTTGTGGAGCAAACCGGAGGGGCGAGGGAGCGTCACCGAGCTCCTGGCCGTTTAGACGTGCATCCGAGCGGAAGTCCCATACGCCTGATCGGCGTCTCGGTGTCCAGCCGCTGTGTCGTTGATCGCCGCCGATCCGCGACGGCGGGGACGCGGGGGCGCTGGAGGAAGTTAGCGGTGGTGGTCCAGGGCGCGTTGTGAGGGGTGCGCGGCGACGGCTTGGCGCAGGCGGCT
>DASVPU010000439.1:0-5837 GCA_036389475.1 Solirubrobacteraceae bacterium
CTCTCGCTGCTGACGGTGCTCGTCAATCCTGGCTGCTCTCAGGAGCAGTGGGCTCTGCGTCAGGCGGCGCGCGCGAGCAAGAGGATCCGCAGCCGCCCAGACGCAAACACCTGGCCGGTCAGCGCGTAGGCGATAGCGGCGCCCGCCGTAGCTCACCAGACCACTCGCCGGCACGTTCGCCGGCCCGGGGTCGAGCACGGCCGGCCGCGGTGCGCAGCACGACCGCTGCGTCCGTGAACCGGTTCAAGAGCTGATGTAGCCGAGGTCGTTCTGGATCGCGAGCGTGAACCGCCAGAGCTTGCGCTCGCGCGGTCGGCGGATGGTGGCCCCGGACGGCGCAAGCACGTAGGGGCCGCCGAGGTCCTCGATCAGGTGCCGGCCCAGGCCCGCGTCGACGACGAGGAGCACGAGTGGCCGGGAACGAACGACCACCTGGGCACGCGCCGCTTCTCCTCGACCGGCCGGACGTGGCAGTTGCGGTCGGCCTTCTCGCGGCCTCAGGTGAAAGCACTCGTGCAGGTGCACGATCGAGCCCACAATTCTCGTCGATGCCATTAGCTTGTTGGGGTGGGCTTCTCAAGACGACGCATCGGATACGCCGGCGCCCTGGTCGCTTGCGCGGCTGCGGTCGCGCTGCTGGTCGGGGCGGCCGCGCTGTATGACCACGCCCGCGCTGACCAGCTCGCAGCGGGGATCCGCGTCGGCGGCGTGGATGTCGGAGGGCTCGGCCTCGAGGCGGCCCGGCAGCGCGTGCACCGGCTCGCGGTCGCGCCCCGGATGCGCAGCCTGCGCGTCCACGCCGCCACGAAGACCTTCGTGGTGACCGCGGCCCAGCTGCAGGTGACCGCCGACGTCGATACCGCCCTGTCCCGTGCGCTGGCAGACAGCAGGCGCGGGTGGCTCGGTGCCCGCGTGCTGCGCGAGATCACCGGCAAGCGCCTGCGCGAGTCCGTGCCGCTGAGGACGCACTACGCCCACGGCGTCCTGCCGCAGGTCGTGGCCAAGGTCGCCGCGACGAGCTACGTGGCGCCCGTCGACGCGAGCGTCCGGCCGGAGGGCAGCGAGCTCAAGCGCGTCCCCTCGCGCGACGGCAGGCGCGTCGACACCGGAGCGCTGTTCGCCGCGCTCCAGAGCGCGGTGCAGCATCGCTCTCGCTCCGCCGACATCGACGTCGTGATGCGGCCGGTGCCCCCGAAGCTCAGCACGAAGGAGCTCGAAAAGCACTTCCCCGCATACATCGTCATCGATCGCAAAGCTCATGTACTGCGCTTCTACCGCCACTTGCGCTCGTCCATCAGCTGGCCGATCGCCGTCGGCCGTGCGGGCCTCGAGACCCCGGGCGGCCTCTACGACATCCAGTGGAAGGAGGTCAATCCGCCATGGCGCGTGCCCAACAGCGCATGGGCGGGGGCGCTCGCCGGGCGGACGATCCCGCCGGGACCGGACGACCCGATCAAGGCTCGCTGGATGGCGTTCAACGGCGGCGCCGGCATTCACGGCATCGATCCGAGCGAGTACTCCTCGATCGGACAGGACGCGTCGCACGGCTGCGTGCGGATGCGGATCCCCGACGTGATCTCGCTCTACGCGCGCTCGCCGGTCGGCACGCCGGTCTACGTGCTGTAGCAGCCCGCCCGGGCGTTATCGCGGTGCCTTCACCCGGTGACCGCGCAAGTAGTCCAGGTAGAACGGCCGCAGGAGCTCTGCGACCTCGCCGCGACCGGAGTCGGTGAGGTCGTCGATGTGCGCACGCAAGGTCAGGACGTCCGCCTCGGCCTCGTCGATCTCGCCGGCAGCGGCTTCCGCGACCGGCAGAAACTCCATCAGCCGCCAGAAGAACGGGATGTCGACGTGGCGCAGCGCGTACTTCACCGCAAGGTCGTGCAGTTCCTTCGCGGACAGCCCGTCGAGGCGGTCGTCAGTGCTGTCGGCGGCGTCGACCATCGCCTCAGATCACGACGGTCCAGGGCACGACCCGGTGCCCGGTCACGATGCCGCCGGCGACGTACGGGTCGGTCGCGACGTACTCCTCGATGACCGTAGGGTCATCCACGAGGAAGACGAACATCCCACCGGTCGGCGGTTTGCCCAGCGCGCCCGCGCTGACGAGCCGCCCCTCGTCCTTCCACTGCTGGGCATGCTCGAGATGGCCGGCGCGGTAGGGCCCACGCCGCTCGAGGACGTCTTCGACGTAGTCGTAGAACAGGACGTGATGCAGCACGGGATCTGCCATCGCGCGCGGACGCTACTTCTTCGGCGCCGGCGGGACCCAGCCGCCGAACGCACGCTCGAGCTCCAGCGCCACGGCGACCGCAGCGTGATCGCGATCGGGCGCCGCGACTGCCTGCACGCCGAGCGGTAGCCTGCGCGAGTTCAGCCCGAGCGGGATCTGCGCGACCGGCACGCCTGCGAGGTTGAAGACGGCGGTCGTCGTCAACAGCCACGGCTTGCCGACGGTGCGCCCGTGGCGCGGCGCCACGCGCGGGTGGGTCGGGTGCAGGAGCACGCCGTCGCCGATCGCGTCGACGACCTCCGTCGCGAAGACCTCGCGCGCGGCGGCCGCTTTCCTCAGCCGTCCCTGTGGCGCTTTGCCCGTCATCCACTCGCTCATCAGCAGCAGCCGCAGCGCGCGCGTGTGCGGGCCCTTGCGCCGCAGCGCGGAGCGGAGCGTGACCCGGTCCGAGCCCTCGGCGACGATGAGGTCCAGCACGCTGACGCCCGCCTCGAGCTTCAACACCGCGAGGTAGAGCTCCAGCGCCCGGCGCATCGACTTCAGCGAGATCGTCTCGAGCTTCGCGCCGGCGCGCTCAAGTGCCTCCGCGGCACGCAGGCGCGCGTTGCGCAGCTCGCGGCTGACGGGGATGTAGGACGACTCCTCGCTGAGCAGGATGCGGGTGTCGGCGATCGAGACGTCCTCCGGGTCGCCGATCGGCGCCTCGCGGGTGTAGGGATCGACGCCGTCGGGCCCGGCGATGACGCGCAGCATCGGTATCAGATCCTCGGCGCGCCGCACGATCGGGCCGATCGTCAGCATGTTCGCGGCGACCTCGGTCTCCGTCGACGGGAACTGGCCCGTGCTCGGCACGAGGCCGGGGGAGGGCTTCAGGCCAAAGACGCCGTTGAAGAACGCCGGGATCCGGATCGACCCGCCGATGTCGGCGCCCAGCCCGATCGGCGAACCACCGGAGCCGACCGCTGCGCCCTCGCCGCCGGACGAGCCGCCGGCCGTCCGGCTGGGGTCGTACGCGTTGTTCGTACGCCCATACTGGCGGTTCTCGGTCTCGATCCAGAGGCACAGCTCCGGTGTGTTCGTGACGCCGAGCGGGATCGCGCCGGCATCGATGAGGCGCTGAACGGTAGGCGCATTCGCGTTGCTGCGCAGCGTGTGGCGCGAGACGAGCCCGGCGCAGTTGGGCATCCCCGCCATCGCGATCGATTCCTTGATCGTGCAGGGCACGCCGAGCAGCGGTGGCAGCTCGCCGAAATCGGCGGCTGCCGCGACGCGGGCGTCGGCGGCGTCGGCGTCCTCGCGCGCGGCGTCAAAGCGATTGACGACGACGGCGTTGATGCGCGCGTGGTCGCGCTCGAGTTGCTCGATGTGCGCCTCGACGACCTCGCGCGCGGTCGTCTCACCCGCGCGGATGGCGCGCGCCAGGTCGATCGCGGAGCGTTCGGTCAATGATCGGCTTGGCGCAAGAACAGCCATGGACTCAGAAATCTACCTGGCGCAGCCGCGTTCAGGGCCCGGACACCGGCACCGTCTCACGCCATTTCGGTGTATTCCGGCCCGCGTGGCGCCGTGTGTACCCTCACGTTCATGCACCCTGTCAAGCAAGCGGGCGCGGCGCTCAGCGGTCCGCCACGCGGCTCAAGCGCGGTGGACGAGAACACCCTGCGCCGCTACGCCGAACTCGTTGTGCGGTTCGCTGCCAACGTCCAACCTGGCCAGATCGTCGCCGTCGGGAGCGAGCCGGGGAAGCTCGAGATGACGCGCGCGGTTGCCGAGGCCGCCTACCGCGCAGGCGCGAAGTTCGTCGACATCGTGCACTTCGACCTGCACGTCAAGCGCGCGCGCATCCTGCACGCCACCGAGGACACGCTGGACTACGTCCCGCCCTGGTACGGCGAGCGGATCCTCGCCCTGGGGGAGCACCGCGCGGCCCGGATCGGGCTCACCGGGCCGTCGGCGCCGGGCCTGCTCAACGACCTCGACCCCGTGCGGGCGGGCCGCGACCAGCTGCCGTTCCTGCGCGAGTCAAGCGAGGTCGTCAACGCCCGCACGACCAACTGGACCGCGGTGCCCTGTCCGACCGAACCGTGGGCGACGCTCGTCTTTCCGGCGCTCGAGCCCGAGGCCGCGCTGGAGCGGCTGTGGCAGCAGATCCTCCACATCTGCCGGCTCGACGAGGACGACCCGGTGGCCGCGTGGGTCGCGCGACAGGATGAGCTCGTCGCCGTCAGCCGCTGGCTCACCGAACTGCGGCTGGACGCGTTGCACTTCGAGGGTCCTGGAACCGATCTGCGCGTCGGCCTGCTGCCGACCTCGCGCTGGCTGTCGGCGCGCTTCGAGACGGTCGACGGCATCGTGCACATGCCCAACCTCCCGTCGGAGGAGGTCTTCACTGTGCCCGACCCCCTGCGCGTGGACGGCGAGGTGCGCTCAACCAAGCCGCTGGTGGTCGGCGGCACGATCGTGCGCGGCCTGCGCGTTCGCTTCGAGGGCGGGCGCGCGGTATCGATCGAGGCCGACGAGGGCGGCGCCCTGCTGGCCCAATACGCAGCGCGCGACGAAGGTGCCAGCCGGCTGGGGGAAGTGGCTCTGGTCGATGCAGCGGGGCGGATCGGGCCGCTGGACACGGTCTTCTACGACACGCTCATCGACGAGAACGCCGCCTCGCACATCGCCCTGGGATCGGCCTACGAGTTCACAGCCGGCGAGGAGGACCACGATCGCATCAACCGCTCGCAGCTCCACATCGACTTCATGATCGGATCACCTGACATCGACGTCACCGGCCTGACTGCCTCGGGCGGGCGCGTGCCCGTGTTGCGCGGCGGCATCTGGCAGATCTGAGCTGTGCGCCGCGCGCTCGCGGCCCGGTAGCCTGATCGCCTCGGGAGAGGTGCCGGAGCGGCTGAACGGGCACGACTGGAAATCGTGTGTGGGCCTCAAAGTCCACCGAGGGTTCGAATCCCTCCCTCTCCGCTGACAGCCTGCTCGCCTCGGCGTAGAAGACGAAGTGTCGGCGCGGTGCTGGAGCACCGGCGACCCAGCCGACTTCGCGTAAGCACGGAGGGCGAGCGCGATCAAGCCGTCCTCCGTTTTCACCGTCCCAGCAGAGCCGCGTTCACGATGCTGGTCGAGTGCCGGCCAATCCTCTCCGAGTCCTGTGACCAATCATGCGATTGCAAGGCGTTGCTGCTCGGTTTACTCCAATCTGGAATTGAGGATATTGTGCTCGAGCGTCACTCGAACCGCCAGCGGAATGCCCGGTACGCTCGATTGGCGGCGGTAGATCGCTTGGTGGTCAGCGGCGGACATCGCATAACTTCGCTTTGACGGGTACGACGGCTCGCCGTCGTGTCCGAGGAGGTGCCCGGCGGCCTTCGAAAGATGGATTTATGTACTGGCATGATCGAGCGCTCGAATATCGGTGCGCCAGTCATGCCCTTCCTGCGGACCTGTGGGCGATGCTCCCCCACCATCCGTTCCCGCCGCAGCCTGACGGACCACGAGGCGAGCGATCAGGGCAGCGACGCAGGTGCCAAGGTCCCAGCAGGTCCGCACGTGTGACTACGAGAACCGATGTGGGGCGCCCGACCGGCGACGACTGCCG
>DASVPU010000440.1:0-4234 GCA_036389475.1 Solirubrobacteraceae bacterium
CAGCGCCGACCTCTCCGCCATGGACGCGATCGACGACGTCGTGGCGCGGATGCTCGCCGACCACCCGGCGATCGACATGCTCGTCAACAACGCGGGTCGGTCGATCCGCCGCTCGATCAAGCTGTCCGAGGATCGTTTCCACGACTTCGAGCGCACGATGCAGCTCAATTACTTCGGCGCAATCAAGATGATCATGGCGTTGCTGCCGCACATGCGCGAGCGCGGCTTCGGCCACATCGTCAACGTCAGCTCGATCGGCGTGCAAACCAGCCCGCCGCGCTTCAGCGCCTACGTCGCATCCAAGGGCGCGCTGGATGCGTGGACGCGGGTCGTCTCCTCCGAGGTCGTCGGCAACGGCATCAGCTTCACCACGATCCACATGCCGCTTGTTCGCACGCCGATGATCGCTCCGACGAAGCTCTACGACCACTTCCCGACGATCACGCCGGAGGAGGCCGCCGACCTGATATGCGAGGCGATGCGCGCACGGCCCAAGCAGATCAACACGCGCCTGGGCACATTCGGCGAGGTCGCCTATGCGCTGGCGCCGAAGGCCGTCGATCAGGTGCTGCACATGGCCTACAAGCTCTTCCCGGACTCCGCCGCCTCCAAGGGCGAGACGGATCCGGCGGCGGCCGAGAAGGCCAGCGTCGAGCAGATCGCGATGGCCAACATCATGAAGGGCGTCCACTGGTAGCAGCGATGCGAAAGCGGTTGCCAAACCCGCCGGTCAAGAGCGCCCGATGAGGCTTGCGCTCGCCGCTGCCGGCGCCGTCCTGGCCAGTCTCGTCTTGGGCGCGCCGGCGGATGCCCTCGCGCGCCCGGACGCCGCCGGCCGGCCGGCGGCGCTTGCCGGCCTGCAGCACCCGGTCCGCGTGGTTCGGGACCGCTTGGGCGTTCCGCATGTCTACGCGCGCAACGACCACGACGTGTTCTTCATGAACGGGTATCTGCATGCGCAGGACCGCTTCTTTGAGATGGACGACGCGCGCCGGCTGGCGGACGGGGCGCGCGCCGAGCTGCTGGGGGCAGGTGACGGCGACCAGGAGCTCTCCTTCGACGTGTTCGTGCGGACGCTCGGGCTGCGGCGCGCTGCGCAGCGGTCAGCGGCGGCGTATCCGGCGTGGGTGATGGCCGACCTGCGGGCCTACGCCGACGGGGTCAACCTCTGGCTGGCGCGCAATCCGCTGCCGGCGGAGTACGGCGCGCTCGAGCTGACCAAGGCGAGCGTGCCGCCGTGGACGCCGGTGGACTCGATCCTGATCTTCAAGTTCATCTCGACCGAGCTGTCGTTGTTCTCCGACGTTCAGGATCTGTCGAACAGCGCGCTGCTGAGCGCTTACGAGGACTCCGGACAGGCGCGCGGGTTCGACGGGACCAAGCTGTTCTTCGAGGATGTCGCGCGCAGGGACCCCTTCGACCGCGCGGTGTCGATCGCGCCCGCTGCGAGCAGCGGCGCGGCAAGCGCGGAGCAAGGGTCGCGGCGCGCGCGGCCGGCCCTCGAGCGCAAGCAGGTGTCCGCCGTCGCGGAGCTCGTGCGCCGCGCCGAGGGGCTCGGGCTGGGGCGCCCGTCGGCGAGCGGCAGCAACTGGTGGCTCCTATCGGGCGCCAGGAGCGCCACCGGCTTTCCGCTGCTGGCCGGCGACCCGCACCTGCAGCTCACAAGCCCGCCCGTCTGGCACGAGATCGGGCTCAACGTGGCTGCGGGCGGCGACGACGATGACGGGCCGCGCGGCGCGGCGCCGCAGGACGCGGCCATGAACGTCTACGGCACCAACTTCCCGGGTGTGCCCGGGCTCGTGCACGGCTTCAACGACCGCCTGATGTGGAGCTCCACCACCAATCAGTTGGACGTCACGGACTTCTTCCAGGAGCGCGTCGTCGTCAAGGGCGGCGTCCCGGTGGCGACGCTCTACAAGGGAGAGGCCGAGCCTTTGGTAACCATCCCGAGACGTTCCGCGCCAACCGAGTGGACGGAGCGCCGGACAACGCCGTCGCGGTGGCTGCGGGTGTGCGTCCCAGCGGCGTTTCGGTGCCGGGCGAGACGCTCGTCGTGCCGCGCCTGAACAACGGGCCGCTGCTCACCGCGCCCGCCGGACCCTCCGGTGAGGAGACCGCGATCGGGATCGCGTTCACCGGCTTCTCAGCCACGCGCGAGCTGGAGGCGATCCTGCGCTTTGACCGGGCGCGCAGCCTGCGCGACTTCAAGCGCGCGCTGGGCTTCTTCGACGCCGGCTCGCAGAACTGGGCCGTCGCCGATACCAGCGGCAACATCGCCTATTGGACCAGCGCCGAGGCGCCCCTGCGCGAGGATCTGCAGAGCGGCACGGTCGCCGGAAGGCCACCGTTCTTCGTGCGAGACGGGACCGGCGCGCTGCCGAACGGGTGGATCCCCGATCCGACTCCCGCGCCCGATCAGGCGCTTGGGTTCAAAGTGCTGCCCTTCGACGAGATGCCCCAGGTCGTCAACCCGGCGCAGGGCTTCGTCGCCAATGCCAACAACGACCCCGTCGGCGTCACCCTCGACAACGACCCGTTCAACCAGCTGCGGCCCGACGGCGGCATCTACTACCTCGCGTCGCACTACGACAGCAGCAGCCGCCAGGAGCGAATCACGCAGTTGCTGCAGGCCGCAGTCGCCGGCGGCGGCAGGCTCACGCGTGCCGACATGGAGCGCATCCAAAGCGACGTGACGCTCGTCGACGCGCAGGTCCTCGAGCCGTTCGTCGCGCGCGCGTATCGCGACGCCGCAGCGCCCGGCGCGCCGCCGCAGCTCGCGGCCCTGGCCGGCGACCCGGCGCTCGCCGAGGCCGTGCGCCGGCTCCGCGCGTGGGACGGGAGCACGCCGACCGGCATCCGCGAGGGCTACGACGCCAGCGACGTCGCCGGCGCCCGGGACACGCCCAGCGCGGACGAGGTGGCCAACAGCGTCGCGGCCACGATCTATGCCCTGTGGCGCGGCCAGATCCTGAAGAACACGATCGTCGCGACGCTCGAGCGCACCGGCCTCGGCGCATCCCTGCCCCCGACCGACCAGATGCTCGTCGCGCTGCGCCACCTGCTCGACACGTTCGCCAGCGCGTACGGCGGCGCCGCCGGGCTGAACTTCTTCGACGCGCCGGGGGTCACGCTCGCCCGCGAGGCCGAGCGCGACCTCATCATCCTCAGCAGCCTCAAGGACGCGCTGGCGCTGGCGGCAAGCCCCGCGTTTGCGCCCGCCTTTGAACGATCGAGCAGCCAAAACGACTATCGCTGGGGCAAGCTGCACCGCATCACGTTCGCCCATCCGCTCGGCGGCCCGTTCTCGATACCGCCCGGCGCCGGCTTCACCGACCTTGCGCCGGGGCTGCCCGGACTGGCCACCGACGGGGGCTATGAGACCGTCGACGCCGCCTCCCATGATCCGCGCGCCGAGTCGCTGGACGGGTTCATGTTCAACGGCGGTCCGTCGCGCCGCTTCATCGGCGAGGCGACGCCGCGTGGGATCCGCGCGACGCAGGTCATCCCCGGCGGCGAGAGCGGCGAACCGACCGGACCGTGGTTCGGAAACCAGCTCGGCCTGTGGCTCACCAACGAGACCCACCCCGCCGTCGCGACAAACCGCGCCAGTTCAAAGGACAACGCCGCGCAGACGGAGATCTTCACGCCGACCCCGTAGGCACGCGCCGCTCGGACGCTTGAGTTGACAGATAATCGCTGCCGCTTGACAGATAGGAGTGGACGCGGATACGGAGCGTGCGGATACAGTCCCTCTGCGAGATGTCCCGCAATTATCGACACAACCTGAATAGCAGCACGCTCGACCGCGGCGAGCTTCAGCTGGAGGTGCGCGCGCTGGACATCGCATTCGGCGGAGTGCGGGCGCTCGAGAACGTCTCGCTGGAGGTCCGCCAGGGCGAGATCCATGCGGTGATCGGACCCAACGGCGCAGGCAGGAGTTCTACCTCGGGCTCAGCGGATCCGGCGAGCGGCGCAGCTACCGCGACGTCAAGCATTACAAGCGCAGGAGGCGATGGCTGTGAAGGATCTGTCCGGCGTGCTCCCAGGGTCGACCGCCCGCACGGCGGTCGCCGCACTCACCAGCTTGCCGCTGGTGTTCTTCGTGGCCTCGCCGGCGGTCGCAGCGCCGGGTTGGCTTGCGCCCGTCGGCCTATCGGCAGACGGCCAGAACGGCCCCCCGCAGGTCGCCGTCGACGCATGGGGCAACGCGGTCGCAGTCTGGGAACGCTCCAAC
>DASVPU010000441.1:0-1667 GCA_036389475.1 Solirubrobacteraceae bacterium
AATTCGCGCACCGCGGATGACAGGCCAGGATCGGCGCCCGCTCGCCACCCGCACGCTCGCCGGTACTACCGGTGCCTGCTTCGCATCCGTGCGGCGCCCGGCATCCGCCTTGACCTGCCCCCGCATGCACGCGAATTAGGAATCGACCATCTAGGCTTGATGCAGGTCAGCAATGCGCATCGCGATCGACATCGACTCCACGCTGCATCACTACTGGAACGTTCTGTCCGATGCCGCGAAGCGCCGCTTTGGCATCGAGCTGCCCTATGAGGAGCAGCTCGATTGGGGGATCACGCGCCTGCGCCCGGACCAGCTGCGCCTCTGCATCGAGGAGACGCACTGCGACGCCGCGATCCTCGCCGGGAGCCCGTACCCGGATGCCGTCGAGACCGTCCGGCGCTGGCGCATGGCCGGGCACTTCATCCACATCACCAGTCACCGCGAGCCTCGCGCGCATGACGCCACCCGATGCTGGCTGAAGCAGATCGAACTGCCCTTCGACGACCTGCATTGCTCCTATGACAAGGTCGGTCGCTGCGTCGAGCTCGGGATCGAGTTGCTGATCGACGACAGCCCCCACAACCTCGCTCGCGCGATCGAGAACGGGATCACCGTCGCGACGATCTCCCACCCGTGGAATCGCGACGTCTGCGAGGAGGAGGACGTCATCTGCGCCGCCAACTGGCGTGAGCTCGCGGCGCAACTGGATCCGCTTCTTCGTCGCCGGCGCGTCGGTTGAGCCTGAGTCGGCCGATCTCGGATGCAGCGGCAAGAACCGCTGCAGGTGTCACAGCTCGCCGATGCTGTCGCGTACAGTGATCCGCGCCCGCCGCCGCCGCGAAGGGTCAAGGAGGACATGCCACCAAAGCCAATCACCCTTAGTGTCATTGCCGCGGTCGTGATCGTGACGATCGCAGCAATCTTCGTGGTCGACGCAAGCCGCGCCGACCTCGTCTCCGACGGAGTGCGCGTGGGCAGCGTGGACATCGGTGGAATGCACGCCGACGAGGCGCGCCTGCGGCTGCGCGAGCGTCTGCTAAAGCCGCTGGACCAACCGCTCGTCGTCCACGCCGGCGGCAGGGAATTCTCTCTTTCTGCACGCGAGGCGCGCATTCACGCGAACATCGACGCGATGGTCGATCAGGCCATCGAGCGCAGTCGCTCGGGCTCCATCCTGGCGCGCACGTGGCGTGCTGTCAGCGGCGGGGAGGTGACCGCGAACGTGTCGCCGCAGATCGGCTACTCGCGCTCCGCCGTGCAGCGTCTCGTCGACCGTGTCCGCGTGTCGGTCAGCCGCAAGCCGGTCGACGCAAAGGTCGACTTCGCGCCCGACGCCCTCTCGATCCGTCCGTCGCAGATCGGGCAGACGGTCAACGGCCGGCTTTTGCGCGCAAACGTCGCGAGAGCGCTGACGAGCCAGGCCGCCGATCGGACCATCACGGCGCCGCTCGAGCACGTGCAGCCGAAGGTCTCCGCAGACCAGCTGGCCGAGCGCTACCCGGTCGTCGTGACCATCGACCGCGGGAACTTCAAGCTGAGCCTGTTCAAGAACCTCGAGCACGTCAAGACCTACCCGATCGCCGTCGGCCAAGTGGGCCTCGAGACCCCGGCGGGCCTCTACGAGATCCAGAACAAGGCGGTCAACCCCGCCTGGCACGTCCCCAACT
>DASVPU010000442.1:0-6665 GCA_036389475.1 Solirubrobacteraceae bacterium
CGGCAGCCTCGTCGCCCGCGGCCTGCGCGCGCGCTGGTGGTCGGTCATCCCGACGCACGTGCAGTTCTTCACGCGCGCGTCGATCCGCACGCTGCTCGAGCGCCAGGGCTGGAAGGTGCTCGAAGTCTCGACCGCCCCGAAAGCGTTCAGCGTGCGCTACTACCTCGAGCGCGTGGGCGGCTACTCGCCAGGGCTCGCGCGCGGGCTCGTGCGCGCAGCGCATGCCGCGCGCGTCGCCGATCGGATGTGGGCGCCCGACTTCCGCGACCGGATGGCGGTCATCGCGCGCCCGCCGGCCAGGGGCTGAACCTCTCCGCTCGCGTGAGCGGGCGCGGCGTCCGGCGGACGATCAGCGGCAAAGCCAGCGCCGTCGCTCGTGGCGCTGCAGCGAGTCACCGATCAGCCAGATCGTCGGCGGCCACAGGCCGACGAACAGCGCCCGGCGCTCGGCGTTGCCGCGCTCGTCCTGGTCGACGGTCTTCGCGCGCATCCAGAGCGTGATGCAGAGCCCGACGGTCCCCATCGACAGCACTTGAAGGTGGCCGCTGCGCAGTCCAGCGCCATGAAGGGTCGAGGTGATCATCTCGCACGGCCTTCTTCCCCGGTGTGCGTGACGCCATGCACCGGGTAAGCGCCGGACTATGCCTCACCGTCTCACCTTCTCCCGCCGTGCCGCGACCGCCGCACGCTGGCCGCTGGGCGTCCTGAAGACCGGCTGGGACTACCTCTGGCGAACGACCCCGATGCACCGCTCCGAGGGCCCCGGCTCGGTTCCGGACGACGTGCCGCCACCGCTACCGCCCGACACCGACCGTCGCGACATGCAAGGCGTGGAGGACGGCGTCGGTCCGCTCATGCACCGCTGCTACGTGACGAACCTGCGCGAAGCCGAACTCACCGCCGCCGAGCTCATCGGCGCGTTCGCCGGACGACCGAACTGCGCCAGCCCGGTGTCGCTGGCGAGCTTTGTAAAGCTCCGCGGTGACGAGGGCGAGCTACGAGTCGGCGACGAGTTCACGGTCCGCATGCCCGGCCCGTGGGACGGACCCGTTCGCGCCGTCGAAGTCGGCGAGACCAGCTTCAGCTTCGTGACGCTCGACGGGCATCTCGAGGCTGGCCGGATCCGCTTCAGCGCGCGCGACCTGGCGCCGGGGCGCCTGGAGGTACGGATCGAGGCGTGGGCGCGTGGCGGCGATCGCCTGTCGAACCTCCTCTTCGATCGCCTACCGGTCAACAAGGAGGTGCAGCTACACATGTGGACCTCGGTCCTCGAGCGCCTGACGCGCTTGTCGGGCGGTCGCCGCGACGGCCCGATCGAGATCACCACGAGGCGCGTGGATCCAGCGCAGCTCGCCCGTGCTGGATAGGCGGCTGGCCGCGACACCCCGCGCCCAGCAGGCGCTCGCCGAACTTGCCGGCAGGTCGCTGAACTTCGACCCTGCCGCGCTCAAGCCCCCCGGTCCACCAGCGGGCTGGAACGTCGATGACTACTGCGAGCCGCTGCCGCCCGAGCCGCCGGGGCAGCCGGTTCCCGGTGCTACCTTCGAGATCGCTCAGCAGCTCATGGGCGACTACGCCTTCGCCGATCCCGCGATCGTTCGCGCGGTCTTCGATCCGGAGAGCGAGCTTGCGAACCGCAACATGCTCCTCCAGGCTCGCTTCGGACCGCTGCGCTTCTTCCTCGGCTGCCGGGTGGGCACGATCGCCGACGAGCAGCGCACGGTCGACGGCCGCGCGGTACGCATCTGGGGCTGGAGCTACGGGACGCTCGCGGGACACTTCGAGCGCGGGCAGATGGACTTCGCCATCTGGAAGTGGCTCGACGACGGCAGCGTCGAGTTCCGCATCCACGTCGTCTCGCGGCGCGCGCCGCTGGGCAACCCGCTCGTCCGGCTGGGCTTCCGGCTCGTCGGCCGGCGCCAGCAGGTGCGCTTCGCGCGGCGCGCCTGCGAGCGGATGGAGACGCTGGTCGCACGAGAGCTGGCGCCGGAAGCCTCCGAGGCGCGCACGGCCCCTGCTGACCGGCCCCCGCAGCGACTGCGCTGATCAGCGGTCCGCCCCGTCCGGTACGTTTGCACCGGCTGGCGGAACGTCGCATTCGGTGCTCGGGGGGCAAGCGAGCGCCGGCTCGGCATTGGCAGCTCAGCTCAGCTCAAGAACGACCAGCTGATCGGATCTGCGTGCTGCGCGCTTAGAACGGTGGATCTTGGCCCGTGTCGTATTACTTGCTCAACCATCTGTCGACTGCGGTGTTGATCCTGGTGATCGTCGGTGTGCCGACGTTGCTGGCGGTGTCGGCGGTGGTGGTGGTCGACAGGATGTTTCCGAATCTGCGTGATCTTGAGATGGACGACGTGGTTCGGGATGTCGTCGGTCTTGTGTTCGGGTTGCTGCTGGCGCTGGTGATCGCGAGCATCGTGACCAAGCAGGACGATGCTGAGAGCGCGGCGGCCGCGGAGTCGACGGCGGCGGCGCAGCTGGCGCGCGCGATGCAGGCGTTTCCGATCAAGTTTCAGATCCAGCTCGAGCAGGCGATCGGGCAATATGTGCATGCCGTCGTCGAGGATGAGTGGCCGGCCATGCGCACGGGGCACCGCAGCGCTCGTGCGTCGGCGGCGCTGGAGACGATCTACGGGACCTTTCAGCACTTCAGGCCGGCCGGGGAGCCGGATGTGTCGGTCTACCGCCAGGCGCTGGTGCAGCTTGACGAGGTCAGCGCCAGCCGTCGTGAGCGTCTGGATCTGAGTTCGCAGAGCCTGCCTGGGTTGCTGCGCTTCTTGCTGATCTTCGGGGCGGTGTCGTTTATCGTGCTGTCGTATCCGGCGGCGGTCGCCAATCGGCGCAAGAAGATGGCGATCACGGGTGCGATCACGGCGTTCATCTGCTTTGCCTATCTGTTGACGGTCGTGCTTGACCATCCGTTCTCCGGCGAGATCACCGTCGACAACAGCTCCTTCAAGCAAGGGGACCTGGCGATGTACTGGGCCAGTGCGACGCCGCGCGAGGTGCGAGCGCAGGATGTCATCGCGCTTCGTCCCCGTGATGTCGTGGGCGTATGGACCTCCGACGCGTTTGGGCCGACGGTCTTTCGCGAAGTCGACGGCGAGATCCTTGGTGCGTTGCGCGTCGCGCGCGGGACCGTCGTCGCTCAAATCGTGGACGGCGTATTGCGCGGCACCTGGTGTGAGGCACCGACGCGCAGGCTGCCCAAAGACCTCGGCGAGGTGCAGTGGCGAATGACGAGGTCCGCCGGCAGCGGCGAGCTGATCGGGCGCTGGCGCTTCGGGAACAAGGGGGCCTTCCGCGGCGGCTGGGATTTGATCAAGGTCGGCGGCAAGGAGCTCGAACCGCCCGACGTGACCCCGCTGTTTCACCAGCCCTCACGATTCTGCCGCCACCCGGCGCGCCACCGCTCGGCACGCACTCCCGCGCCGGCCGCGGTCGTTGCCGACGGCCATTAGAGGTCATGTGAGCGCGAAGTCCGCGATCGAGCCCGCTCGCGGCAGCGCCTCGTCGCTGATCTCACCCGTCTCGTAGACGAGCGCCAGACGGTAGCTGCGCGGATCGTTCTGACCTCGCTGCGCGGACAGTTGCGGTATATCCGCCGCATTGCAGGCGCGGCGGAGCGCGCTCAGCCGTCCCACGCGATCCGCTCGAAGCGCCGGCGCAGCTTGGCGCCGCGGGACGGATTGAGCGATTCGACCCAGGCGATGCGGCCGAGCAGGTGGGCGCGGAAGTCCGCGACGCCGGTCCGGTTCTCGGCAGCGGGTCCGTTGCGCGCCGCGTTGTGGAGGATCGCCTTGAGCTCGTCGTAGTCGCCGCGCATGACGTTCGAACGCTCGTTGACGACGATGCCGCAGACCCGCTGGCGCCCGGCGCGCGTCATGAGCGCCGTCTTGCGCGCGTTGATCGCGAAGCCCTCCTCGGCGGCGATCGCGGCGACCCACCCCCAGACCTCGCCCGCGGCACGCAGGAGCGAGAGCGGACCGGACAGCGTCAGGTCGTCCGCGTAGCGGCTGTACGTCGCGCCAAGCGACGCGGCGAGGCCGGCCAGCCTGCGATCCAGCCTAAACGCGGCTAGGTTGGCGAGCGCCGGAGAGGTGGGCGCGCCCTGCGGCAGATGCGGGGTGGCGAGCCGGCGACCGAGCCTGTGATGCGCCTGGGCGGCGCGCATGTCGCGAGCATGCGGTCGTGCGAGCGCCGCCCATTCCCGCAGCGGCACGACGTTCGTCGTCAGCGCCGTCAGTGCATACGACACGTCCTCGGGATAGCCGGCGGTGCGGAAGATGCCGAACACCCGCCCCGCCGCGATCGAAGCGAAGAAGTCCTCGAAGTCCATTCGCAGGACGACGTGCCGGCCGGTGTGCTCGGCGGCGTGGGTGCGCGCCGAGTGGCCGCGCGTGAAGCCGTGCGCGGCGGGATGCGCCGGCACGAGGTCGAGCACCTCGTGCAGCACGCGCCGCTGGATGGCCTTCAGGCGCCGCTTCGGTCGCTCGATGAGCCGCGGCGACCCTTCCCGGCGTGGCAGCCAGTCGTAGCGGTAGTTGCGCAGCCGCTCGTCTTCGGCGGTCCGCTCCAGGCCGCGGGCGTCGGCGAGCCAGTCCAGCTCGCCGGGCTCCAGGCCCAAGAACGACGCCAGCGCTCCGCTGGACGCGATCTGCGGCACCGGCCAGCGGCGCCGGCCCATCTCCGGCTCGGGGATGAGCCAGCGGCGGATCTTCGGCGGCCGCGTCTCCGACGTGGGCCACGGCAGCGCCTCGAGCACGGCATCGACGAAGGCGGTGAGCTCTCGCGGCCGGTCAAGCGGCGGGCGATGGTAAGCGGCGAGCACCTCGCGCACGACCGCGAGCAGCCAGCGCGGCCTGCGCTCGAGCACGGAGCTCGCCCGCCGCGCCAGCGCGCGCTCGTTCCAGACGCCCGCCAGGAACGCATCGGCCAGGCAGCGAGCGAGATGAGCACGCGCCCGAGCCCCGTACATCGCTCATATCATGGCGACGCCGCGCGCCGACTGCTCTTCGTCGTGCGCGCCCCTGCGTGCATCCCGTGGGTCGCACGAGCGGGCTCGCGATGCGCTGGCTAGGTCACTGCGATATCCCCGGGGTGACCCCGGAGAAGGCGGCACGTCCCGCAGGACATGCCGACCCGGCTCGACGCGCGGCGTCGAGCGCACGCTAACCGAACGGGCTCAGCGCGGCGCGCGCAGCCCGAACGGCGGCCGCACGCCGTGCTCGCGCTTGGCCTGCACTACCCGGCGCCGGCGACGTGCCGCGGGCAGCGCGCGCAGCGCGTCGCGGTATCCCAGCAGCAGATGGCGCTCGCGCAGCAGGACATGGCCGAGCGCGAGCAGCTCGTAGAACGCGATCCGGTGCAGGTCGCCGCGCAGGTCGGCCCACGAGTCGTTCTTGGCCATCATCAGCAGGCGGTTGCGGAACTGCAGGCTGCGGTGGCGCTCGGGCAGCGCGTTGCGCGTCGTGGGCGAGTAGAAGCGCATGTGCCAGGCGACCGCGCGCGGCTCGTAGATGCAGCGCCAGCCCAGCAACCGCGCGCGCCACGCGAGGTCGACGTCGGAGGCCCACAGCTCGAGGTCCTCGTCGAGTACTTCGCCGCCGACGGCGCATGCCTCGAGCACCTCGCGCCGGTAGAGCACGCACGCACCGTCACCGCCGAAGACCTCGGCGGCGTGGCGGTAATGGCTGACCTTCTCACCGTGGCCGACGAGCGTGTTCTTGCGGCGCCGGTCGACGACGATCCCCGCCGCGTCGATGAGGTCCAGGCGATCGCCGGGGTCCATCCCCGTGGCGCGGATGAGCCGCGGGGCGACCGAACCTACGTCGCGCTGGCGCAGGCGCGGACGCGCCTCGGCAAGGAAGCGCTCGTCGAGAACGCAGTCGGCGTTGAGTAGCAGCACGGCCTCGCCCTCGGTGGCGACGATCCCCGCGTTGATCGCCGCCGCGTAGGACGCGCGCTCGCGCAGCCCGAGCACGCGGGCGCCATGCTCCGCGGCGACGGCGCGAGTCGCGTCCTCACATGCGTTGTCGATGACGACGACCTCAGCCCCGGGCTGGGCGACGGCGGACGGCAGCGAACGCTGAAGGCGCGGCGCCTCGTCCACCGACAGCATGAGGATCGTCGTCCGCGCTACCGGTGCGCCCCACGCGGTGGCGCCGCCTGGGCCGTTCAAAGCATCTCCTCGTAGACGGCGGCGGTCAGTGCGGCGCTGCTGGCCCATGACAGCGCGCCCGCCCGCGCCCGCCCACGCTGCTCGAGCTCGCAACGGCGGTCGCGATCGTCGATGACGTGGCGGATCGCGGCCGCCATGTCGGCGACGTCGAGCGGGTCGAAGTACTCGGCCGCATCGCCGCCGGTCTCGGGCAGCGCGGTTGCACGCGAGGCCACGACCGGAACCCCGCGCGCCATCGCCTCGACGAGTACGAGCCCGAAGCCCTCGTACAGCGACGGGTGCACGAGCGCGTCGGCGCCGCGCATCAGCGCGTCCAGCCGGGCGTCGGAGAGATACCCGGTGAGCTCGATCGGCTCGCCGCCGGACGCCTCGCGCAGCCGATCGCCTTGACCGCCGTCGACGCCGGCGAGCACGAGCCGGTGCTCCAGGCCCGCCTTGCGCAATGTCCGGAACGCCTCGACGAGGCGCAGGAGGTTCTTCTTCG
>DASVPU010000443.1:0-3381 GCA_036389475.1 Solirubrobacteraceae bacterium
GAACCACCCGCCACCGCGGTGCCGGACCCCGACCAGGTCACCCCGCCGCCCGCACCCGAACCTGCACCGCGCCGACGGTTCTTCGCGCGGCTGTTTCGCCGCTGCTTCAACGCCTGGCGGGGGGTGCCTGCGCCTGATCCCCCCGCAGCGAAGCTCGAGATCCCCACCCCGCCCGCGCCGGCACCGGATCCCAGTCCACCCACGCCGGCCCCGAACCCGACGCCCCCCGACGTGACCCCACCAACCCCCCCGCCGGGGCCGATGCCGGTGCCCGATCCCACGCCACCCGATCCCGTCCCAGCGCCACCGCCACCGGCGATCCGGGCGGCGCCCGACCCAAAGCCGGCGGCGGCAAGCGCCCGGCCGCCGCTGGACGCAGAGCGGACGACCGCGATCCTCACCGAGATCCTCGACGACCTCGGCTCCGCGCACCGCCGTCCCTCCTATCTGAACTGATCGGGCTCAGCCAGGCTCCGGCCAGAGCCTCGCTCCGGGCGCGGTTGCCCGGGGCGAGGCGCGCGCCGTGTGCCACCATCGGACGCACGATGTCCAGGCGCGAGAAGGCACCACAGACCTACGAGAAGAAGCTCGCCCAGCTCAACGAGCTGCGCGAGACCGTTGGCCGCACGAAGCAGGAGACCGAGCGCAAGCAG
The DNA here is from genome assembly GCA_036389475.1 of Solirubrobacteraceae bacterium. Taxonomy (GTDB): domain Bacteria; phylum Actinomycetota; class Thermoleophilia; order Solirubrobacterales; family Solirubrobacteraceae; genus CADCVQ01. Next base: position 654 of record DASVPU010000443.1, read on the forward strand.
CACGAACGCGGCCGCTACAGCGCCCGCGAGCGTCTCGAGCGGCTGCTCGACTCGGGCTCGTTTCAGGAGCTCGACACCTTCACCCGCCATCGCACCGTCGACTTCGAGATGGACAAGCGCCGTCCCTGGGGCGACGCCGTGGTGACCGGGCACGGCACGATCGAGGGCCGCCGCGTCTGCGTCTTCTCGCAGGACTTCACGGTCTTCGGCGGCTCACTCGGGGAGGCGATGGCAGAGAAGATCTGCAAGGTCATGGACCTCGCGGCCAAGATCGGCTGCCCGATCATCGGCATCAACGACTCCGGCGGCGCGCGCATCCAAGAGGGCGTCGTCTCGCTCGGCGGCTACGGCGAGGTCTTCATGCGCAACGTCAACTGCTCGGGCGTGATCCCCCAGATCAGCCTGATCATGGGGCCGTGCGCCGGCGGCGCCGTCTACTCGCCGGCGATCACCGACTTCATCTACATGGTCAAGCAGAGCTCGCACATGTTCATCACCGGTCCCGACGTCATCCGCGGCGTCACCGGCGAGGAGGTCGACTTCGAGGCGCTGGGCGGCGCGATGACGCACGAATCGACGTCGGGCGTCGCGCACTTCGCCTGCGACGACGAGCAGCAGTGCCTGCAGGACGCTCGCTACCTCGTGAGCTTCCTGCCGTCCAACAACCTTGAGATGACGCCGCGCGTCCTCCCGACGGACGATCCCCAGCGGATGGATTCCGAGCTCGACACGATCGTGCCCGATCAGCCCCACAAGCCCTATGACATGCGCGACGTCGTGCGCCGGGTCGTCGATGACGGCGAGTTCTACGAGGTCCACGAGCACTTTGCGACGAACATCGTCTGCGGCCTGTGCCGGCTGGACGGCCACGCCATCGGGGTCGTCGGCAACCAGCCGTCGAGCCTGGCCGGCGTCCTGGACATCAACGCGAGCGTCAAGGGCGCGCGCTTCGTGCGCACGTGCGACGCGTTCAACATCCCGCTGCTGTTTCTCACCGACGTCCCCGGCTTCCTGCCCGGCACCGACCAGGAGTGGGGCGGCATCATCCGCCACGGCGCGAAGCTGTTGTACGCGATCGCGGAGGCGACCGTGCCGAAGATCACGATCATCACCCGAAAGGCCTACGGCGGCGCTTACGTGGTCATGGCCTCCAAGCACATCGGCGCCGACGTGAACTTCGCCTGGCCGACCGCCGAGGTCGCGGTCATGGGACCCGAGGGCGCGGTGAGCATCATCTACAAGCGCGATATCGCCGGGTCGCCGACGCCCGAGGCGCGCCGGGAGCGACTCGAGGACGACTACCGCGCGCGGTTCGCGAACCCCTATTCGGCGGCGGAGCGCGGATACGTCGACGACGTCATCGTGCCGCACGAGACGCGCCCGAAGGTCATTGCCGCGTTGGAGACGCTGCGCACCAAGCGCGTGCCGGCTCCGAAGCGCAAGCACGGCAACATCCCGCTGTAGGGCTCGTGATGCTCGCGCTCGTCTGCGTGATCGGCGCCGCGCTGCGCTTTGCGACGCTCGACGTGCAGAGCCTGTGGTTCGACGAGGCGGTGACCGCGCAGCTCATGCGCCTGGACCTGCCCGACCTGCTTCACGCCATCCCCGGCAGCGAGTCCTCTCCGCCGCTGTACTACCTGCTGGAATGGCTGTGGACGCAGCTGTTCGGCACCGGCGAGGTCGGCCTGCGCTCGCTGTCGGCGCTGATCGGAACCGTCACGATCCCGGCGGTATGGGCGCTCGGCCGGCGGCTGGGCGGCAACGGCGCCGGCCTTGTCGCGGCGGCGCTCCTCGCGGTCAACCCGATGCTCGTCTGGTTCAGCCAGGAGGCGCGCGCGTACGCGCTGCTGGCACTCCTCGGGGCACTGGCGGCGCTGCTGTGGCTCCGAGCGCTCGAGCTCCCGACGAGCTCGCGACTGCTCGCCTGGGGGCTCGTCGCGGCGCTCGCGATGGCGACCCACTACTACGCGATCTTCCTAGTCGGACCGCAGGCGCTGTGGCTCGTGTACCGAGCGCCCACGGCCCGCGGACGCGCGATCGCGCTGGCACTCCCCGTCGCCGCGGCGCTGGTCCTCGCCCCGCTCGCGCTCGAGCAGCGGGCCAACGACAGCGCCGCGTTCATCTCCAACAGCGCTCTGGCGACCCGGCTGACACAGGTGCCCAAGCAGTTCCTGCTGGGCTACAACTCCCCGCTGGAGACTCTGCTCGCGCTGGTGTCGGTGGCGGCGCTGGGGCTCGCGATCGGCGGGCTGCTCCTGCTCGTGCTCAGGCGCGTCGAGGTGGGCGAGGCGGCGCGCGCCGGCACGCTGCGCCTGCTGGCCATCGCCGCCGCCGCGCTCGTGCTGCCGGTACTCGCCGCGGCCGCCGGCGAGGACCATGTGATCACGCGCAACGTGCTTGCGGTGCTTCCCCTCGCCGCTGCGCTCGCCGGCGCCGGGATCGCGGCGCTCGGCCAAGCGGCGCCTCGGGCCGCCCGGGCCGCCGCGGCGGCGATGTGCGTCGTCGGCGTCGTGGGCACAGTCGGCGTTGCCGCCGATCCCGCGTTGCAGCGCGACGACTGGCGCGGGGCCGCGCGCGCCCTCGGCAGCGCCGGTGCGCCGCGGGTCATCGCCGCGACGCCGCCCGCGTCGCTCGTACCGCTGCGCTACTACCTGCCGGGCCTGCGGGCGCAGGGCGATCCGCAGGTGACGACGGCCGAGGTCGATTACCTCGCGCTGTCGGCGGGCTA
>DASVPU010000444.1:0-8843 GCA_036389475.1 Solirubrobacteraceae bacterium
GCCCAGCTGTCCCCGGCGAAGCGCCAGCCCAGCGTGAGCAGCCGCACGCCGACGAGCGCGAGCAGTCCGGCCCACACTCCCGTGATGCCCCAGTGCAGCGTGAGCGCAAGCAGCGCGACGGGCACGTAGACGCCGAGCCCGGCAAGCGCCATCGAGCCGGCGAGGTAGCGCGTGTCGCCTGCGCCGATCAGAACGCCGTCGAGCGCAAAGACGACCGCCGCGGCGGGTTGCATCAACGCGAGCATGATCCAGATCGCCCGGGCACGATCGATGACGGCCGGGTCGGAGGAGAAGGCGCGCGGGAGCGGGTCCGCCAGCGCCAGCGCCAGCAGGGCGAACAGGAACCCGGCGAGGAGCGACCAGCCGATCGTGCGCAGCGCCGCCGCCCGCGCGCTCGCGCCGTCGCCGGAGCCGAGCATGCGGCCGACGAGGACCTGCGCGGCGATCGCGATCGCGTCGAGCACGAGCGCCGCAAAGACGAACAGGCCCATCGCGATCTGGTGCGCGGCGAGCGAGCTCTCGCCGATCCGGGCGATCACCGCGCTGGCCGTGGCGAACGCCAGCACGAGCGCGGCAGAGCGGACGAAGAGCTCGCCGGAGATCCGCAGCAGCGGCGCGAGCAGCGCCGGCTGCGGACGCCGCGCCGCGCCGGATCGCGTACCGCGCCGCAGCAGCAGCCAGCCGAACGTCATGCCCATCGCGGCCTGCGCGAGCACAGTCCCGGCGGCCGACCCATCCAGGCCCCAGTCCAGGCCGTAGACGAACCACACCTCCAGCACGGCGTTCGCCGCCTGCGCCACCACGACGACGAGCAGCGGCGTGCGCAGATCTCCGATCCCGCGCAGGTAGCCCTGGCCGGCGAGCGCGACGAGCGCCGGCACGAGGCCGATCGCGCTGATGCGCAGGTAGCGCGCAGCAAGCGCGGCGGTGTCGCCGCGACCTCCCAGCAGTGCCACGAGCGGGTCGGCGAGCAGCGCGCAAAGCAGCATCAGGACGACGCCCAGAGCGCTCGCCAGCCACAGCGATTGCGCGGCGAGCTCGGATGCTTGCGCGCGATCGCCGGCTCCGTGCAGCCGCGCGACCTGGGCGGTCGTCCCGTAGGTCAGGAAGATGCACAGCGAGACGAGCGTCGTGAGCACGCTCGCCGCGATCGCGAGCGCCGCGAGCTGCGGCGTGCCGAGATGCCCCACGATCGCCGTGTCCACCAGCAGGTACAGCGGTTCGGCCGCAAGCGCGCCGAGCGCCGGGATCGCGATGCGGCGGATCTCCCGATCATGAGGCGATGGGTGCAGTCTCAACACGCGCCGGACTTTACGATGGCGCCATGGCCGGTCCGCTGCGTGTCCGCGTCGCAATCCTCGCGCTTTCCGTCGCCGGTTGCTCGTCTGAGAGCGAACCGGTCCCGCGGGCCTGCGCGAGCGACCCGGCGGCGATCGTCGAGGCGCTCGCGAGCGCGCCCGCGACGGTCACGCTTCAGGACGGTACGCGCATCTCGACCTGCGTCAGCCGCGCTAGCTCACCCGAAGAACTGCAAGCGCTGGCCGTGAGTCTCACCCGCGTGGCCGACGATCTCGGCGCACGGGTGGAGCAGGACTTCGGGGCCGCGACGGCGCTCGGCTACCTCGCCGGCGCGGTGCAGCGAGGCGCGGCCTCCAGCCAGGATGGGGTCGCCGCGCAGCTCTCGGCTCGTATCGAGCGCGCGGCGGGACGGCTCGGTGGCGTCCCGGCCGCCGCGGTTGCCATGCAACGCGGGCTGCAAGCAGGCCGGCGCAGCGGATGAAGCTGCGGCTGTATCACCACCGCGACGGCGCACGGATCGCCTACCGTGAGGCCGGGGTGGGACCAAGTCTGTGCCTCGTGCACAGCGCGGGGCTCTCGCACCGCGAGTTCGCGCCGGTCGTCGAGCACCTCAGCGACCGCTTCCGTCTCGTGCTGCCCGACCTGCCCCTGCACGGCGACTCCGAGGATCGCCCGCGCCACCCCTACACCCGGGACTGGCTCGCCGAGGTCATGGCGGCGTTCTGTCGCGAGACCTGCGGCCCGCATCCTGTCGTGGGCGGGCACGGGAGTGGGGCGGAGATCCTGCTGCGCGCGTCGGTCACCGGTCAGCTCGCTCCCGAGCGACTGGTGCTCATGCCCAACCGGCTGCATCGCCCGCCCGAGCGCTCGCGGCTGCCGGCGCCGCTGCGGGCACTCGCCCCCGCGGCGTCGCTGCCCGGGCTCGATCGAGCGGCATCGCGGCTCGTCCCGCTCGCCTACCGGCCCGAGCATGGGATGAAGCTCACGGCGCGCGGCAACCCGGCGGCGCGCGACCTGCTGCGTCACGCGACCGCCGATGTCGCCGGCAACACGAACCTGATCCGATCGTGGTCGCGCTGGGTGCGACGCTGGCCCAAGGGCGCTCAGACCGATCTGCTCGAGACCTATCCGCGCCTGGAGGGCCGCGTCCTGCTGCTGTGGGCCGACCGCGATCGCTACCACCCGCTCGCCGGCGCCGAGGAGGCGCTCGACCTGCTGCCCAACGCCCAGCTGCGCGTGCTACCGGGCACGGGCTTTCTCATCGCCTACGACGACCCGGTCGGCGTCGCGCGCGAGCTGACGGCGTTCTGCGGCTAGTGGACGCTAGTGGACGGACCGCTAGGTGCCTACGGCACGCCGATCCGGCCCGGCGGCCAGTAGGTGACGATCGCCTCGCCGATGATCCAGTCGCGCGGCACCGGCCCCCAGTAGCGGCTGTCGTTGGACTCGCCGCGATTGTCGCCCATCAGGAAGTACTCGCCCTTGGGGACCGTGATCGGATCGAGGTTGCACTCGGTTGAGGCGCCGCACGCCGCGGTGAACGGCTCGCGCGTCGGGCGGCCGTTGCGGATCACGTGGCCGTCGTGCACGGCGATCGTGTTGCCCGGCAGGCCGACGACGCGCTTGACGAAGGTCTGGTTGGAGCGCTGCACGGTAGGACGGGAGCACGAGCGGTGGCTGGCGGCGCCGTAGTAGCCGGGTCCCTCCCCCGCGATCCCGCAGCGATCACTGTCGGCACCTGCCGGCGGCCTGAACACCGTGATGTCGCCGATCTTCGGATCGGAGCCGAGCTTGTGGGAGATGCGGTTGACGATGACGCGCTGGCCCTCCTGCAGCGTCGGCGCCATCGAGCGCGACGGGATGAGGTACGGCTTGATCGCGAACGCCTGGATCGCGAGCGCGAAGAACAGCGCCACAGCGACGATCGCGACAAGCTCGGCAAGGGACTTCAATCGCCGGGATGGCACCGCGCAAGCGTAGTGCGCGCGCGTTGCAGCGCGGCGGCGACCCTACGCCCCCGAGCCGCGCGCCATCTTGCGCAGGTCCATCGCCTCGTCGTAGGTCGCCTCGTCGACCCCGTGCTCGAGCGCGACGTCGCGCAGCATCCGGCCCGAGCTCGCGGCCTCCTTGACGATTGCAGCGCCCTTGTCGTATCCGATGTAGGGGTTCAGCGCGGTGGCCGCGGCGAGCGTCGACTCGGCCGAGCGCTTGCAGCCATCGGCGTTGGCCTCGATGCCCTCGACGCACTTCTCAGCCAGCAGCCCGCTCGTCGTCGTCAGCAGGTGGATCGAGCCGAGCAGGTTGCGCGCGATGAGCGGGATCCGAACGTTGAGCTCGAAGTTCCCCTGCAGGCCGCCGATCGTGATCGCGACGTCGTTGCCGATGACCTGCGCGCCGACCTGCATGACGACCTCGGGGATGACCGGGTTGACCTTGCCGGGCATGATCGACGAGCCCTTCTGCAGCTCGGGCAGGAACAGCTCGCCGATGCCCGCCCGCGGGCCGGAGCCCATCAGCGCGAGGTCCTGCGCGATCTTCGTCAGCGAGACGGCGATGACCTTCAGCGCGCCCGACAGCTCGACCAACGCGTCGCGGTTGGCCTGCGCCTCGAACGGATCCTCGGGTGCCGAGATCTCCAGGCCGCTGGACTGCGACAGCCGTTCGCGGATGCGCTCAGCGAACTGCGGATGCGTGTTCAGTCCGTTGCCGACGGCGGTTCCCCCGAGCGGAATCTGGGCGACTTGCGGCAACGCGTTGCGCACGCGCCGCGCGCCGAGGCGAACCTGCGCCGCGTAGCCGGCGAACTCCTGGCCCAGCGTGACCGGAACCGCGTCCATGAGATGCGTGCGGCCGCTCTTGACGACGTCCTCGTATTCGGCGGCCTTCGCGGCGAACGCCGCCTCCAAGCGCTCGAGCGCCGGCAGCAGGCGGTTGGTCGCCTCGTCCAGCGCGGCGAGGTGCACGGCGCTGGGAAAGACGTCGTTGGACGACTGGCCCATGTTGACGTGGTCGTTGGGATGAGCACCTTCGCCGGCGAGGTTCGCGATGACCTCGTTGGCGTTCATGTTCGTCGACGTGCCCGAACCCGTCTGAAAGACGTCGATCGGGAACTGATCGTCATGCTCTCCGGCGACGATCGCGTCCGCGGCCTTCGCGATGCGCTCGGCGAGCTCGGGATCGAGCTTCTCCAAGTCGGCGTTGACGCGAGCCGCGGCTCCCTTGATGGCGGCGAGCCAGCGGACGACGCTGACCGGGACGCGCTCACCGGAGACGGGGAAGTTGTCGACGGCCTTGGACGTCTCGCCGCCCCACAGGTGCTGCTCGGCCACGCTCATCTCAGACATCCTCCGCTCGTTGCACCATCGAAGGTACAACGCTAGCGGGGCGCGCTAGGGGCTGTCGGCAGCCGCCTGCGCGGCGAAGCGCCCGCTGACGACCCGCACCGCCGGCTTGGCCTTGAACGCCAGGTCGAACAGGCCCTTCTGGTTGACGCCGCGAACGAGCTTGATGTTCGGGACCTGCCTGATGATCGAGCCGCCGTAGAACGACGGCGCGACGGCGAAGTCACGCAGGTTCCAGACCAGCGCACCGGCGAGGTTGGGGATGCTCGCGTAGGTCGAGAGGTGCAGATCCAGCAGGTGCGACTGGAAGGCGTACCCGCCCGGCGAGGTCGTGACGTTACGCCCGTTGGCCTCGGCGCCGAACTCCGTGACGACGATGACCTTGTCCGGGAAGACCTTGCGAATCGCGCTCAACCGGGTGCGGATCTCGCCTCGGATCTGCTCGGCGCTCGCATTCGTGGATTCATACCAGCCGATGTAGTTCGTCCAGCCGATCATGTCGATGTTCTTGTAGATCTCAGACGTCTCGTGCGGCGGGTGCGCGCCCCAGATGTCCAGTGCCACAGGGCGCCCCGGATCGACCCGCCCGAGCTCGGCGGCCATCGAGTCGACGTACGGGATCTGCCCCTCCGGATGGCCATTGCCCGCCACCTCGTTGGCAAGGTTCCAGGCGATGACCGACGGGTGCAGCGCGTCCTGGCGGAAGGTCGTGCGCACCCGCTCCTTGGCCACCTGCACGCGCTGCGGTCCGCGCGAGGTCCAGGCGCCCGGCGCATCGGTCGGGCCGATGCCCTGCCAGATCATGACCCCGGCCGCGTCGAGGCGCTCGAGCAGGCCCACATCGAGCGGGTGCTGTGCGCGGGTGGCGTTGGCGTCGATCGCCTCGAGTTGCTTGACGAGCAGATCCTGATCGGTGGGCAGCAGGGCATCGCCGCGGCCGAGGACGTCCTCGTGGATCGACGCGCCGCGCATGCGAATCGGCCGCCCGTTGAGCAGCAGCTGGCTGCCTCGCGCCTTGATCTCGCGCAGGCCGACGCGGGCGCGGTAGGACGCCTCGCCGGGCACTTCCAGCTCGAGCTCCCACAGGTCCGGCTTCTCGGGCGACCACAGCTCCGGGTCGTCCACGACCGCCGATCCGGACAGCACCTCGGTGCCATCCTTGGCGATCGGCTCCGGCGCGAAGCTGAGCTCCACCTTGCGGTCTGCGCGCGTCAGCATTCCCTTCACGCCGAGCTGGCGCGGCTCGCCGTGGTTGCGCACGTGCACGCGCATGTCGATGAGCGCACGCCCGTCGGATTGCATCCGCGTGCGCAGGTAGGGATGCAGGATCTCGCTCTGGCCGATCCGGCGGATGCTCACACCGCGGTTGATGCCGCCGAAGTTGAACCACAGGCGGTGCCAGCCGTCACGCTTCATCGCCGCCGGCCCGCGCCAGTCGACGCGCACGACGAGCGAGTGGGTCTGGCCCGACTTCAGAAAGGAGCGCACCTCGAAGGGCAGGTACTCGCCCTTGTGAGCGCCCGCCTGCTCGCCGTCGACGAAGACCGTCGCCTTGTGATTAACAGATTCGAAGCGAATCGTGTAGAACCCGTCGCTGGGCACGTCGATGTGGGTGCGGTACCAGCCAACGGTGCCGCGGAATGCCTCGAGGCCGCTGGTGCCGCTGATGTTCGACGCGTTGGGGACGAACGGGACATGGACGAGCTTGCCCTTGAACTCGCCGGCCTGGAAGCCCTGGTCGAGGCCGACGTCGTCTTTGTCGCTTCGATAGCGCCAGTTGCCATCCAGCTGGGCGCGATCGCCGGGACCTTCGTAGATCAACGGCGGGCCGCCGTGGCTGCCGAGAACGACGCCATCGGGTGCGGCATCGGGGGCGGCGGACGACACGGCCACCAGCACGCCCCCGAGCACGAGCACGAGCGCGCCCAGGCCACGAAGCGTCTTCGGCATCAGCCGCTTGCTCACTGCGCCCTGTTCAATCGTGTCTGTAGCAACTCCTGCGCCTCGTCACGTCGCGCGCAGGGCAAGGCTGCCGGCGCGGATGATCCCCTCGCCGTGCGGAACACGGCGACGGCAGAGTAGCGTGCACGGTAAGAGCGCACGTTGGTCAGGCGCGCTTTGCATACATCATGGGCCGCCAGTACGACACAATCGACGTCCGCCTCTCGACGTGGATCGCGCGCCAGCCGATGTTCTTCGTCGGCAGCGCTCCGCTCGCCGAGGACGGTCACGTCAACGTCTCCCCGAAAGGTCCGATCGGGTCGCTGCGCGTGCTCGGGCCCACGACGGTCGCATACCTGGACGTCATCGGCAGCGGCGCCGAAACGATCGCGCACGTGCGCGAAAACGGACGGATCGTCGTGATGCTGTGCGCGTTTGAGGGGCCGCCGCGGATCGTTCGGCTGCATGGACGCGGCGAGGTGCTGCTGCCCGACCACGACGACTACGCCGCGGTCATGGCGGCCGCGAGCTTCGAGGACCCTGCCGTGCCCGCGGCCTGGCGCGCGATCGTCCGCGTCGAGGTCTTGAGGATCGCGGACTCCTGCGGCTATGGCGTCCCGCTGATGAGCTACGAGGGGAAGCGCCCGCATCTCGTGGCATGGGCGCACAAGAAGCTGCGGGTGGGCGGTCAGGACGCACTCGATGAGTACATGGCAGAGAAGAACGCCAGCTCGATCGATGGGCTGCCCGCGTTGACTGCTGATTAAACGTGGACGTATCTGTAGCCTCGGGTCAATGCATGAGCGCGGATTGCGCATGTGTTGTTCCGGGTAGTCGCCGCGCGCCAACGAGCACGTCTTTGCGTGCCACAAGAGGAGGGATGTTCCTCATGAGACAGCAGGCTAGTGCGCTCGCCATCGCCACCCTGGTGGCGCTCGGCGCCATCGGTGTTTCCGCCTGCGGGAGCAACAACAAGAGCGGCGGCGGCGGCAGTGCCGGCAGCGGCGGCGGCGCTTCCAAGACAGGCGGCTCGATCAGGATCGGGAGTGTGCTTCCAGACTCCTACGACCCCGTGCTCCTGCAGACCAATCAGGCCAACCAGGTGATGCAGCTGGTCTACACCGGGTTGATCACCTATAAGCACGTCGACGGTCCCGGGGGCTCGGAGCTCGTTCCGGGCCTGGCCGAGGCGTTGCCGACGATCTCGGCGGATCGGAAGACCTACACGTTCAAGCTGCGACCGAACCTCAAGTACTCCGATGGCTCGGCCGTCAAGGCCTCGGACTTCGAGCACACGATGAAGCGGCTGGCGTTCCTCGGCGGCCCGTTCTCGTCCTTCTCGTCGGGCATCAAGGGGATGGCCGAGTACCTGAAGGCCAAGAAGGGCGACGCCGACATCTCCGGCATCACCTCAGATGACGCGACCGGTGAGATCAAGGTCGAGCTGACCGAGCCCAACGGCTCGTTCCTGTACGCGATCGCGCTGGTGAGCGGAGCGCCGACGCCGGCGGCGAAGTCGCCGTTCAAGGCGTCCACCCCGCCCGGCATCGGCCCGTACACGCTCGACATCAAGAACCCGACGCGCGAGATCGCCCTGACGAAGACGCCGGGCTTCGACATTCCGGGCATCGCCAAGGGCAACATCGACACGATCACGGTCGTCAAGGAGACGGTGACGAAGATGACCCAGGACGTCATCGACGGCAAGCTCGACTTCATGACCGAGGACCCCGCGGGCGACCTGCTGCCGGAGGTCAAGGCGAAGTACACCAACCGCCGCTTCCGGATGGATGCCAACCCGCCGAACACGTACTGGTTCTTCATGAACCACACGACGAAGCCGTTCGACAAGAAGGAGGTTCGCCAGGCGGTCAACTACGCCATCGACAGCCGGGCGCTGCAGCGGATCTTCGGCGGCCGTCTGCAACCGACCTGCAACTTCCTGCCGCCGTCCTACGCGCGCATCGGCTACAAGAAGATCGACCCGTGCCCGTACGGCGATCCGGCCGGACCGCCGGACCTCGCCAAGGCCCGCGAGCTCATCGACAAGTCCGGCTACAAGGGCATGAGCGTCACCGTCTGGGGCAACACGAAGGACCCGCGGCCGGCGATCGTCGAGTACCTGCGCGACACGCTCAACCAGATCGGATTCAAGGCCAAGACGAAGGTCCTCGAGCAGCAGATCTACTTCGGGACCATCGGGACCGAGAAGACCAAGGCCCAGATCGGGTTCACCGACTGGTATCAGGACTTCCCGCACCC
>DASVPU010000445.1:0-15890 GCA_036389475.1 Solirubrobacteraceae bacterium
CGAGGGAAACTCCGCCACACAACCATCCGAAGCGATCCACCCCACGGTCGAATGATCGCCGACCGCGTTGATCTCAAGCTCCTCGATCAACGCGACCACCGCCCGCTGACGACCGATCACCGCGATCCGCGTCGGCTGGCGTACGGGCCGGAACGACCACCCCAGACCTGCCGCGATAGCGACCGCCAGGACCGAAACGAGCTCGACCTCGAGTTGCTGCCACGGCAGCCTTGCGACCGCGAACGCGATGCTGATGGCGGTCACGACCGCGAGCACCGCGCGCTCGCCCGTTCGCGAACCGCGCGACTTGTGTCGCATCGTGTGCGAGCGCAGCTCGTCGATCCACAGACGACGCTCGCCGATACCGTCAGCCCCGCCCGGCGGCATGTCCGCAAGGGTCCCCCCATCCAGCTTCTCCGAGCTCAAAAGTTCATCCGTGACTGACGATATAGCCACTCCGTGCCTCCTTGGGCCCTTTGAGTTGATCCATTACCCCGATGCGCGAGTCCCCATTCTGCCCGATCCGGGCCTGTGTTTGGTGCAGGCAGCAGAGGTTGGTCGTGAGACCGGTCGAATAGACGGCGCGATACGACCCATGCGAGAAGCCCTTTCAGATTCCACGCCACCCGCGCATCCGCCGCTGCGGGAATGCGCCCGCGCCGGCGATCGAGGCGACCGCCGATCCCGCCGATCGATCACGTGGCAGAACGTGACGCGTTTGACAAGCGTTCGGCGACGGCCGAGGCTGCTGGCTGTGCCGATCCGGGTGGGCATCGATCTCGTCGCCGCCGACGCTGTGCAGGAGACCCTACGCGCCGCCCATGGCGAGCGCTACCTCGAGCGCGTCTACACCGATCGTGAGATCGATGACTGCCGGACCGCGGAGGGCATCGATCCCGAGCGGCTGGCCGCGCGCTTCGCAGCCAAGGAAGCGACGCTCAAGGTCCTGCCGGTCGGCGACGAGGGGTTCGCGTTGACGGCGATCGAGGTGCGCCGCGAGTCGTCGGGCCGCGTCTACCTCGAGCTCGGCGGCCGCGCCGCAGAGCTCGCGATCGACGCCGGCGTCGTCGAACTCTCGGTGAGCCTCACCCATGAGGCCGGGTTCGCCGCCGCCGTCGTCGTCGCTGAGATCGGTTAGCGGCGGGCCGGAATCCGGGGTCTCGAAACACCGGGCAAGTGAGCGTGATCTCGTCTGCGGTCACCGCAGCGCAACGAGTCGGGCTATGCGATCCTGCACGCGCGCGACTTCATCGCGCTGCATCACTACATCTGGCACGACGCTGAGGAGAGTCGCGCCACGGTGGGCGGACCGGCTTTCAGCAGCACGCCCTGGTCGGAACTCGCTGGGACCACGCGACTGACATGAACCATCAGATCCGACAGATCATCGCCGATCACGGTCGTATGCCCGTCGACCCGCTGACGCTCGACGACCATGCCGACCTCTATCAGGCCGGCATGACCTCGCATGCGAGCGTCAACGTCATGCTCGCGCTCGAGGATGCCTTCGACGTCGAGTTTCCGGACTCGATGCTCAAGCGCAGCGTGTTTGAGAGCGTCGCGTCGATCGCAGCGGCGCTGACGGAGCTCGAGGTGGCGGCGTGACCCTTCATGTCGATCGTGATCAGGCGTTCCTCGACGGCATCTGCCGGCTGGCGGACGAGGTCGCGGCCCTCAATGCCGAGGATGTCGATCGCAACGCGCGCTTTCCGGCCGAGGCGGTCGATGCGATGCGCCAGCGGGGCGCCTTGTCGGCCTTCGTGCCGCCGGGCCTCGGCGGCGGCGGCGTCTCCTTCGAGGCGTTGGCGGCCGCCTGCTTCGAGCTCGGCCGGCGCTGCGGCGCGAGCGCGATGGTGTTCGCGATGCACCAGATCCAGATCGCGTGCATCGTGCGCCATCCCGACGATGCGCCGTGGTTCGAGGACTACCTGCGCGACGTCGTCCGCGAGCAGCGCCTGATCGCCTCGGCGACGTCCGAGGTCGGGACGGGCGGAGACATGCGGCGCTCGGTGGCCGCGGTGACGCCCGGAGACGATGGCCACGCGACATTCGAGAAGCATGCTCCGACCGTGTCCTACGGCGCGCATGCCGACGATCTGTTCACGACCCTGCGTCGGTCGCCCGATGCCGAGCCCAACGACCAGGTCATCGTGCTGACGCGCAACGACCAGATGTCGCTGGAGCAGAACGGGACGTGGGACCCGCTGGGCATGCGCGGTACCTGCTCGCCCGGGTACATCGTGCGAGCTCGGTTTCCCGCCGAGCAGGTGTTGCCGACGCCGTTTCCGAGCGTCTGCACGCAGTCGATGGTGCCCATCTCGCACATCCTGTGGTCACACCTATGGCTCGGAATCGCGACCGACGCCTTCGACCGGGCACGCGCCTTCGTGCGCGCCGCCGCTCGCAAGCAGCCCGGCTCGCCGCCGCCGACGGCCCAGCGCCTGTCGCACCTCATGAGCGAGCTGTCGCTGCTGCGCGCGGAGGTCAACTCTGGGCTGCGGGAGTTCGTCGAGGCATCCGAGGAGCCCGAGCGCGAGCGGCTCTCGACGATGGCGGCGGTGCTGCGCTTCAACAACCTCAAGATCGCGGCCTCCGAGCAGGCCCCGCGCGTCTGCCAGGGCGCCCTCGGCGTGTGCGGGATCGTCGGCTACAAGAACGACACCCCGTTCAGCGTCGGGCGCCACCTGCGCGACTCGTTGTCGGCCTGCCTGATGGTGGCCAACGAGCGGATCCACCAGACGAACGCGAGTTTGCTGCTCATCGCCAAGGAGGTCTAGCGCTCTCGTGGCCAAGTTTCGCCCGGCGATCGGCGACGAATCGCAGTTCCTCGAGGAGCTCTTCGATCACGGCCTGCTCCTGCGCACGGGATCACCAGGCGTCTACGGGCGCGGCGCGCAGTTCGAGGAGGTGCGAGAGCGCCTGGACGCGCTCGTCACGCGCGTTGCCGCGCCCGACGAATCGGAGTCGCTGCGCTTCCCTCCGCTGCTGTCGCGCCGCCACCTCGAGGCGAGCGGCTACCTGGAGTCCTTTCCCCATCTGGCCGGCACGATCTTCGCGTTCGATGGCTCGGAGCGCGAGGCGGCCGAGCAGGCGCGGCGAGCGGCCGGGCACGAGGACTGGAGCGGATATCAGACGATGACCGACCTCGTGCTCGTTCCCGCCGCGTGCTACCCGGTCTATCCCGCAATCGCCGCCCGCGGTCCGCTGGCCGCCGGCGGCACGACGATCGACGCCGGCGGGGCCTACGTCTTTCGCCGCGAGCCCTCGGGCGACCCAGCTCGGCTGCAGATGTTCCACCAGCGCGAGATGGTCCGCATCGGCGAGCCCGCGACCGTCGCCGCATGGCGCGACGCCTGGCGCGACCGCGCGATCGAGGTCCTGCACCGCGTGGGGCTCGACCCCGAGCTCGACGTCGCCAGCGACCCGTTCTTCGGGCGCCAGGGCCGGCTGCTCGCAGCCAGCCAGCGCGCACAGGAGCTGAAGTTCGAGCTCCGCATCGCGATCGCGTCGCCCGAGCCGACGGCCGTCGCCTCCTTCAACTACCACCAGGATCACTTCGCGCAGAGCTTCGGCATCGCGCTCGCCGACGGCGCGACTGCCCACACCGCATGCCTGGGCTTCGGGCTGGAGCGGATCACGCTCGGGCTGCTGCGCAGGCACGGCCTGGATCCCGAGCGCTGGTCGCCCGCGGTCAGGGACGAGCTGTGGGGCCGGTGAGCACGGTGACGAGCGGCCTCGTGACCCTCTTCGGGCACGACCCGGCGACGTACGGTCCCCACGCCGTGCACAGCGGGGGGCAGACGTACATCGAGACGAACTGCTACATGGACGTCCTCATCGAGCTGCTGCACGCTCGCGGAGATGAGCCGCGGGCGGCGATGGGCTGGACGGTCAGGATGGACTTCGAGGGCGACCAGTGGACGTTCTTCAAGCCGCATCCCGAGGATCTGGAGCAGCTGTTCGGCATCGACATCCACGAGATGCAGCCCTACCGGCCGTTGCCGGTGCAGATCGCCGAGCTGCTCGCAACAGGGCGGACGATGATCGTCGAGCTCGATGCGTGGTACCTGCCCGACACCGCCACGACGAGCTACCGCAGCGAGCACGTCAAGACATCGGTCGCCGCGGAGGGGATCGACACCTCGCGCGAGCGCCTGCGCTACTACCACAACATGTCCCTGCACGAGCTCGAAGGCGAGGACTACCGCGGCGCGTTTCGCCTCGGCGACGGCTTCTCGGAGGACGTGCTGCCGCCGTATGCGGAGATCGTGCGCTTCGACGCCGGGTTGCGGCTGGCGGGGGCCGAGCTGCATGAGGCCTCGCGCGCGCTGCTACGCCGCCATCTGGATCGGCGGCCGGCGTCGAACCCGTTTCATCGCTTCGGCGAGCGGCTCGCCCAGGACATGCCCACGCTGCTGAAGGGAGGCGCGGCCGACTACCACGCCTACGCGTTTGCGACCGTGCGCATGGCGGGCGCCGGCTTCGAGCTCTGCGCGTCACATGTGGATTGGTTGCTCGGCGCCCGCGCCGCCCGCGCCTGCGGCGCCCTGACGCGCATCGTCGACGGCTGCAAGCTGCTCGGCTTCAAGCTCGCGCGCCGCCGGCAGTTCGATCCGCAACCGGCGCTCGAAGCACTCGCCGATGCCTGGGACGAGGCGCTGCTCGAGCTGGACGACGCGGTTGGTTGAGGGCATGCTCGTCCCGGCTTCGCTGCCGCGCATCGAGGGCCCTGATGTGCGGCGACTGAGTGAGGGCTGGCAGGCCGCCGCCACCGAGCCCGACGCTTGCCCGGATCCCGTGGCCATCGACGGGTTGAGCTGGTTGGCGGCGCACGTCCCGGGCACAGCGGCGGGCGCGCTGCGCAGCGCGGGGATCGGCGCGCCCGCCGACCTCGACGCGCAGGACTGGTGGTTTCGCACGAGCTTCGACGAACCCGCCGCTCAGGACGGCGAGCAGGTCGTCCTGCGCTTGGACGGGATCGCAACGGTCGCCGAGGTCTACCTCAACGGCGAGCGCGTGCTGGCCGGCGACTCGATGTTCGCGGCGCACGCGATCGACGTCGGCGCACGCCTACGGACCTCAAACGAGCTGGCGATCCGCTGCCGGGCGCTCACGCCGCTGCTGCGACAGCGGCGAAAGCCCCGCGCGCGCTGGCGCGCGAAGCTCGTCTCCAACGGCGAGCTGCGCTGGTTTCGCACGATGCTGCTCGGTCGCGCCCCCGGCTTCGCTCCCGGTCCGGCCGCCGTCGGACCGTGGCGGCCGGTGTGGCTGGAGCGCCGGCGGGGCGTCGTCGTGTCCGAGCTGCGGCTGCGACCTCGCCTCTCAGGCGGCGACGGCGTGCTCGCCGTGAGGGCGCGGCTGAGCGCGCCGGGCGGGCCACCGCCGACGGCGGTCGCGATCGAGCTCGACGGTCCGTCCGGCCACCACGCCGCGCCGCTCACGCTGGCGCGCAGCGGCGAGGAGTTCGTCGCCGGCGGCGAGCTGCGGATCGCATCGGTCGCGTCGTGGTGGCCGCACACGCACGGCGAGCCGGTGCTGCACGACGTGCGGCTGCTGGTCACCTGTGCGTCAGAGACCGGCGCCATCGATGTCGGACGCGTCGGTTTTCGTTCGCTCGCTCCCGGCGTGCGGGCCGATCACGACGTCGCCGCCGACGGCCTGCACCTGCACGTCAACGGGGTCGCCATCTTCGCGCGCGGCGCGGTGTGGACGCCCGTCGATCCGGTCGCGCTCGCGCCCGACCCGCGCGAGCTGCGCGCGGCGCTCGAGACCGTTCGCCATGCGGGAATGAACATGCTGCGCATCCCCGGCACCAGCGCCTATGAGCAACCTGCCTTCTACGATCTTTGCGACGAGCTCGGCATCCTCGTCTGGCAGGACCTCATGTTCGCGAACCTCGACTATCCGTTCTCCGACGAGGAGTTCCTCGGGAAGGTCGAGCGGGAGGCGACCGAGCAGCTGGCCTTGCTCGGCGGGCGCCCGAGCCTGTCGGTGTTGTGCGGCAACAGCGAGATCGAGCAGCAGGTCGCGATGCTCGGGCTGGACCCCGAGCTTGGCCGGGGGGAGTTCTTCGGTGAGAGGCTGCCGGCGCTGCTCGAGGCCGCGGAGGTCGATGCGGTGTACGTGCCGTCCGCGCCCAGCGGCGACGGTCTGCCGTTCCGGCCCGACCGCGGCGTGGCGAACTACTACGGCGTCGGCGGGTACCGGCGCCCGCTTTTGGACGCGCGCGTCTCCGGGGTGCGCTTCGCCGCCGAATGCCTCGCGTTCGCCAACGTTCCCGATGCCGAGGCGATCGACGCGCTGCTGCCACACGCGCCCACGAGCGTGGTCGCCCACCATCCGTCCTGGAAGGCCGGCGTTCCGCGCGATGTCGGAGGCGGCTGGGACTTCGACGACATCCGCGACCATTATCTGGCTCGGCTGTACGGCGTCGATCCGGTCGAGCTGCGCAGCATCGACCACGAGCGCTACCTCGAGCTGTCGCGCGCCGTCACCGGCGAGGTCATGGCCGAGGTCTTCGGCGAGTGGCGGCGCACCGCGTCGTCCTGCGGGGGCGGGCTCGTGCTGTGGCTGCGCGACCTCGCGCCCGGGGCCGGGTGGGGGGTGCTCGACCATCGCGGCGAGCCGAAGGTCGCCTTTCACCATCTGCGCCGCGCGCTTGCGCCCGTCTCGGTGTGGACGACGGACGAGGGACTCGGGGGCGTCGCCATCCATGTCGCCAACGATCGCCCCGATCCGCTGTCGGCTCGCCTGCGCGTCACGCTGTACCGCGACCTCGAGCAGCAGGTCGGCGAAGCGGTGCAGCGCCTCAAGCTGGCGGGTCATGACGCATACGAGAGCGACGTCGAGACGCTGCTCGGCCACTTCGTCGATGCGGCGTGGGCGTATCGCTTCGGACCGCCGGCACAGGACCTCATCGTGGCCAGCGTCGAGCGCGACGGCGACTGCGGGCCGCAGCTGCTCGCGCAGAGCGTGCGCTTTGCGGCAGGAAGGCCGGTTGCGGCGGAGCCGGCCGACCGCATCGGCCTGCAGGCGAGCGCGCATCCGCTGCCCGGCGGGACCGTCCGGCTGACCGTGCGCAGCCGGCGACTCGCGTACGGCGTGCGCGTCCATGTGCCCGGCTTCGTACCTGTCGACGACGCGTTCGCGATCGAGCCGGGCGCGACGCGCAGCGTGATGCTGCGCCCGCGCACCCCGGGCGCCGCCTTCGCGGGCGGCGCGCTGACCGCGCTCAACCTCCGCGGGCGCGTGCGCATCGTCAGCGAGGACGAGGTCGGATGAGCACGCTGCCGCAGCGCGCCGTCTACCTCGACGTCGAGCCCGACGCTGTCTTCGGGATGCTGCACGTGCCGGCCGATGCGCCGCTGGCGACCGCGGTGCTCATCGCCCCGCCCTGGGGCTGGGAGGCCATCGCTTCACATCGCAGCCTGCGCGCGTGGGCGCAGCACCTCGCGCGCGCTGGGCACATGGCGCTGCGCTTCGACTTTCCGGCCTCGGGCGACAGCGGCGGGGCGCCGAGCGACGCGTCGCGCGTCGAGGCGTGGGTCGCCGCGATCACGGCCGCGGCGGACTGGCTGCGCGCCGAGAGCGGCTGTGACCGGATCGCGACGCTTGGGCTGGGCCTTGGCGGCCTCGTCGCCGGCAAGGCGATCGCCGACGGAGCCCGCATCGACGAGCTCGTCCTGTGGGCGGCGCCCGCGCGCGGTCGTACGTTCGTGCGCGAGCAGCGCGCGTTCTCCAAGCTGCAGGCCTCGCGTCTCACGCTCAGCGCCGAGGGCGAGGCGCCGGGACTGCCGGACGGCTGGCTTGAGGCGGGCGGCTTCGTCCTGGCGGCGGAGACGATCGACGCGCTCCAGCAGATCGACCTGCGCTCCCTGCCGACCGGTGGCCTTCGGCGCGCGCTGCTGTTGCCGCGCGAGGGCGCGAGCGTCGACGCGCGTCTGCGACTCCATCTGGAGGAGGCCGGCGTCGCCGTCACCACGGGACCGGGCCAGGGCTGGGAGGCGATGGTCTTTCATCCCGAACGCCCGCAGGCGCCGGACGAGGTCTTCGCGCGCGTGTCGTCATGGCTCGCGCAGCCGCCGGCGCTGCCGCTGGCCGCAGCGCCGCCGGCGCGGCCTCCCGCTGGCGCCGGCGAGATCGTGCTGAAGATCGACGGCGCACGCGTGCGCGAGTCATCGCTGACAATGCAGCGCCCGGCCGGGCGGCTGTTCGGCGTGCTCGCCGAGCCGGTGGACGCAGCGCGGGCGGGGCTGTGCGCGGTGTTCCTCAACGCCGGAGCTGTGCGCAGGACGGGCCCCAACCGCATCTGGGTCGAGGCGGCACGGCGCTGGGCGGCGCGCGGTGTGCCGGCGCTGCGGATCGATCTGGAGGGCATCGGCGACGCCGACGGCGATGCCAACCGCTATCGCGACGTCACGCAGTTCTACGTGCCGGAGCTCGTCGACCAGGTCACCGCGATCCTGGACATGCTCCAGGCCCGCGGCCTCGGCGACCGCTTCCTGCTGACGGGGTTGTGCTCGGGCGGCTACTGGGCCTTCCAAGCGGCCGTGCGCGAGCACCGCGTGAGCGCGGTCCTGCTCGTGAACTCGGGCGCGCTCGTGTGGAACGACGATCTTCTGAGCCGGCGCGACGGGCGCAGGGTCGAGCGGCTGCGCCAGCTCGAGTCGTGGCGCAAGATCCTCCGCGGCGAGGTCACGGTCGCGCGCATGCGCGCGATCGCGCGCGCGTACGCGCAGGATCTCATGCGGCGGCGGCTGCTGGTCGGGCGGACAGCGAGCGACTCGCCGGTCGAGACGAACATCGACCGTGGGCTCGACCGCCTGCGCGACACGGGTACGCGACTCGTGCTCGCGTTCTCCGGCGAGGAAGCGCTGCACGCCGAGCTCGCACAGGATGGCGTGCTCGCCCGGCTGGCGCGGTGGCCAAACGTCGAGCTCGAGAGCCTGCCGGGCCGCGATCACACGCTGCGCCCGATCATCGCCCAGCGCGCCCTACACGAGTTCCTCGACCGCCGGCTGTCACGCGAGCTTGCCCGCAGCGGCCCGTCATCTTTCGAGGGCACCGAAGCCCTGGATGGACGCAGCGCCGCGGCCACGAGCGTTGCGGCACCGGAGTGCCGGCGAGAGGACGGCACGAGCCTCGTCGCCGGCTCAAGCGCCTCCGCCGCCGCGGTCCCACCGCAGCAGCCCGGCGCGGCGTAGGACTCGACGCGGCGCGATCAGCGCGAGGAGTCGAAGGTGAAGCGTGGCTTGGGCACGAGCTTCGCGCTGGGCTTGCCGTTGGCCGCGGGAGGAGGAGGCGGCGGCGGCGGGGGCGGGGCGACTGCCGGCCGCGACGGCGCAGAGGCGACCGCCGGCTGGTTGGCGGTGGAGCTGGGTGCGGGTCCGTCGGCGGCGGCGCGCCTGCGCCCAGCGGCCGCCTGCCTGCGCGACGCGGCCTGCCTGCCCGACGTGGGCTGCCTGCGTGCGGCGGCGGCCTGCCTGACGCGCAAGAGGCGTTCGCGGCGAATGCTCTGGGCGCGTTGCTCGCGCGCCGCGATCGCGAGCTTCTCGGCTGTCGAGGCAAAGCTTCGACGCGCTACGCGCGCGTGACGTGCCAGTGCCGTCGTCTCGTCGACCCGCACGACCTGCCCGATCCGCGCCGGCGCGGCCACGTTGCCTGCGCTCGGTGGGTTCGTGGACGCGCCGAGCAGCAGGGCGACGCCGAGGCCGACCCCGGCGGCCACGCTGATCGCGAGCGCTCCGAACACGAGCGTCTCGAATCTGTCCAGCTGAATTCCCAACATACGCCCTAGGCCTCCTGCCCTACCCGCGCCCTGATCTATGCGACGAGACGGCGCTAGCGCGCCGACGCGTCAAAGCGTAACCAAGTGGACTGCGCGGTGAGCCGCTTCGGTCTGCAGCAGCCGCGCGGAGGGTTCCCGTCCCTGGGAGCCCTCCGCGCCTGCGTGCCCAACGCCGTGGGGCGACGATGATGGACACGCTGGCAAGTCGGACACCACACGGGGATCCTTCTGCCAGATGTCATGCTCGTACCACAGCGCCGATCTCGTACTGGTCGAATGGCTAGGTCCGGCCACCACTTGTGCCGCCCGATAGCGTGCCGGATCTCGGTGTGACCGAGGCTACGTAGCGGGTGCCGGGTCGGCGGCGGGCTCGGCGTCGCCACCGGCGCCGCCGAGCCCGGAGAGGATCTCCTCGCTGTGCTCCCCCAGTCGCGGCGACCGCACGGCCGGCAGGCGACCGTGCCTGCTGAACACCAGCGGCGATGCCGGCGTGAGGTACGCCCCCACCGGATGCTCGACCTCGCTGAACATCGGGTTCTGCGTCGAGCAGCGCGGATCTTCGGCCACGAGCTGCCGGAAGGTCTGGTAGGGACCCCACGACACGCCCGTGCCCTCGAACGTCGAGCGGATCTCCTCCAGCGACCGCGCCGCGAACCACGGCGTGAGCAGTTCGCGGATGAGGGAGCGGCCCTTGTAACGCCCGGCCTCGCCGCGGAAGTCGTGCCCCGTCGCCGCTTCGACGCTGGAGAACAGCTCCTCGGTCTGAGTCGCCTCTTTCAGCGCCTTCCATTGGCGGCCGGTCAGCGCGACGACCATGACGCGGCGCCCGTCGCTGGTGGGGAAGTCGCCGCCGAACGCGCCGTAGAGGTAGTTGCCGTCGCGCGGCTGGTCGCGACCTTCGAGCTGAACCTCGGCGATCCGTCCGAGATGGCCGACGGTCGCGAACGCGACGTCTGACAGCGCGATCGTCACGAGCTGGCCCTCGCCCGTCGCGTCGCGGTGGCGCAGCGCGGCCAGCAGGCCGACGACGGCGAGGCCGCCCATGATCGAGTCCCATGCCGGCATCAGGCTGTTCGTCGGCACCGCCGCGTCGCGCGGGCCCATCGCTTCTGGGAAGCCGGCAGACGGGTTGACGGTGTAGTCGACTTCCGACGAGCCGTCGTGGTTGCCCGTCATGACGACCATGATGAGGTCCGGGCGGCGCTCGGAGAGCTTCTCGTAGCTCATCCACCCGCGTGCCGGGAAGTTCGTCAAGAAGATGCCGTTGCCGGCTCCGGGGGCCGTGATGAGCTGCGACAGCTGCTCGCGGCCATCCTCAGAGCGCAGGTCGACCTCGATCGACTTCTTGCCCTTCTGCAGTCCAGACCAGAAGAGGCTGTTGCCGTCGCGGTCAAGCGGCCAGCGCTTGAAGTCCAGGCCGCCGCCCGGGGAGTCGAAGCGGACGACCTCGGCGCCGAGCTGGGCGAGCGTCATCCCCGCCGTCGGCGCGGCGACGAACGCCGAGCCCTCGATCACGCGGATTCCGTCGAGAATTCCCTCGCTCATGCCATCGCCCCCACCAGTCGCCAGTCCAGTACCGCATCGAGTGCTCCGTCGGCCCGCTGCGCCGAGACCTCGACGCGCAGGGTCACCAGTCCGCCGCCGTCGGGCAGCGGCTCCGTCCCTTCGAGGTGCACGGTGCTGCGCAGCACGTCGCCCTCGAAGACCGGCGCGAGGTGGTTGCAGTGATGCCAGCCGATGATCGTCACGAGGTTGGGCAGCGTCTTGGTGAGCTGCGCCGCGGCGATGCCGATCGTGTGCCCGCCGTAGACGAGGCGCTGGCCGGAATGATGCGCTCCGGGATCGGTGTGCGCCTTGGCGATGTTCAGCGACAGGCGTGCGAGCTCGGTCGCCGCGGTGACGCTGTCGCCCCCGTCGAGCGTCCATGTCGTCGGGGCGCTGAGGTCGGCGAAGTGCGCGCCCGGGACCTCGTTGCGGTAGGCGTCGAGGTCGAGCCCGGCGAGCGCGGCGGCCAAGGCGTCGGGCGGCAGGTCGGCCGGGAACTGCGCGAGGTCGTCGGCGTGCGGCTCGGAGGCGTCGAGGTCGTTGATCGGCAGCATCGCGCAGCGCCAGTAGTCGAGGATCGCCCGATCCTCCTGGTCCGTGGTGACGATGTGCAGGACGGCCAGGCCCGTCGGCTTGCGGCCCTCCTTCACGGCGTTGCGCTTGAGCGCGACGATCTCGGTGGTCGTGCGCATGGTGTCGCCGATTGCAGGCAGGCGCCGGAGCATCAGGCGCCGGTAGAACAGGTTGCCGATCACGCGCTGCGTCGGCAGGGTCGACTGCCCGATCGAGACGTCGCAGACGAGCATCGGATGGGCCAGGCGGCGTCCGGCGACGCGCTCTGACAGCGTCGCGTCGAGCGCCAGCCGCAGCCGGTCGCCGACGATCGACTGGTGCAGTGCCGCGTGCCCTTCGGAAAGCGTCAGCGCTGGGAACTCGTACAGATCGCCGACCGAGAGCTCCTCCCAATAGGGCCCGCCGACCAGTATGGGGTCGCTGGCGATCTCCGGCTGTGCACTCATACGACGGAACCTCGTTTCGACGGGCGCGGAGGCCGACCGCTCCAAGGCGCGGGACGTGCGCGCGGGTGACCGATGCAGAACGGCCGGGCGCCGCAAGCCGTCGGGGGGCCGCGGCGCCCGGCCATGGGATGAGAAGCCGGAACGTACCACGATCCCGACCCTGCCGACTACTTCGGCTGCGGCTGGAGGCGGCTCTCCGAAGCGAGGAACGTGACCGCATCTCCGGCGACGAGCGGCTCGTGCGGATCGGCGGCGACGCCACCGTTGAGGAGCGCGACGACATCGCCGCCGAGCGTGACGCCGGCGGCGCCCGCCGCTCTACCGAGTGTCGCCGCGCAGACGCCGATCGGGTCGAGCCCGATGCGAAGGCGCCCGAAGCGCCGGACCGTCACCTCGGGCGCCGGGCGCGCCCGCGCGCGCTCGTACTCGCTCGGTTCGTTGAGGTTCAGCAGCGAGTCCAGGGCAGGATCGAAGACCGCGATCGCCGGGTCGCTCAGCAGCGCCGCCTCGTCGAGCTCGCGGACGCTGCAGCGTTGCAACAGCGCGGCGCTGCCGAGGTCGTCCTGCACGAGCAGCGCGTCGAGCTGGAGCGTCACGGGCGCGACGCGGTAGGCCGCGGCCAGCGGATGGGCGAAGCCGTGCGCCCGCGGCAGGGCGACGTCGTGCGCCGCGCCCAAGGCGCCGATGACGTGGGCGACCAACGCCGGGTGCAGCAGGGGGGCGTCGACGCAGGACACGTACGCGACCTCCGCGCGGTCACCGACGGCGCGCAGCCCGGCGGAGATGCCCTGCAGTGGACCGCGGCCCTCGCGCTCATCCTCGGTGACCTCGACGTCGTCGGGCAGCGGCGCAAGCCGCTGGTCGCGCGCGCGCACGACGACGACCGGCCCGTCGACCGCGCGCCCGACGATCCCGACCGCCCGGCGCAGCAGCGTGCAGCCGTGCCAGTCGAGGTCGGCCTTCGGGGTGCCCATGCGCAGCGAGCGTCCTCCCGCGAGGACGATTGCGGCGGCGGCCATTGGTTATGCCTCGCGCAGCGCGTCGTCGAAGGCGTCGTAGGCGCGCTGATCGAAGAGCCAGAAGCGCGCCTGCGCGACCTCGGGATGCTCTGCCATCGCCGCGCTCGTCGCCGCGATGGCTACGGCGGCTGCTTGGTCCATTGGATAGCGGTAGACGCCGGCGGAGATCGCCGGGAAGGCAACGCGCGCGCAGCCGTTGTCCGCCGCGAGCTCGATCGCCCGCCGGTAGCAGGACGCCAGGCGCTCCGGCTCGCCGTTGGCGCCGCCGCGCCACACCGGCCCGACGGCATGGATGACGTGCTTTGCCGTAAGCCGTCCCGCTCCCGTGATCTTCGCGTCGCCCGTCTCGCAGCCGCCGATCAGCCGGCACTCCTCGAGCAACTGCGGTCCCGCCGCGCGGTGGATCGCGCCATCGACGCCGCCGCCCCCGAGCAGGCTCGTGTTGGCCGCGTTGACGATCGCGTCAGCCTCGGTGTCCTTGGTGATGTCGCCAAGGTGCAGGGTGATCTGGGACATGCGACTCAACGGTACTGCCGCTTTTGCGAACGAGCGGCGATGTGCCTGCTGTGGTCGATGGATCTACCCGGACGCAGCGCGGGAGGTCTGCCGCTCACCAGCCCGAACCCGCGCGGGGGCTACGATCGGATGCGACTGGGCGCGTGCTGCGCCGGCCGACTGACTCATCCGCCCGCCAGATCCCCATGACGCCACCCTTCGCCACCATCTGGGCGCCGGTCCAAGTGATCGTCGACGTGCTGCGGCCGGTGCTCGTCTTCTTCCACGACACGCTGCAGGTCGGTTGGGGGATGTCGATCGTGCTGCTGACGGTCTGCGTGCGCGCGCTGCTGCTGCCGCTGATGGTGAAGCAGTTCAAGTCGATGCAGGCGATGGTGAGTGTCGGGCCGGAGTTGAAGAAGATCCAGGAGAAGTACAAGGACGACAAGCAGCGCCAGCAGCAGGAGGTCATGAAGTTCTATGCGGAAAACAAGATCAATCCGTTCGCGTCCTGCCTGCCGACAATTGCTCAGCTGCCGTTCTTCCTCGGGCTGTACTACCTGCTGAAGAGCGACCTGCGCTTCGAGATCTGCGGTGTCGGCAACGTGCCGTGCGGCCAGGTGCAGATGCCGTCGGGCGCGGAGAAGTTTCTCTTCATCCCCGACCTGACGGCGAGCGCGACGGGCTGGGTGCTGGCCGCGCTGATGGTCCTCTACGTCGGATCGCAGCTGTTGTCGAGCTTCCTGATGCCGTCCTCGGTGGACCCCAAGCAGAAGATGCTCATGTACGCGCTGCCGCTCGTCTTTGCGATCTTCATCCTCTTCTACGACTTCCCGGCCGGATTGCTCGTGTACTGGATCACGACGAACCTCTGGACCGTCGGTCAGGGCTACCTCATGCGCCGCAAGCTCGGCCCGATCTCGGCGCCGAAGTTGGAACCCGCCCCAGCCGGGGGCGGCAGCGGTCGGCTGTTCGCAAAGCTCTCGGAGGCGGCCGACGCGAGCGTGAAGAGCGCGAACGCGAGCGCAGCCACGAAGGAGCCCGCGCTGGCGAAGGCGAAGCCCGCGTCGAGCGGTTCGCCGCCACCGCCACCGCGCAAGAAGAAGAAGCGTTCGGGAAGGCGACGCTAGCCTGAACAGCGGGCAACCGACACGAGCTGGTCAGCCCGTGCCGGTCGCCGTCTCACCCCCGGCCATCTTGCCGAGAGGAGAGTGCCGTTGGGGCAGGCGCTAGAAAATGCTGCTGAAGATGTTGCCGACAGTCTTGGCGGCGCCGGTGAAGAAGTTCACGACCTTCTTCACCGCGGTCCCCACGATCGACAGAATCTTGATGCCCAAGTCCACAAGGAAGCTTCCGACTTTCGACCAGAGGTTCGCGAACAATCTCGAGACACCCTGAAAGAGCGAGACGATGTTGTTCTGCTGCTCAGGATGCTTCTCACCAAGATTGACGAGCTGATCGAAAACCCTATCTTGTTCCTTTTTGAAGTCCTTGATGTTCTTGTCACGGATCGCTCCGAGCCTGGCGCGGAAGTCCTTGTTCGACCCGGTGCCCTGCTTGATTTGCGCAACCCGCTGCGTGGTTGCGGCCTTCGTGGTGGCCTGCGCGCCGTTGAGAATGCGAGTCCCGCCGGCCTTGTGGCTCGTGAAGGCGGCCTTGATATCAGCTGGCAGTGGCTTAGCCTTCTGCGCCAGCGCATCCTGGGCGTGATCCGGCATCAGCTTTGCCGATTCGTCAGCCAGGCTTTCGACGTCGACGACCTCCGGGGTGAGGGCACTTGCGGCAGGTGTGTGGCCCGCGGCGATCAAAGCGAGCGTCGCGTCCGCTTCGTCCTTCATCAAGCGCATGATCGACTTGAACTGGTCGTGCGTTGTGTCCGTCTCTACTGTTGTTGCCATGCTTGTATCGCTCCTACGCCAAGATTTGGCGTGATCGTTGTTAGTTACGGTATTGATAGCGGCCGTGACAGCTACGCTGAATGTGGCGCCCACGAATCTGGACTCCAGCGGCCGCGGCACATGGTGT
>DASVPU010000446.1:0-28396 GCA_036389475.1 Solirubrobacteraceae bacterium
ACCCTCGACCGCGAGGGAGAAGCGCCGATGTACCCGTTTCGTACCTTTCTGCAGGGCGGCCGCGAGGCGCGGAGGACGAAAGCCCTGCAAAGGCGGAGTGGGCGATCCAGGACTCGAACCTGGGACCTCTTCCTTATCAGAGAAGCGCTCTAACCGACTGAGCTAATCGCCCGGAGGGCGGTCGAGTTTAGCGGGCGATCAGGCCGTGGCGCGAGGGCGAAGGCGGTGGGCAAGGGCCAGAGCGTCGTCGGGCCCGTCGAACGCGATCTCGACGCGGTAGCCCGAGCCGCGAGGCGTGACCGTCACGTCGACGCCGAGGACGCC
Source organism: Solirubrobacteraceae bacterium (assembly GCA_036389475.1). Classification (GTDB taxonomy): domain Bacteria; phylum Actinomycetota; class Thermoleophilia; order Solirubrobacterales; family Solirubrobacteraceae; genus CADCVQ01. The sequence goes on from DASVPU010000446.1 coordinate 325, forward strand.
GCTGAACTCGTCGGCAATGCGGGCGGCGGCCTCCTCCTGGTCGGGATGTACCGGCGCCCTCGCGCGCTTCGAGCCGCCGCGGACCGGCGCATCAGCGTTGGCAGCGCGGGCGCGGGCCTCGAGTGCTCGTACCGACCAGCCCTCCATCGTTGCCATGCGCGCCAGGCGGCGCCGGTCGCCGTGGTCCTCGGCGAGCAGCAGCGCTCGCCCATGCCCCGCCGACAGCTCGCCGCGCTCAAGTGACTCCAGCGCCTCGTCGGGCAGGTCGAGCAGGCGCAAGAGGTTCGACACCGCCACGCGGCTGCGGCCGACCCGCAGCCCGACGATCTCGCGCGTGAGCCCAAGCTCCTCGACCAGGGCTGCGCAGGCTCGGGCCTCCTCGACGGGGTTGAGGTCCTCGCGGGCCATGTTCTCGATCAGCGCGGTCTCCAGCGCCTCGGCGTCGTCGCGCGCGCGCACCAACGCCGGAATCGTCGCCAGTCCCGCGATCTGTGCGGCCCGCCAGCGCCGCTCGCCCGCGACGAGCTCGTAGGTCCCGCCCGGGACGGGGCGGACGAGCACCGGTTGGAGTAGGCCGCGCTCGCGCAGCGACGTGGCGAGCGCCTCGAGCGCCTCGTGGTCGAACGCGCGCCGTGGCTGTCGCGGGTTGGGAGCGATCAGCTCGACGGGCAGCGCGCGCAGATCGTCATCGCCGGCCGCGTCCGAGCTGGACACCGACAGGATCGCCGCCAGCCCTCGCCCCATGCCGCGCTGGGCGGCGCTCATGCGCGATCCGTTCCCGCCCGCACGACTTCCTTGGCGAGCTCGAAGTAGGCGTCCGCCCCTGCGCAATGGGGATCGTGGTGGGTCACGGGGCGCCCATAGCTCGGCGCCTCTCCGATGCGCACGTTGCGCGGGATCACCGTGTCGAAGACGAGCGACGGGAAGTGCTCGCGCACCTCGCGCTCGACGTCGCGGGCGAGGCGCGTGCGGCTGTCGTGCATCGTCAGGAGCATCCCGGCGATCGTCAGGCGCGGGTTGAGCTCGCGCTGGATGAGCGCCAGCGTGTCGAGCAGCCCCGCGAGACCCTCGAGCGCGAAGTACTCCGTCTGGACCGGCACGATCACCCGGTCGGCCGCAACGAGCGCGTTGACCGTCAGCGGCCCGAGCGACGGCGGGCAGTCCAGCAACACATAGTCGAAGCGCTCTTTCGCATCCGCCAGCGCATCGCGCAGCCGGGTCTCGGCGCCCGCTTCGCGCGGGAGCTCCATGTTGGCACCGGCCAGATCGGGGTGCGCCGGCACGAGCTTCAGGTGCTCGATCGCCGTATCGCGCACGGCCGCGGTCAGCTCGCAGCGGCCTGCCAACACGTCGTAGACGTTCGGCTCGATGTCCTTCGCGGCGCCGAGGCCGAGCGTAGCGTTTGCCTGAGGGTCGATGTCGACGAGGAGCGTTGCAAGACCGGCCTCCGCGATGCAGGCGGCTACGTTGACGGCCGTCGTCGTCTTTCCCACCCCGCCCTTCTGGTTGGCGATCGCGTAGACGGTGGCCATCGCCGCCTACGGTACCGAGAGGGACGGTCGGAGCCCGACATCGTTCGGTGGCGAACCCTCAGGCAAACCCTCAACCTCAGGCACGTAGTGGCCGTTTCCTGGCTATTCCTGGCCGGCGCGGGAATTGCTTCGGTGTTGTAGCAACCTTCAGGTAGACGTGCAGATGAAGGTTCTCGGCACCGTCCCATGGCCGGACTGGCCGTAACTCTGTCAGCACGAGACCTGTCGCCGCTGCAGCCGCCGCGCCGTCGGTTTCCTCGCGGCCGTCGCGGCGCCCCTTCCACGCGACGAGCGCGCCGCGCTCACATAGCAGCGGCGCCGCGTACTCGACCAGCACGTTGAGCGGCGCCAGGGCGCGGGCTGTCACGAGGTCGCAGGCTTCCAGACCCGCAACCCAGGACTCGGCACGCGTGCAGACGACCGCCGCATTCGTCAGCCCCATCTCACCGATCGCGCGCTCCATGAAGGCGCATTTGCGGCTCTGACTCTCGACGAGCGACACGTGCGCGGCAGGCAGCGCGGTAGCTAGCACAAGCCCCGGGAATCCCGCTCCCGCTCCAAGATCCGCTATCCGCGCCGCGCCGCGCACGGCATCGAGCTCCAGTCCGACCAGCGCGTCTGCGATGTGCAGATCGACGATCTCGTCGGGAGTGCGCAGGGCCGTCGGAGCCGCAGGGTCGGAGATCACCAGCGCGAGGAGAGGCTCGAGTTTCCCCGCCGCGCCTTCCGGCAGCCCGAACCGCTCCGACAGCGTGCGCAGCCGGGCGGTTGGTGAGCTCACCGGTTCTCCGGCGCCCGTGCCCGCACCCGCGCGATGTATGTCCGGTAGCGCTCGGCCATCTCCCGAAGGCGCTGCGCTGCATGGGCGTCAAGCTCCGGGACGACCAGTTCCTCGAGCACCGGCAGGACGTCATGGACCAGCGCCGGCCCGCGTGCCACCCACTGATAGTACGACCGGTCCCCGTGGTGGTAGGGCCCGTACAGCCGCGAGCGTGGGAAGCGGACGACGAGCCAGCGCATGAGGGCTTCGTGGCGTACGTGCTTGCGAAGGATGACGTGCGGCTGCTTACCGTCGCCGCCGAAGGAGCCCTCGCTCATGAGAACGCCGGCGACCAGGCCGCGCTCGACATCGCTCAGCATGGTCGAGAAGTGTTACACCGGGCAGAAAAACGTGAAACGTCGCTACGTCGCCAGCGGCGCGACGACGAGGTGCCGATCCGGCTCGTCGCCCTCCGAGTAGGTCTGCACTGCACCGTGGTCGCGCAGATATTCGTGCACGATCCGGCGCTCGCTCGCCGTCATCGCGTCCAGCGCCACCGGGCGCCCGTAGCGCAGCGCATCCTCAGCGGCATGGTCGGCCTGCCGGCACAGCATGACCTCCCGACGTTCGCGGTAGCCCTCGGCGTCGATGACGATCCTGCGGCCGTGGCCCGCACGCGCGCCGCTCACACGCTGTGCGAGGTGCTGCACCGCATCGATCGTCTGCCCGTGGCGGCCGATGAACAGACCCAGATCCTCACCGTGCACGGTGGCCGTGCAGGTCTCACCGTCATCGCCGATCTCGATGGTTGCGTCGAGCCCCAGGGCCTCCACCACCCGCTCGACGAGCTCGCGTACGGCCTCGCCGGGAGAACCTTCGTCCTGGATGGTCATCACCGGCGCCGACCCGAGCGCTTCTTCTTCTTACGTGGCGGACGTGGCGGAGGTCCGCCGCTCGGGCCTGCCTTCGCCGCGGTAGTCCCGGTTCGCCCAGTGCCACTCTTCCCAGCCCCGCCGGCCGACTTCGCCGCCGCACCCTCGGACTTCACGGTTCCCGACTTCGCCGCTCCACCCCCAGACTTCGCAGCCCCAGCCCGAGCCCCGGACTTGCCGCTCGCGCCAGACTTCGCCGCCGCCACCGCGGGCTCGCGGGCGGCCGCAGCACCCCCGGTGAGCTTCGACAAAAAGCCGCCCGCCTCGCCGGCACCGCCGTCCTTGCCCGCTGGCGCCGGCGGCATGATCGGTCCCAGCTTCTTGCGAAGCAGATAGCCCTGGCCGACCGTCCACAGGTTCGTCGTCACCCAGTACACGATCAGGCCCGCCGGGAAGCCGATGATGATCGGCGTGAATACGAACGGCAGCCCGTACATGATGATCTTCGTGTTGCGGTCACCGCCCGACGGCGTCAACACGCTCGAAAGCAGCTGGGATCCGATGTACAGGACGATCAATACCACCAGCACCCAGCCGGTCGCCGGGGCCGTGAGGTCCGGAATGAAGAGGAACTGCTCAGCGCCAGTCGAGTTGATCTGTCCGCACGGGGGCGGCTTCTTGCCGCCGATCGTCGCCGCAGCGCCGCAGATCTCGGTCCGCAGGTCGCTCTGCAGCAGGTAGAAGAGCCCGATGAAGAAGGGGATCTGCGCGACCAGCGGCAGGCAGGAGGCAAAGGGGTTGATCTTCTCCTCCTGGTAGAACTTCATGACCTCCTGCTGCTGGCGCTGCTTGTCGTCCTTGTACTTCGCCTGCAACTCCTTCAGCCGCGGCGCCACCTGCGCCATCGCGCGCATCGACTTGAACTGCTTGACGGTCAGCGGCGCCATCGCGGCCCGCACGAGCACGGTCAGTAGGACGATCGACATCCCCCAGCCGACGCCCACAGTGTCGTGGAAGAACACGAGCACGGGCTTCAGCAGATCGACGATGATCTGGACCGGTGCGATGAGGGCGGGGAGAGTCATGGCGAACGGTGGCCGGCTGGCGAGCGAGGGCGAAACACGCGCTGGGCTTCCACCGGGTCGTAGCCTCCGTGGCTGAACGGGTTGCAGCGCAGCACGCGCCACGTCGCCAGGACCAGCCCGCGAAGTATGCCGAAGTCCCCCAGCGCCCGGAATGCGTACGCCGAGCACGTGGGCTCGAACTTGCAGCGCCGCGGCAGTCCGGGCGAGATCACCCGCTGGTAGAGCACGATCGGCGCCTGCACGATGCGCGTTGCAACGCTCACGCGCGGCCAGCCTGCTCGAGCAGCTCTCGCAGCGCGTCGCGCACCCCCGCCAAACCCGCGTGCTCGGCCAGCTCACGCGCGCTCGGGCGTGCGACGACGACGACATCGTGGCCCGCGGGCACCGCGGCGGCCTCGGCCGCAAACGCCTCGCGCAGCAGGCGCTTCACGCGGTTGCGATCGACGGCGCCGCCGACCTTTCGCGATACCGACACCCCCAGGCGCGCTTCGCTCTGCGCACCCCGCGGAAACGCATACACCACGAAGTGACGGTTGCCATACGAGCGTCCCTGGCGGTACGCGCGCTCGAACTCCGCACTACGCGACAGACGCCCGCGACGAGCTCGGCGCTTGTCGGCAACGCGAGGGAGCGACTCGTCCACGAGCAGTGAGCCTAGATGGTCGCCAGCGCAAGCTGAGCGGGCATGACGCGCCGCCGCCGCGTCAGACGGTCAGCCGCTTGCGGCCCTTGGCGCGCCGGCGCTTGAGCGTCAAGCGGCCGCCCTTGGTCTGCATCCGCTGACGGAAGCCATGGGTACGTGCGCGCTTGCGCTTCTTCGGCTGGTAGGTGCGTTTCATGTCGATACAGACGCCGTGGCGCGGCGCGGGATGCTAGCGCACCGACCCTCGTTCGCCCGGGTCCGAGGTTTTTCCCGCGACGAGCGGGCTCCGGCGCCGAGCCCTCCGGGGCGCCCTCGGGGGCGTTGGTATATTCGCCGCCGCCCGGGCTCCTGACGGGCCATTCGCCGTCCTGGATGGAACCCTCCGCGAAAGAGTCGCTTACGCCTGCCGCAACCCCGCAGCTCGCCCACGACTGGGCGCTCATCCGAGCCGAGTTGCGCACAGCCGTCGCGGATTCCACCTTTGAGATCTGGCTCGCGCCGCTGCGCCCGCGCGCGCTCGTCGGCGACAGGCTCGTCCTCGCGGCGCCCGACGAGATCCGCAGCTGGGTCGCCGATCGCTTCGTCTGCGTGATCCAATCGTGCGCGGCCGCCATCCTGGGGCCGCAGACCAGCGTCGACATCGTTGCCCCAGAGGCGCCGCTTGCGACGACCACGACGTCTGCCGCCGAGCAGCAGCAGCAGCCGGACTTTCATCCCAAGCTCACGTTCGAGCAGTTCGTCATCGGAGCTTCCAACCGCCTCGCGCATGCGGCGGCCCTGGCGGTCGCCGAGATGCCCGGCCAGACCTACAACCCGCTTTTTCTCTACGGGCCGCCGGGCCTGGGCAAGACCCACCTGCTGCACGCGATCGGCAACTACGTGCTCGCGCATGGCGGCGGCCTGCGCGTGCGCTCGACGAGCGCTGAGCGCTTCACGAACGAGTTCGTCGCCGCGCTGCAGTCACATGACCTGGAGGGCTTCAAGGCGCGCTTCCGCGGCACCGACATGCTGCTCATCGACGACGTCCAGTTCCTCCAGAAGAAGGCCAAGACCGAGGAGGAGTTCTTCCACACCTTCAACGCCCTGCACGAGACCGGCAGCCAGCTCGTGCTCACCTGCGATCGCCTGCCGGCCGACATGGCCGCCCTCGAGGCGCGGCTGCTCGAGCGCTTCCAGGCCGGTCTCGTCGCCAAGCTGTCGCCGCCCGACTTCGCCACGCGCCTGGCGATCCTGCGCAAGCGCGTCCAGCACGACGACCTCGACATCGATGACGACGCAGCGCTCTACGCCATCGCCACGCGCGTCGAGAGCAACGCGCGCGCACTGGAGGGAGCGCTGATCCGCGTCGTCGCCTACCACTCCCTGACCCGCCGGCCGATCGACGCAGCGCTGGCCGACGAAGTCCTGTCCGGGCTCTATCCCGACGCCCCACGCCGGCCCCGCCAACCGACGATCGAGCTCGTCCAGGATCTCGCGTGCGAGGCCTTCGAGGTCACTCGCGACGAGCTGCTCTCGGCCGCCCGTACCGCCCGCATCTCCTGGGCCCGGCAGGTGGCCATGTACCTCTCGCGCCAGCACACGGGCGCGACGCTGCCGGCGATCGGCGATCGCTTCGGCGGGCGCAATCACACCACGGTCATGCATGCCTGTCGCAAGGCCAGCGAACGCCTCGCCGGCGACGGCGACGCCCAAGCGATCGTGCGCGAGATCGAGCGGCGCCTGACCGAGCCGGAATAGGCTCCGACGGACTTGACACACTCTCCCCACCGCGCCACGTCTCAGGCGTCGTGCTTCTCCCGCACCCTCCGCGCGTTTCAGCCCTTCTGCACATCCGCACACGCTCTATGACTTTCATGTCTTTCTATCCGAGGTGGTCATCGTGAAGTTCGCGACGTCATGCGCCGACCTGCTGGCACAGCTCGGCGTGGTCTCTCGCGTGGCCTCGACGCGCACTGCCGTGCAGGCGCTCTCCGGCGTCCAGCTCAGTGCTACCAACGGCGCCGCTGAGCTGCGCGCCACCGACACCGAAGTCGGCCTGCGAGTTCCCCTCGCCGCCAACGTGGAGCGCGAGGGCTCCGTCGTGCTGCCGGCTCGCCTCATGCTCGACGTCGCGCGCTCGCTGACCGGCGAAGAGGCAACGTTCGAGCTGCGGCCCGCCGAGCAGGACGTCGAGGTCGTCTCCGGCTCGGCGACCTTCCACATCCGTACGCTGCGCGGCGAGGACTTTCCACCGCTGCCCGAGCCTGGCGGCGAGACTGTCGTCGAGGTGCCGGCGGCGGCGTTCGTCGAGACGATCAATCGTGTGGCGCGGTCCGCCTCGCGCGACGAGACGCGGCCGATCCTCACGGGCATCCTCGTCTCTGCCTCGGGGACGGAGTTGCGCATGGTCGCAACCGACTCCTACCGCCTGAGCGTCAAGGAGACCCGGCTCGCGACGCCGCTCGAAGGCAGCTTCGAGGCGAACGTGCCCGCTCGCGCGTTGCAGGAGCTCGCTCGCATCGCGGCCGCCGCCGACGCGGAGACGCTGCGCGTTTCGGTCCGCACGAACCAGATCGTGTTCGAGATCGGACAGAACGTGCTGTCCTCGCGGCTCATCGATGGTCAGTTCCCGAACTATCGCCAGTTGCTGCCCGACGCCTACGAGCACCAGCTTACGTTCGCGGCCGCGGAGCTGACGGAGGTCGTACGCCGGATCAGCCTCATGGCTCAGAAGAACGCGCCGCTACGCCTGCGCTTCACCGAAGGTGAGTTGACGGTCTCGGCGCGGACACCGGACATCGGCGAGGCCCAGGAGATGCTCCCGATTCCGTTCGCCGGCGAACCGTTTGAGATCGGCTTCAATCCCGAGTTCCTGCGCGACGGCCTCGAAGGAGCGGAGGGCGCCGATCTCGTGCTGAAGCTCATCAGCCCCCTGCGGCCCGGCCTGATCGAGTCCGCGGACGGCAGCGGATTCCTGTACCTGATGATGCCGATCCGCCTCAACGTCTAGCCGCCGACCGGCCGTGCTCGTCACGCGCCTGCGCCTGCGCGACTTTCGCAGCTATGCGAGCGCCGATGTTGCGCTCGGTCCCGGCGTGACCGTCATCCACGGGCGCAACGGCACAGGCAAGACCAACCTGCTCGAGGCGTTGTACTTCGGCTGCACCGGGCGCTCCTGCCGCACCTCCAACGAGCGCGAGGTCGTGCGGTTCGACGCGGGTACGGCACGCGTGGAGGTCGACCTCCGCGACGCAGCCGGCGACGCCCACCGACTCGCTGTCGGGTTCACGCCCGGCGAGGCGAAGCGCCTTCAAGCCGACGGAGCCCCGGTCGAGCGCTTCCTGGACGTCCAGACGCGGCCCCTGGTGTGCGTGTTCCTGTCCGACCGCTTAGCGCTTGTCAAGGGCCCGCCGGCGTTGCGGCGCTCGCACGTCGACCAGGTGGTGGCGGCGAGCTGGCCAACGCGGGTCGCGACCCGCCGCGCCTACGGACAGGCGCTCGCCCAGCGAAACGCGCTGCTGGCGGGAATCCGGGCTGGGCGTGCTTCGCGCGGCTCGCTGCCGGCCTGGAACGCGGAGCTGGGGCGCCATGGGATCGCGCTGCGCGACGACCGCGCGGCGATCCTGGATTTGCTGGCACCGCGTTTCACCCTGATCGCCGGGGCGCTCGGGCTGGGCGACGGGGCCGAGCTGCGCTACCGGCCGCGCTCGCGCGCCTGCAGCGCCGAGGCGCTCGCCGCCGAGCTCGCGGCGCGTGTCGACTCCGACCTCGAGCGCGGCTTCACCGGCCACGGGCCGCACCGCGACGACGTGGCGTTCCTGCGCGACGGCCGCGAGTTGCGCGCGTACGGTTCGCAGGGCGAGCAGCGTCTGGCGCTGCTGGCGCTCCTGCTCGCCGAGCGACAGACGCTTGCCGAGACGCGAGCCGCGGTCCCGCTCATGCTCCTCGATGACGTCATGAGCGAGCTTGACCTCCAGCGGCGCGCGCTGCTTGCGCAGATGCTGCGCGACGAGGGGCAGAGCGTCGTGACGACGACCGATCTCGCCCACGTGCCGGGCGCCGAGGAGCCGGGGGTCACGCGTCTCGCGGTGGTCGCCGGGGCGGTACTGCAGGGCGCGGTGGCGGCGTAGGGAGGACGAGCCGTGACCGCTCACGCTGGATATGACCCGTCGCGGCCGCCGAGCGAGGTGCGGTGCTAGTGCGTCGCAGCGCTCCGCGCCAAGCCTGCGTTGCCGTCGAGGCGCTGACCGCCCGGCTGGCTCCCGCGACGCTGCTCGCCGACGTCCAGGGCGTCTGGGAGGCGGCCGCCGGACCGGCGATAGCGGGCGAGGCGAGCCCGATCTCCGAGCGCGACGGCAGCGTGACGCTGCTGTGCTCGTCGGCTGTGTGGATGCAGGAGATCGACCTCATGGGCCCCGTCCTCGTCGCTGCGCTCAACGGCGCGCTGGGCTCCGAGCGGGTTCACCGCGTGCGCTGTGTGGCGACGCCAGGGCGTCGCGGCCGCGACTAGAAGGATCGGCCCCCGGACGCCGCGCGGCACCGCGGATGGGCGCCCGATGGGCTGCGCCGATCGTGCCGGCGGGCCCTCGTCGCGAGCCAACCCCGCCGCTCCGCGCACCAGGCCCGCGCTCCGCGCTGTTTTTCGCGCGTTTTGCAGGTATTTCGTTGCACTTCCCGAGCCCGGTTTGTGACGACCTTGTGCTAACCTTATGACAAGCTGTTGCACGGCCCCGGGCACGTCGCACACCGACGCGAACCCGGGGCTTCTTCACGTTCGGAGGATTCGTGGCGAAGGACGACAAGAAGCTCGACGGCAAGACCGGCGAGACCTCATACGACGCTGCGGACATCACCGTCCTGGAGGGTCTGGAAGCGGTGCGCAAGCGGCCCGGAATGTATGTCGGGTCCACGGGCGTGCGCGGCCTGCATCATCTCGTCTACGAGGTCGTCGACAACTCCGTCGACGAGGCTCTGGCGGGCCACTGCTCGACGGTCGCCGTCACGATTCACCCCGACAACTCCGTGACGGTCGCCGACGACGGTCGCGGGATTCCGGTGGCCCTCATGGAGAAGGAGCAGCGGCCGGCGGTCGAGGTCGTCCTCACAATGCTGCACGCCGGCGGCAAGTTCGGCGTCGGCGGCGGCTACAAGGTCTCGGGCGGGCTGCACGGCGTCGGCGTGTCGGTCGTCAACGCGCTCTCCGAGCAGCTCTCGATCGAGATCGGGCGCGACGGCTACGTCTGGCGCCAGGACTACGAGCGCGGCAAGCCGGCGAGCCCGCTGCGCCGTGGCGAGCCGACGTCCGACACCGGCACGACGATCAAGTTCCTGCCCGACGCCGAGATCTTCGAGACGACCGACCTGGACTTCTCCGTGCTGGAGCAGCGCCTGCGCGAGACGGCGTTTCTCACGCGCAGCCTGAGGATCTCGATCGTCGACGAGCGCGGTGAGGGCTCGTCGGCCCAGTTCAAGTACGACGGCGGCATCGAGGACTTCGTTCGCCACCTCAACGCCAACAAGGAGTCGATCGGCCGCAAGGTCGTCTATTTCGAGGGCGACAGCGACGAGGGCGCGCTCGAGGTCGCGATGCAGTGGAACACGACCTATCAGGAGTCGGTGTTCTCCTTCGCCAACAACATCAACACGCACGAGGGAGGTTCGCACCTGTCGGGCTTTCGCTCGGCGCTGACGACGGTGCTCAACCGCTACGCCAAGGCTCGCGGCCTGCTGAAGGAGAAGGACGACAACCTCACCGGCGAGGACGTGCGCGAGGGGCTCACCGCCGTCATCTCCGCGAAGCTCACCGACCCGCAGTTCGAGGGCCAGACGAAGACGAAGCTCGGCAACCCCGGCATGGAGGGGTTTGTACGCTCGATCGTCTACGACCGGCTGGGCGACTTCCTCGAGGAGAATCCGCCAGAGGCCAACGCGATCATCCGCAAGGCCGTGCAGGCGGCACAGGCGCGAGCCGCGGCGCGCAAGGCGCGGGATCTGACCCGGCGCAAGTCCGCGCTGGAGAACTCGACGCTGCCCGGCAAGCTGGCGGACTGCTCGGTGAAGGATCCGTCGCTCGCCGAGTTGTTCATCGTCGAGGGTGACTCCGCCGGCGGCTCGGCCAAGCAGGGTCGCGACCGCAACACCCAGGCGGTCCTGCCGCTGCGCGGCAAGATCCTCAACGTCGAGAAGAGCCGCATCGACAAGGTGCTCAAGAACACCGAGATCCAGGCGCTGATCACCGCGATCGGGACCGGCGTGCGGGACGAGTTCACGATAGAGAAAGCGCGCTATCACAAGATCATTCTCATGACGGATGCCGACGTCGACGGTGCTCACATCCGCACCCTCGCCCTCACGCTCCTTTTCCGTGAGATGCCACAGCTCATCGAGGCGGGCTACGTGTACATCGCAAAGCCGCCGCTGTACAAGCTCAAGCAGGGCAGCAACGAGCGCTACGTCGAGAAGGACTCAGAGCTCGAGCAGATCCTGTTGTCAGATAAATTCGAGAAGACACTCGTGCTCGATCGACACGGTACGCAGTTCAAGCTCACAGAGCCGCGCTGGCAGCGCTTCTCGCGGCTGCTCAAGCAATACGAGGGCTGGTCCTCGACGCTGCGCGCGGAGTACGGCAACGATACGGTGACGTTCTTGGAGGAATCCGGTGTTCTGGACGAGAAGATCGCCTCGGTCGATGCCGCGATCGAGCTCATCGAGCGCGACGGGATCGAGAACGCGCCCTACGAGACGACGCTCGTGCGCGACGACGAGGTCAACCTGATCGTTCGCGCGGTGGAGACGAAGACGGGCCTGGCTCGGATGCTGCCGATCCCTCGCCGGCTGTTCGCCGCGCAGGACTATCGCAACTTCACGCGGGTGCACGGCCAGCTGATCGAGCTCGCGGGGCGCCCGCCGTTCATGGTCCGCCTCGTCGAGGTGACTGAGGATGCCGCGTCGTTTCACGCGCTGCGCGAGGGTGTCCTCTCCGTCGCGCAGAAGGGCATCACGTTGCAGCGCTTCAAGGGGCTCGGTGAGATGAACGCCTCACAGCTGCGTGACACCACGATGGACCCGGCGACGCGGACGCTTGCCCAGGTCGGGATCGAGGACGCCGCGCAGGCCGATCAGATCTTCTCGACGCTGATGGGCGACATGGTCGAGCCGCGGCGCCAGTTCATCGAGGACAACGCCCGCCTCGTTGCCAACCTGGATGTGTAGGCGATGAGCTCGATCGACACGCTCAGCGGCGGAAACGTCGAGCCGCGCGCACTCGAAGACGAGATGCGCTCGGCGTATCTGGACTACGCGATGTCCGTCATCGTCGGGCGCGCGCTGCCGGACGTCCGCGACGGTCTGAAGCCGGTTCACCGGCGCGTGCTGTTCTCGATGTCCGAGAACGGCCTGGGGCCCACGCGGCCCTACCGTAAGTGCGCGTCGATCGTCGGCGATGTGATGGGCAACTATCACCCGCACGGCGACACCGCGATCTACGACGCCCTCGCGCGCCTGGCGCAGGAGTTCTCCATGCGCTACGAGCTCGTCGACGGTCAGGGCAATTTCGGTTCGATCGACGACGATCCTCCGGCCGCGATGCGCTACTGCGTGGTGGGGGACACGCGTGTCGCCACGCCGGAGGGCACCGTGCGGATAGCCGAGCTCGCCGAGGGCCTCGCGCCCGACAGCGAGCGCGATGCCGACCTGCTCGTGCACGATCGCCTCGGACGCTGCGTGCGAGTGTCGAGGATCTTTCACTGCGGCGACCATCCGACCGTGCGCATGCTCACGCGCGAGGGCTACGCGCTCACCGGCACGCTGAATCACCCGGTTCTTTGCCTCGTCGACATGCTGGGCGTGCCGCTGCTGCTGTGGAAGCGCCTGGACGAGATCTCGCCCGGGGATCGGGTGCTCATCGCACGCTCGCCCCGCGTACCCGGTGTGGAGCTCGGAAGCGATGAGCGTGGCGTGGCCGAGCTTCTTGGCGCGTTCGTGTCAAAGGGCTTCGTCAGCGAGAGGAGCGCTGGCTTCAACAACGTCGACCACGAGTTCTTCGCGCGCGTGCTCGCTGCGTATGACCGCCACGTGGGCGGTCGGCGCTACGTCCTCGAGCGAACGATCCGCTCCGGCGGCCGCCTGCGCGAACTGGACATCCAAGATCTGTCGAGCCTGCGCGCTTCGCCGCTTCGGTGTCTCATCGGCTACGCCAGCCGCGCCACGCACGTGCCCGAACGCGTGTGGCAGGGGTCGGCCGCGTTCAAGCGCGCGTTCCTGCAAGCGCTGTTCACCGGCGACGGCTCGTCGTCGCTGCTGCCGCGCAGCACGATCCAGGTGTCCTACTCGTCTTACAGCAAGCGCCTCGCCGCCGACGTGCAGCGACTGTTGCTCGAGTTCGGCGTGATCAGCCGACTCTGCGGGCCGACCGCATGCGGCGAGCACAAGGTCGTGATCACCAACGGGCGCGACGCGAGGCTGTTCGGCGAACGGATCGGGTTTCTGGGCGCCAAGCAACGCAAGCTGCGCAGCGACCTCGAAACGATTTCGCTGACCAGACGCGCGCTGAGCCATGACCACGTCCCCTTCATCGCCGCCTACATCCGCGCCGCGAGCGGCGGGCACTGGACCGACCGTGAATGGCTGCGCAAGCACAACGTCGATCGCATCGAGCGCTGGGAGCGAGACGGCATGGCGATCATGGAGCGCATCGTCTGCGAGGAGACGCGCTGCGTCGTCAAGCCGCTCGTCAGCGGCGACTACTACTACGCGTCGGTCGCTTGCGTTGAGGACGCGGGCATCGCGCCGGTCTACTCCATACGCGTCGATGCCGCCGACCACTCGTTCCTCACCGACGGCTTCGTCAGCCACAACACCGAAGCCCGCCTGGAGCGCATGGCGATGGAGATGCTGCGCGACCTCGACGCGGACACCGTCGACTTCACCCCCAACTACGACGGGCGCAAGAACGAGCCGGTCGTGCTGCCGGCGCGGTTCCCGAACCTGCTCGTCAACGGTTCCTCGGGGATCGCCGTCGGCATGGCGACGAACATCCCGCCGCACAACCTGCGCGAGGTCGTCGCCGCGGTGATCGCCTACATCGACGATCCGGCGATCGAGACGCCTGCGCTCATGCGCCACATGCCCGGGCCGGACTTCCCCACCGGGGGGATCATCCTTGGCCGCCAGGGCATCCTCGACGCCTACGAGACGGGGCGCGGCAAGGTCCGCGTGCGCGGCAAGGCCCACATCGAGGACGTCGGCCGCGGCAAGGAGGCGATCATCGTCACCGAGCTGCCCTACGCGGTGAAGAAGGGCGGCGACAACGGGCTCATCAAGAAGATCGCCGAGCTCGTCCGCGAGAAGAAGATCGGCGGGATCTCCGACCTGGAGGATCACTCCTCCGAACGCGGTGGCATGCGGATCGTCATCGAGCTCAAGCGCGACGAGATCCCGGAGGTCGTCCTCAACCAGCTCTACAAGCACACGTCGCTGCAGACGACGTTCGGTGTGAACATGGTCGCGCTGGTCGAGAACGTGCCGCGCACGCTCTCGCTGCGCGACGTCATCAAGCACTACGTCCAGCATCAGCGCGAGGTCGTCGTCCGCCGGACCAAGCACGAGCTCGGCGTGCTCGAGCGCCGCGTGCACGTGCTCAAGGGACTGCTGATCGCGCTCGACAACCTCGACGCGATCATCGAGCTGATCCGCGCGTCGCGCGACCGCAGCAGCGCCCGCGAGCAGCTTGTCGAGCGCTTCGCGCTGACGGAGATCCAGGCGTCCGCGATCCTCGACCTGCGCCTGTCGCAGCTGACCGCTTTGGAGGCCGGCTCGATCAAGACCGAGCACGACGACAAGGTCGAGCGGATCGGCGAGCTGCGCGCGATCCTCGGCGACGAGGCGCACGTCTTCGCGATCATCAAGGAGGAGCTCGACGAGATCGCCGATCGCTTCGGCGACGAGCGGCGCACGCTGATCACCGACTCCGAGGACGAGATCGACATCGAGGATCTGATCGCCGAGCAGCAGATGGTGATCACGATCACGCACTCGGGGTACATCAAGTCGCTGCCGCTGACGACCTACCGCGCGCAGCAGCGCGGCGGCCGCGGCGTGACCGGGATGGACATGAAGGACGGCGACTACATCGAGCACCTCTTTGTGTGCTCGAGCCACGACTACCTGCTGTTCTTCTCCAACCGCGGGAAGGTCTACAGATCGAAGGTCTACGAGCTGCCCGAGGCGTCGCGCACCGCCAAAGGCCGGGCGCTCGTCAACGTGCTGCCGCTGCGCGAGCGCGAGCGCATCCAATCAGTGCTCGCGACCCGCGACTTCGCCGAGGGCAGGTACCTCGTGTTCGCGACCAAGCGCGGGATCGTCAAGAAGACCGAGTTCGGCGCCTACAACACGCCGATCAAGGCCGACGGGATCATCGCGATCAACATCCGCGACGACGACGAGCTTGTCAGCGTGCGCCGCACGAGCGGGGAAGACGACATCCTCATGGTCTCGCGCAAGGGCCTGGCGGTCCGCTTCCACGAGGGCGACGTGCGGCCGATGGGGCGCGACACGTCGGGCGTGCGGGGGATGAACGTCGAGCAGCCAGACAACGAGGTGCGCGTGATGGACGTCGCGCGCGACGACCAGGAGCTGCTCGTCGTGACCGAGAACGGCTTTGGCAAGCGCACCTCGATCGCCGAGTACCGCAAGACCAAGCGCGGCGCGATGGGCGTCGGGACGATCAAGCTCACCGACGCCAAGGGCGCACTCGCCGGGGCGCTCGTGGTCCGCGAGCACGAGGAGCTGGTCTTCATCTCTCAGAGCGGGATGGTGCAGCGCACCGCGGTGCGCGGGATCAGCCGCTACGGGCGCCTGGCGCAGGGCGTCCGGCTCATGAACATGAAGGACGACGACCTCGTTTCTGCGGTCGCGCTCGTCGTCGAGTCGGCGCCGGACAACGGCAACGGCGTCACGCTCGCCCCGGATCGCGACATGGTCGACGGCGGTCCGGACGGCGCGATCGAAGATGGCGAGGGCGAAGGCGCCAGATGACTCGGCGAACGTCGGCGACGTCCGCTACGCTGCCTGGACCAGAGAAAGGAGGTGGTCCGAATCAGCTCAAGTTCTTGCGGGACCCTGGAGGTGCTCGGCCGCTAGGTCGGGAAGGCTGGCTTGACCAGCGAATCCAAACCGGGCCACCCCCGAGCGGGGCGCCGGACTGGTCCCACCGGCAGGTAGAACACTCCTGCTCGGGCGTTTAGTCCAGTCATGTAGTCGCGAAGGGCGCCGTCTCCACGGCGCCCTTCGTGCGTCCGGGCGTGCTCCACGGCACCCGCGCCGCGGCCGGACCGCGCGTCCCGCGGCCTACTTCGCCGCTGGGCGTGGCTTGTCGTAAAGGCTCAGCAGCCGCCGCGGGCGAGGCCGCGGGCGCTGCGTCTCGGGCCGGCCGGCCTTCGGGTGGCGGGGCTGGTTGGTTTGGATAACGCGCATGGTCGGCGCCTCCTCGTTCGGGTGCGGTGGCGTCGAGCCCTTCTCGGATCGACCACGACCAGTCTGCGGACCGGCGGCCGTGGATACATCGGCCCGGTGGGCGAACCGTCGGACGCCGTGGATGGACCGGCTGTCGCGTTCGCGCGCGTCGCCGGGCGAGCGGAAAGCGGCCCGCGACTCAGCCCCGAGGCCGCTGATGGCCTGCGCGGCGACGCTCAGGCAGCTTCAGGCAGCCACTGGCGCCACGCCGGCGGGATCGTCGGGCTCGCGACGTGGATGAAGACCTGCGGGTGCGGGACGCGCGGCGGGTGGCGGGGATGCATGCCGGCCTTCTGCGGCAGCGCGTCTCCCTTGCGGCGGTTGCACGGAGCGCACGAGGCGACGATGTTCTCCCACGTCGATGTCCCGCCCTTGGAGCGCGGGATGACGTGGTCGACGGTGAGGTTCGCGCTCGAGCCGCAGTACTGGCAGGTCCAGCCGTCGCGGGCGAAGACCGCGCGGCGGGTGATCTTGCGCCGGTGGGTGTCGCGCGGCACTTTGACGAACGTCACGAGGCGGATGACGACCGGGCGCGGGATCGTCGAATGCTCGGAGCGCAGCTCGTAGCTGGAGTGCTCGATCATCTCCGCCTTCTCCTTGAGCAGGAGCACGGCGGCGCGGCGAACCGTGCAGACGTTGATCGGCTCGTAGGTGGCGTTGAGGACGAGCACACGACCAGACTCACGTCCGCGCCGCCGGTGCTCCGGATGCGGCGCGAACCCCGCTGGGCCTGGTCGCGTGGGTGGGTTCGCCATGGTGTCCGGCGGAAGTCTAGGGGTCGCGACGATGGAACCGTGCAACGTGTATGTGACGACGTTTTGCGACCGCGCAGCTAATTTGAGTCTCGGCGCCCGTCGGAGCTCTGCCGTCAGCCTGAGCCGGCGACGGGATAGGACCCCAGAATTCGGACCTGCTCGCAATGCTTGCGAAGCCCTTCGACCGCCTCGGCGGCGACACCCTCGCGCGCGTCGCCCGCGCAGTCGACGAAGAAGCGGTAGTGGCCAAGCTGGGAGCGCAGCGGCCGCGATTCGATCTTCGTGAGGTTCACGCCGCGGAAGGCGAACTCCGACAGGCAGCGCACGAGCCAGCCGGGGCTCGTGTCGCCGGCACCCCAGAAGGTCAGCGAGGTCTTGCTCGGCCGCGACGGGTCGCGTGGGGCCGCCTCGCGCGCGAGCCACACAAACCGCGTCGCGTTGCCGGGCTCGTCCTCGACGGCGTCGACGAGGACGCTCGCGCCATACAGCTCGGCCGCGCGGCGGGTGCCCAGCGCCGCCCACGGCTCGCCCGACGCGGCGACGATCCGCACCGCCTCGGCCGTCGAGGAGGCCGATGCGACGATCGCCCGGGGGAGGCGTTGGCGCAGAAAGCGCGCACACTGCGACGTTGCCTGTGGATGGGAGACGACGCGCTCGATCTGATCCAACGCGACACCCTCGCGCGCGATCAAGCACGGGGAGACCGCGATGACGACCTCGCCCACGATCAGCACGGCTGACCCGTCGTCGGCGAGGGTGTCGAACGTCACGGCGACCGCGCCCTCCAGGGCGTTCTCGATCGGGACGACGGCGCGCTCCACCGTGCCGTCGTCGACGGCCATGACCGTGTCGTGCACGGTCGGCAGAGGGACGAGCTCGGCGCTCTGCGCCTCCGGAGCGGAGCGGACTGCCTCTTCGGAGAAGGTGCCTTCGGGCCCCAGATATCCGAGCCGCATCAGCTGGCCAGCGCGAGGCGGAGGGCTTCCTCCTCCTCGGGCGACAGCCGCAGCTCGCCGCGGCCCTTGTCGACCTGCTTGGCGTAGAGCCGGGCCTGATCGCGGTGGTGGATCGACGACAGCACGACGCCCGAGCGCGAGCTGTCCAGCAGCGCGATCGAGGTCGACTGGCGCCCCGACATCTCGTTGTAGGCGTCGTAGCGGATCAGCCCCCAATGGGCGATCGCCCCGTCCAGGCGCTGCTCGGCGACGCCGACGCGCCCGTCGAGCTTCTGCACCACGTCGGTCACGTAGTCGTGCAGGGCGCGAAACGACGCGTCGAGTGCTGCTGCGTGGGCGACGAGATCGGTTCCATGGTCGCCCAGAACGGCGCGTTGATCGGTGCGCAGGCGCCGCAGCTGGCGGTACAGGAGGGCTGCCGCGACGAGCGCGACGAGCGCGACGGCGCAGGCGGCCAGCGCCACGATCCCTACCGTTGAAGTCAACTCCGTGGCCATCGCGCCAAACCGTAGCGAGGACAGGCCATCTTCTGGCTACGGCTGCGGTCGAGCAACGGCGCGCTGTCGTAGCGAGGACAGGCCATCTTCTGGCTACGGCTGCGGTCGAGCAACGTACGCCGCTGGAGCGGTCAGCCGCGCTCGAAGATCGCCGGGTAGCTCTGCGTGTTGTTGGCGGTGTTCTTCTCGCCCGGAACCGGCGCGACCTCGACCGTGATCGTGACCGCGGTGCCGATCGGCGGCGCCTGGCCAAGCGGGATCGCGACGGTCGTCTCGGTCTTGGGCATCGTCTGGTCGACGACCTTCTGGACGGTGATCGGCTTGCCGCCGCCACGGATGCGGATGCGGACCTTGACGTCGGTCTCTGCGTTGTCGCCCTGATTGGCGAACTTCACGTCGAAGGTCACGTTCGAGCTCACGCGAATCCGGTTGGGCGCGTTGGGCTGCAGCGTGACATCGCCGACCGAGACCCCCAGCAGCCCGTGCCCGTGCAGGCCGGGCGCCGGCTCGGCGGTGCCGCCGGTGCCCGCGCCGCGGCCGGCCTGCGCGTTGATGCGCTTGGCGACCGTCGAGGGTTGCAGCCAACCGAGGTTCTGCAGGAAGCGGCTGTTGGCGATCACCTGCCCGCCGATCTGGCGCTTGTCGAGCACCTCCTTGATGAGCGTCGCGGTGCGTCGGTTGTAGACCACGTCGGCTGCGTCGAACGCGCGCATCTCGCCGGCGATGCCGATCACCGCCGGCTCGGCCGCGGCGGCGTCGGTGGAGAGCGCGCTGGGAATCTTCTCGGCGATCCTGCCCATCGACTCCTGCACGAGCGACAGCGACAGGATCAGGTTGCGGTGCGCGGGCTTCATCTCGCCCGGCACGTCGATCGTCTGCGCCCGCTTGGTCTCGCCCTGGGCGCGGAAGCGCAGCTGGTTGAGGTCGGACTGGATGCCGGTCGACGACGTGCCGCCGTTGGTCAGCGTCTGAAGGAACGTCTCGGTGTTGGAGTTCGCCTCCTGGACGAGGGTCGACACATTGCGGTTGTAGTCCTTGAGCGCCTGATCGCGGCGGCTTGAGAGGCAGCCGTTGATCCCGAGCACGAGCAGCACGAGCACGAGCAAGCCGATGCCCGCCGCCGCGATGCGGCGGACGAGGAGCTGCTGCGGATCGACGCCTGGCCCTACCGCTGCGCCCGCGGGACGTCGCGGCCGGGTACGGGTCGTCCGGGGCTCATCATCTTCGAAGAAGGACAGGAGGTCCGCTCCTTGGCGGGATCGCCGATGGCTCAGTATGACCGCGCATCAGGCGCGACGGTCAGGCTGCAACTTTCCCGCCAGCTGGTGTTTTCCTCCCTGCAAACGCAAGGAGCCCATGTCGAGCACGCCGAAAGCAGAGTCGGTGTCCCACGCCCACCCGCCTGGACCCGCCGCTGGGGCGGGCGAGATCGTCCTCGCCCGCTACCAGCTGCGGCGCCGGCTGGGGGCCGGCGGGATGGGCGTCGTCTACCTCGCGTGGGACGAGCACCTCGAGCGCGAGGTGGCGGTCAAGCGGATAGCGGTGCAGCACGATCCGGAGGGACGCGGCGAGCGCGAGGCGCTCGCGGCCGCGCGGCTGTCGCACCCGGGGATCGTGGCGCTCTACGAGTCCGGCCGCGACGACGAGGCGGTCTACCTCGTGTCGGAGATCGTGCACGGGCACACGCTCGCCGAGTTGCTGCGCGACGGCGAGCTGTCCGATCGCGACGCCGTGCGCATCGGCGCCGCCCTCTGCGCGGCGCTCGAGCACGCCCATGCGCGCGGCGTCGTCCACCGCGACGTCAAGCCTTCGAACATCCTCTGCCCGGACGATCCCGAGGTCGCCGGCAGCGCCGCGAAGCTCGCGGACTTCGGGATCGCGCGGATGGCCGATCACGACGTCCTCACGCGCACCGGCGACATCATCGGGACGCTCGCCTACATGGCGCCTGAGCAGGCACGCGGAGAGCGGGTCGACGGCGGCGCCGACGTCTATGCGCTCGGTGTCGTGCTCTACGAGGCGCTCGCGGGCGCAAACCCGATCCGCGCCGGCAACCCGGCCGCCACCGCGCGGCGGGTCGGGATGCGCCTGCCGGCGCTGCAGCGCGCGCGGCGCGACCTGCCGGACGGGCTATGCCGCGCCATCGACGCGGCCGTGCAGCCAGCGCCCCCGGCGCGCGCAGGACTGGTCACGTTGCGAGCCGCGCTGACGCAGGCCATCGAGCAGGTGGCCGACCAGCGCGGACCGATTGCCTTCGCAGGACCGCCGGACGCGCGCGCCGAGCCGGGACGCGCACAGACGGCGGTTGACCGCCGCCGCAGCGAGCCGGCGCGCGATCGCTGGGACGCGGCCGAGGCGGAGCTGACGCGCAACCTGCCGCGCCCACCGGACCTTCCGGATCGCCGTGCGGAGCTCGCGCCCGAGCCGCTCAGCCCGCCGCAGCCCGAACGCCGCCGCACGCGCAGGCGGCGGCACGCGCAGGAGCCGCTGCACCCGCCGCGCACGCGCCTCGCCGCGCGCGTCGCCGCCGGCGCGACAGCCGCGGCGATCTGCGGCGCCTCCCTGGCGTGGCTCGGTCCCGAACCAGCCCTCCAACCCGCCGCCGGCGCGAGCGCCGCAGGCGTCGCCATCCTGGTGCTGCCGCGCTTGGGCTGGCTGCTGATGGCCGGGGCGCTCGTCATCTGGCTGGCCGTCGCGGCGCCCGGCATCGCCCTCCTCGTCGCGGTCGCCGCCGCGCCGGTCGCGCTGGTGCTGCCGTTCAGCGGCAGCTCGTGGTCGCTGCCGGCCCTCGCACCGCTGCTGGGCGTCGCCGGCCTCGCCGGGGCGTGGCCTGCGCTCGCCGGGCAAGCCAAACGCTGGACCGTACGGGCCGGGCTGGGCGCGCTTGGCGGTTGGTGGCTCGCGCTCGCCGAGGCGCTGACATCGCGCCGGCTCATGTCGGGACCCGCTCACGGCGTCGCGGTGCGCGCGACGTGGGAGGGCTCCGCCGTGGACGCCGCGCGCGATGCCGTGTGGCCGCTGCTGACCGGGGGGGCGCTGGCTGTGGCGGTGCTCTGGGCGATCGCCGCCCTGCTCTTGCCGGTGCTCGTCCGCGGGCGATCGGCGGCGCTGGACATCGTCGGCGCAACCGCGTGGGCGGCGACGCTCGCGGCGGCAACGCAGGCGCTGGCGCAGGCGCTCGTGCTCGATCCGCCGCGCGGGCTCGTCACAGCCGCCGTCGCAGCCGCGGCGATCGCCGTCGCCGCACGCGCGCTGCGGGGGCGGGCGTGAGGCGCGCAGTCGTAGCATGAGCGAATTAGATGAGCGTCTTACGCAACCTCGAGGCCAAGCTCACCGACCTCGTCGAGGGGACGTTCGGGCGCGTCTTTCGCTCCGAGGTGCGGCCGGTCGAGCTCGCGCGCAAGCTCGCGCGCGAGATGGACGAGCACAAGACGGTCTCGGTCTCGCGGGTCTACGTGCCCAACGAGTACGTCGTGTGGCTCTCGATGGAGGACCGCCAGCGCTTCGAAGGTGTCGAGAAGTCGCTCATCGAGGAGCTGGGCGCGTACCTGCTCGAGCACGCGCGGCGCGAGAAGCTCGCGCTGCTGTCGCGACCGCAGATCGAGTTCCGCACCGACGACCAATTGGCGCTCGGGGAGTTCGGCATCCAGACGCGGCAGGTGCGGCCCTCGGAGGAGCGCGACGGGGCGCCCGCGCAGGCCGACCACGGCAACACGATGATCTACTCGACCGCCGGCCGGATCCGTGCGCCGGTCGAGGAAGCGCAGGGCACGCGCCCGACGCGGGCGCTGCTGCTCGCCGAAGGCCGGCGCCACGTCATTCCCCCCGGTGGGGCGCTCGTCGGGCGCAGCCGCGAGTGCGACGTCGTCCTCGCCGACGGGAACGTCTCGCGGCGCCACGCCAAGGTGCTGCCCGGCGCGGCAGGCACCTGGACGATCACCGACCTCGGATCGACGAACGGCGTGAGCATCAACGGCCGCGACATCGATGGTGCAGAGCCGCTCATGGCGGGCGACCGGATCGTGCTCGGCACCGCCGAGATCGTGTTCGAGCTCGAATGATCCAAACCGCGTCGGGCACCGCTGCGCATCGCGCCCGCGCACTAGGCTCTCTGGAGCTTCCATGCTCGAACCTGTTTCCGTCGGACTGAAGTTCGCCTTCCTCGCCGTGCTCTACCTGTTCCTCCTGTGGGTCTCGCGCAGCGTGCTCAAGGACCTGCGCCGGGGGGCGTTCGGCGGCGCGCCCGACGCACGCGACGCGGCGCCGGACGCGACCGGGATGCGCTCCGCCTCGCAGCCGGCCGTCTTGACGGGGGATGGCGAAGTCGTCCCGCGGCTCCTGGTGGAGTCGGTTCCGGGGCTGCAGCGCGGTAGTCGCTACGACGTCTCCGGGGGCGCGACGCTCGGTCGCGGCGACGTCGAGATCCAGCTGGAGGACCCGTTCGCCTCGTCGACCCACGCGCGCCTCACCCGGCAGGGCGCGATCCTCGTCATCGAGGATCTCGGATCGACGAACGGCACGTACCTCAACGACGAGCTGCTGCGCGGGCCACGTCCGTTGCACGCCGGGGACCGCATCCGGATCGGTGACAGCACGTTCACCTACGACGACCGCTGACCGGATCGCATGCTCCGCGTTGCCGACCACTTCTCACATTCCGACACCGGGCGCGCCCGCCGGGCCAACGAGGACGCCTACTTCGCCCGCGCGCCGCTGTTCGTCGTGGCCGACGGCATGGGCGGCGCGCAGGCCGGGGAGGTCGCATCGCGCGTGGCGATCGAGGCGTTCGAGCGCGATCTGGCCCACGAGGGCTCCGACAGCGCAGAGCGGCTGCTCGCCGCGCGCGTGCAGGAGGCCAACGCCCGTATCCACGAGATGTCGCAGGCCACGGAGGAGCGCGCCGGGATGGGCACGACGATCACCGCCGCGCACGTCGGCGAGCACGACGTCGCGATCGCGCACGTCGGCGACTCGCGTGCCTACCGCCTGCGCGGCGAGGAGTTCGCGCGCCTGACCGAGGACCATTCGCTCGTCGAGGAGATGCGCCGTCGCGGCCAGCTGACGGCGGAGGAGGCCGACGAGCACCCGCAGCGCTCGATCATCACGCGCGCGCTCGGGCCCGAGCCGGAGGTGATCGTCGACACGTACTCCTGGCGCGGGCTGTCCGGCGACGTCTACCTGCTGTGCAGCGACGGTCTTACGTCGATGGTGCCCGAGGCACGGGTGGCCGGCATCGTCCGGGCGGCGAGCTCGCTGAGCGCCGCGGGCCGCGGCCTGATCGCCGCCGCCAACGATGCCGGTGGGCGCGACAACATCACGGTCCTCCTGTTCCGGCTGGAGGAGGTCGCCGCCGCCGATCCGGCACCTGACCAGCCGACGACCGTGGGTCGCTCCGCGCCGACGACCACTCAGGTTCATGCGGCGCTCGCCGCCGCGCCCTCCGCGGCGCCGCCCGGGCCGGAGCTCGCACGCAGCGACGGCGGCGGCGACGGCACGCGGCATCTGCGCGCGGCGCCAGCGCCAGCGCCCGCTCCCTCCGGGCCTGTCGGCTCACGCCGCCGCCGCCGCCGGCTCGCGATCAGCTTTGCGATCCTCGCGCTCGTCCTCGTCCCGCTCGGCCTCGGCGGCTACATCGCCAACCAGGCCGTCTACTTCGTCGGCGGCAACGACGAGGGCTTTGTGACGATGTACCGCGGCCTGCCGTACCAGCTGCCGGGCGGTATCGAGCTCTACAGCGTCAACTACGTCAGCGGGGTCCCGCTGGCCTCGCTGCCCGCGGTTCGCGCCAAGCAGCTCGTCGACCACACGCTGCGCTCGCACGACGACGCTGCGGACCTCATCCGCAAGCTCGAGCTCGGCCGCGTCGCTTCATGAAGGAGCGCAACCGTGAGCTATTCGCGCTGATCCCGGCGTCGCTGCTCGTGACGGCCGGCTTCACCGCGGTCTTCATCCAGCGTGAGGATCTGCTGACGGACCTGTCGCTGACCTACGGCGCGATCTTCCTCGGCCTCTGCCTCGCGGCGCACATCGTGCTGCGCATGACCCTGCCCCACGCCGACCCGTACCTGTTCCCGCTGGTCGCGGTTCTGGCGTGCTTCGGCCTCGTGATGCTCTACCGGCTCAACGAGGACTTCGCACGAGACCAGGCCAGGTGGTTCGTGGTCGGGCTGATCTTCTTCTCCGCGACGATCATCGCGCTGCGCCACGACCATCGCGTGCTCGAGCGCTACCGCTACGTCATCGCGCTCGCCGGAATCCTGCTGCTGCTGCTGCCGCGCCTGAGCAGCCCGGTCAACGGCGCGTACCTCTCGTTGAACCTCGGAGCCGTCGCCTTCCAGCCGGCCGAGCTGGCGAAGATCGCGATCGTCATCTTCCTGGCCTCCTACCTGCGCGACACTCGCCAGGTGCTCGTCATCGGCGCGCGGCGCTTCCTGGGAATCACCTTCCCCCCGCTCAAGCACCTCGGGCCGCTGCTGGCGGTCTGGGGCACGGCGATGGCGCTGCTGTTCGTCATCCAGGATCTGGGCTCGTCGCTGATGTTCTTCGGCGGCTTCCTGGCGCTGATCTACGTCGCCACGAACCGGATCTCGTTCGTCATCATCGGGCTGAGCCTGTTCGGGCTCGGCGCGCGCGTGCTCTACGCACTGCGCCCGACGATCGAGAACCGCGTCGACGCCTGGCTGCACCCGTTCGATCCCGAGCTCTACAACCAGCAGGTCGGCGGCAGCTTCCAGCTCGCGCAGTCGATCTTCTCCCAGGCCGATGGCGGGCTCTTCGGCCGCGGCTTCGGGCAGGCGATCATCGACGTGCCCAGCGGCCGCATCCTGCCCGCCGCGCACACGGACTTGATCTACTCGGCCATCACCGACGAGCTCGGCCTGCTCGGGGCCTG
Organism: Solirubrobacteraceae bacterium; assembly: GCA_036389475.1. Lineage (GTDB taxonomy): Bacteria > Actinomycetota > Thermoleophilia > Solirubrobacterales > Solirubrobacteraceae > CADCVQ01. Next base: position 25,807 of record DASVPU010000446.1, read on the forward strand.
CGCGGTGCTGCTCGTCTACCTGCTCGTCGTCGAGCGCGGGTTCAAGACCGCGATGCTCGCCACCGACTCGTTCTCCAAGCTTCTGGCGACGGGGCTGACGGCGGTGCTCGCGCTGCAGGTCTTCGTGATCGTCGGCGGAGTTACGAAGCTCATCCCCCTGACGGGCGTGACGCTGCCGTTCATCTCCTACGGCGGCTCGTCGATCGCGGCGAACTTCATCCTGCTTGCACTGCTGCTGCTCGTGTCCGACCGCGCCCGGCGCGAGGCGCACGAGGTCCTATGAACGCGCCGATCCTCAAGCTCTTCGGCCTTGTCCTGCTGCTGTTTGCTGCGCTCGTCGGGATGACGAGCTACAACAGCGTCATCAACGCCAAGGAGTACCGCGAGAACCGTCTCAACGCGCGCCCGCAGATCGAGCAGCAGCGCATCGAGCGCGGCTTCATCCGCGCTCGCGACAACAGCCTGCTCGCGCGCTCCGTGATCGGCAAGGCGGCCCTCTACAGCCGCCACTACTCGCCGTCGGCGCGGAGCTTCGCGCACGTCGTCGGCTATGACTTCCTGCGCGTCGGCCGGGCAGGGATCGAGCGCTTTCGCAACGACGAGCTGACTGGCGCGCGCAACCAGCTGACCTCGATCTTCGACCAGCTGCGCGGCAAGCGCCGCGAGGGCGACAGCGTCATCACCAACCTCGATCCGCGGGCGCAGCGGGTGGCGCTCGACGCGCTGGGGGGCCGCAAGGGCTCGGTGGTCGCCATCGAACCGCAAACCGGCAAGGTGCGGGTCATGGCGAGCGCGCCGGGCTATGACCCCAACGGCTTGGACGACCCGCGAGTCTTCAAGCGGCTGAGCACGGACGACGCGAACTCCCCGCTGCTCAACCGCGCTACGCAGGCCGGCTACGCGCCAGGTTCGACCTTCAAGGTCGTCACGGCGGCGGCCGCGCTCGATAGCCGCCGGTTCACACCCCAGTCGACGCTGTCCGGTAAGTCACCAATCATCGTTTCCGGCGTACCTCTAAGCAACTTCTCGAATCGACAGTTCGGCGCCATCACCTTGACCACGGCCCTCACCAACTCCGTCAACACCGTCTGGGCGCAGGTCGCCCAGCAGGTCGGCCGCACGCGGATGTGGGACTACATGCAGCGTTTCGGCTTCGGTTCTGACCCGCCGCTGGACTACCCCGATTCGCAGATGTTCCCCAGCGGGGTCGTCGATCTGGCGAAGGGAAAGCAGATTCCGGCGGATTCCAACCGCGTGGACATCGGGCGCGTGGGAATCGGCCAGGAGCGCCTGCGCGTGACGCCGCTGCAGATGGCGACGGTCGCCGCGACGGTCGCCAACGACGGGGTGCGGATGCAGCCGCGCCTGGCCAGCCGGATCGTCGATCAGGACGGGCGCACGGTGTCGCGCATCAAGCCGCAGCGCGCCACCCGCGTCATGTCGGCATCGGCCGCGCGCCAGCTCAACGAGATGATGGGCAACGTCGTGCGCGAGGGCACGGGCACGGCGGCGGCGCTCGCCGGCATCGAGGTGGCCGGCAAGACCGGCACCGCCGAGCTCAACCTGCGCGGTCTCAACCAGCCGTGGTTCATCGGGTTCGCCCCACGCTCGAAGCCGAAGATCGCGATCGCGGTGACGATCGAGCGCGTGCAGGGCGGCCAGGGCGGCGTCGTCGCGGCGCCGGTCGCCAAGCGGGTCATGCAGGAGCTGCTGCGATGAGGCAGCAGATCGCGATCGACTCCGTCGTCGACGAGCGCTACCGGGTCATCTCCCATCTCGGCACCGGCGGGATGGCCGAGGTCTACTGTGCGACAGACCTGCAGCTCGGGCGCAAGGTCGCTCTGAAGGTCCTGCACGAGCGCTTCGCGGCCGACGAGGAGTTCGTCGAGCGCTTCAAGCGCGAGGCCTCCTCCGCGGCGGGACTGCAGCATCAGCACGTCGTGTCGATCTACGACCGCGGCGAGTGGGACGGCGCGTCGTACATCGCGATGGAGTACGTCGCCGGGCGCACGCTCAAGCAGCTCGTCCAGGAGGACGGCCCCCTTGACCCGGCGCGCGCCGCCGACCTCACCGTGCAGATCCTGCGAGCGGCGCGCTTCGCGCATCGCCGCGGCGTCATCCATCGCGACTTCAAGCCCCAGAACGTCATCGTCGACGACGAGGGCCGCGCGAAGGTGACGGACTTCGGCATCGCGCGCGCCGGAGCGTCGGACATGACGCAGACCGGATCGATCATGGGCACGGCGCAGTACCTGTCGCCCGAGCAGGCGCAGGGGCATGCGGTCAACGCACGCTCAGACCTCTACTCGATCGGCATCGTGCTCTACGAGCTGCTCACGGGCCGCGTGCCGTTCAACGCCGAGTCGGCCGTGACGATCGCGCTCAAGCAGGTCAGCGAGCAGCCGGTGCGCCCCAGCGAGCTCAACCCGGCGGTGACGCCAGAGCTCGAGGCGGTCGTCCTGCGGGCGCTGTCGAAGGATCCGGCGGCGCGGTTCGCCGACGCCGACGAGTTCATCGCGGCGCTGGAGGCGGGCGCCTCGCGGATCCCGTCGGCGGCGGCGATCGCCGCCGCCGAGGCCGCCGCCGCGGC
>DASVPU010000447.1:0-4460 GCA_036389475.1 Solirubrobacteraceae bacterium
GAAGGACCTGTCAGTCGACCTCTCCGGGGCACTCGACGGCCTCGTGGGGCTCGACACCGCGCCGAAGCTGGTCGCGACGCTCGGCCTGCTGGCCGCCGTGGCGGCGATCGGGCTGTTCTACCGGCTGGGGATCGACGGCGCCCGCTCGGTCGGCGGCGAGCTGGAGACGCCGCAGCTGCGGCGCGCGTTCATCCACACGCTCGTGCCGATCGCGATGGTCTACGTCGCGGCGCACTACCTCACGTTCCTGCTCTTCGAGGGCCAGGGGATCGCCTACCTGCTCTCCGATCCGCTCGGGCGCGGCTGGGACCTGTTCGGAACGGCGTCGGCTGCCGTCGACTACGGCCTCATCTCGCAGAACCAGGCCTGGTACGCGCAGGTGGCCTGCGTCGTCGCGGGGCACGTCGCGGCGCTGACGCTGGCCCACGATCGTGCCCTGGCGCTCTACGGGCAGGCGCGCTCGGCGGCCCGGTCGCAGTACGCCATGCTGGCGATCATGGTCGGCTTCACGACGTTGGCGCTGTGGTTGCTGGCGCAGGCGGGCACGGCATGATCGCGCGCCGGGCGATCCGGACCGCGCTCGCAGCGATCGCGCTCGCGCTCGGCACCACCGGCTGCGCAGCGCCCGCCGCACCGGACAGGCCCGCGCGCTCGAATCGTCTCGTCGACTTCACCAAGAAGCCGCCCTACGTCAACGCGCTGGACATCGATCCGGAGACGAAGGACTTCCTGCTGACGACCAACCGCGGCTTCTTTCGCATCCAGCCGGCCTCCGGCAAGGTGCAGCGCATTCGCGGGACGATCAGCGCGCAGGGCAAGCGATCGACGGTCGGCACGTTCCTGGAGATCCTGGTGGCGGGGCGACGAAGGCTGATCGGCTCGGGGCATCCGGATCAGCAGGGAACGCTGCCGTCGTTTCTCGGCTTCATCCGCTCCGACGACGAGGGCCGCACGTGGACGGTCGTCTCGCGGCTGGGGGACGCCGATCTGCACAAGATCGTGCTCGCGCACGGGCGGATGTACGCGTTCGACGCTGTGCTCAGCGCGCTGCTCGTCTCGCGCGACGGCGGGCGGACCTTCACGGAGAACTTCACGCCGCGCGGGCTCATCATCGACTTCGAGGTCGACCCGGCAGATTCGCGGCGCATCGTCGCGTCCAACGCCAACGAGCTGTTTCGGTCGCTGGACGGAGGTGCGTCGTGGCGCCCGCTCGACCGCCGCGAGGGGATCCGGCTCGCCTGGCCGGCACCCGACGCGCTGTACCGCGCCCTGAAGGATGGAACCGTGCAGCGCTCTGCCGACGGAGGAGAGACGTGGCAGGCGGCCTCCACCGTGCAGGGCGAGCCCTACAAGTTCAGGGCAATCGGCCGCGACGAGCTGTACCTCGCCCTGAGCGACGGCACGATCCTGCACACGACCGACGCCGCCAGAAGCTGGAAGGTGGTCTTCGGGCCATGACCTTCCGTGCCGTTCTCGCCGCCGCCGCCGGAGTCATCGTTGTCGTCATGCCTGCCAGCGCCGGCGCGCACTCGCTCGTGCGGCCGGCCGGCGCCGTGGTGTCCTACATCTCCGCCGATGCCACGTCGCTGAACACGCTCGTCGTGCGCGCCAACGGCTCGCGGATCGAGTTTCGCGACCCGACGGTCGACGGCGGCATGGATCCCGGCGACTGCACGCCCGGCGAGGTGAGCGCCGACGCGAACGCGTGGATCATCCAGACCTTCTGCTCGGCCGCCGACGTGCGCTCCGTCCGCCTCGACCTCGGCGAACGCGAGGACACGGCGACGGTCTCGGTGGACATCCCCACGACGCTGCTCGGAGGTCCGGGCGCCGACCGGCTCGCCGGTGGGCCGGCAGCCGATCAGCTCAGCGGCGACGACGGCGACGACGTGCTTGCGGGCGGGGGCGGGGGAGACGTGATCATCGGCGGCCTGGGCGTCGACGATGTCACCGGGGATGCCGGGGACGACGACATCCGCGTGCGCGACGGCATCCAGGACGTCGTTCGCTGCGGCGACGGAGCCGACAGCGTCGACGCCGACACGCTCGACGAGGTCAACGCGGACTGCGAGGCCGTGACCCGGACGCTCACGCCGGCGCCGCCCGGTGCAAGCGGCGAGCGAGATCGGGTCGCGCCGCGGCTGCAGGTAGGCGCGCCGGTACGCCAGCGAATCGCGCGGTCGCGCCGGGTTCGCGTGTTCGCAAGCTCGACCGAGAGCGGCTACGTGGCGGCGTCCGGGGCTCTGAGCATCGACGGCCTCGCGCTGCCGCTGAAGGTCTTGCGCCGCCCGATCGGCGTTCCCGGTGCGGGCGCCGAGCTGGCGATGACGCTCACGCGAGCCCGCTGGCGGCAGGCGTTGCGAGCGCTGCGCAAGCGCCGGCCGGTCACCGTCCGCCTGATCGTGGTTGCCACCGATCGGGCCGGAAACTCGCGCGCGGCCAAGCCCGTCACGATCCGGCTGTTGCGCTGAAGTCTGCCGATTGAGATGGCGCACATCTCTCTGCACGGCGGTATCGTGAGAAGCAGGGGGCGCCGGGAGCCGGGACAGGGAGATATCCCGGCAGGACGCGCCGAAAAGACCCGCAAGCGAACGGAGACAACTTGCGATCAGTGATCTTGCTTGGCACGTCGGTACGGTCCCTACGCGCGCGGCTGCTTCGCGCCGGTGCGTTCGGAGCGCTCGTGGTGGCGTGCGCCAGCAGCCTGATCGCTGCGCCCGCGGCGTTCGCCCTGTCGAAGATCGGGCGCGAGGCGTCCCGGCTGGGCCCGGTCTCCGACAGCGTCACGCAGCCCGATGCGATGCTGCCCTCCGCGACCAGTCCGCTGCAGCATGGTCCGCTGTTCGGTCACCTGCCGCCGGTCCAGCAGCAGCTCGAGCTCGTCGGCAAGCTCAACCTCATCAGCCCGAGCACGCAGAAGCCCGTGGTGCCGGGGCAGGTCGCGGATGTCGCCGTCCACAAGGGCTACGCCTACCTCAACTCGTGGGACAGCGCGACGTGCGAGAACGGCGGCACGTTCGTGGTTGACATCCGTGACCCCGCGCATCCGCAGCAGATCGCCTTCATTCCAGCGAAGGCTCCCTTCTACCACGGCGAGGGCGCGCAGGTCCTATCGATCGACACGCCGCAGTTCAAGGGTGACATCCTGGCGGTCAACGACGAGACCTACGGGTCGAACCTCCCAGCGCCGTGCGCGCCCGCGGACAAGACCGGCGGTGGCTTCGACCTCTACAACGTCACCGACCCCAGCCATCCGGTGGCGCTCGTGCAGGGCGCCGGCGACCGCTCGCCCGAGAGCTCGGAGGTCCAGGATCCAGCGCTGGTCGGCAAGTCGTACCACAGCGTCTTCGCTTGGCAGGACGGGCCGCGGGCGTATCTCGTCGCCTCTGACAACACGGAGTTGTCGGATGTCGACATCTTCGACATCACCGATCCGACGAAGCCGGAGTTCGTCAAGGATCTCAACCCGCTTCAGCTGCCCGAGGCCAACCAGATCGTCGGCAAGTCCGCCCATGGCAACGCGATCTTCCACCACGACGTGGTGGTCAAGCCGGTCGCGGGGCATATGCGGATGCTCGTCTCCTACTGGGACGCCGGCTACCTGCAGTTGAACGTCGACAACCCGGCAAACCCCACGTACATCACCGACACGAACTTCGACAAGCCTGATCCGTTGACGGGCATCGACCCGCCCGAGGGCAACGCCCATCAGGCGGAGTACAGCTTCGACAACCAGTTCATCCTCGCGGCCGACGAGGATTTCGCCCCATACCGCCCGATCAGCAAGATCACGCAGGCTCCCTATGCCGACTTGCAATTCGACGCCGCGCTGTCCGACGCCGAGCCGATCGCGCCGGGAGCCACGATCGCGGGCGACACCGTGTTCGTCGGCGACGCCTGCACCGGCACCGTCCCGGCGCCGCCGAGCGGCGTGACGATCGCGGTCGCCGAGCGCGGCGTCTGCCCGGGCGGATTCCAGGAGAAGGCCGCCGCGATCCAAGCGGCCGGCTACGACATGGGCGTGATCTTCAACAACAGCTTCGGCGCGGGCGGCGGTCGCTGCGAGACCCTAATCAACATGCTGATCGATCCTGCCTCGGTCTCGATCCCGATGGCGTTCGTCGGGCGCGCCGACGGGCTGCGGCTTCTCGGCGTGTTCGACGCGAACACCTACAAGTGCACCGGCGCAGTGGCCGCGACGCCAGGTGACACTCCTGCGCCGGCTGTCAGTACGCCGGGTCTCACGGTGGAGTTTGGCTCGGTCTTCGACGGCTGGGGCTACGCGCACCTCTATGACGCGAACACGAGCGCGGAGATCGATGCGTTCGCGATCCAGGAGGGGGTCGACGACCGCTATGCGTTTGGGTTCGGGGACCTGTCGATTCACGAGTTCGCGACCGATCCTGAGACGAACCTCGCGTATAGCTCCTACTACGCCGGTGGGCTGCGGGTGCTGCGTT
>DASVPU010000448.1:0-7784 GCA_036389475.1 Solirubrobacteraceae bacterium
TCCCGGCCACGCGTTTCCGATGATCGCCCTCGGTCGCGAGCTCGCCGGACGCGGCCACGACGTGACGCTGCAGACGTGGACGCGCTGGCGCGAGCACGTCGAGGCTGAGGGCATGCGATTCGCGCCGGCGCCGGAGTACCAGGTCTTCCCCACCCGCGACCGGCCGCTGACGCCCTATCAGGCCGTCGAGCGCGCCACGGGCGAAACGGTGGGGCTCGTCCGCGAGGTCGCGCCAGACGCGGTCGTCTCGGACATCCTTACGCTTGCGCCGGCGCTCGCCGGCGAGCTGGAGGGCGTGCGCGCGGCGACGTTGATTCCACACGTCGACCCGCGCCTGCCGCCCGGCAGCGCGCCATACTCCTGCGGCGCGCGACTGCCGCGGACGCCGATCGGTCGGGCGCTGTGGCGCTCCACAGATCCGCTCCTTCGCCGCGGGCTGGCGCTCGGCCGCGACGAGCTCAACGAGACGCGCCGGCGAATCGGCCTGGCGCCGCTCGAGCACTTCCACGGCGGAATCAGCCGCGAGCTGTGCCTCGTCGCGACCTTCCCGCAGCTCGAGTATCCGCGCGCTTGGCCAGCGCGCTCGCACGTCGTCGGGCCGCTGCTGTGGGAGCCGCCGGGCGGCGATGTCGAGCTGCCGGAGGGCGACGCACCGCTCGTGCTCGTGGCGCCGTCGACGTCCCAGGACGGCGCGGGGCAGCTCCTGCGCGCCGCGCTCGACGGCCTGGCGGAGCTGCCGGTGCGGGTGCTCGCCTCGGCCAACCGTTCGCTCGACGACGTGCGGGTCGTCGTCCCTCCCAACGCGCGGCTCGTCGGATGGGCCTCGTACGCACGCACGATGCCGGCCTGCGAGCTCGTCGTCTGCCACGGCGGCCACGGCACCGTCGCTCGCGCGCTCGCCAGCGGCTGCGGGCTCGTCGTCGTCCCCGCCGCCGGCGTCATGAACGAGAACGCCGCGCGCGTGGACTGGGCCGGCGTCGGGGTCCGGCTGCCGCGGCGCATGGCGAGCGCCCGCCCGCTCGCCCTGGCGGCCGAGCGGGCGCTGTCGCGCCCGCGCCAGCGCGCGCGCGCACGGGAGCTGGCGGCCTGGGCGGCATCCAACTACGCACCAGCGCGTGCCGCCGAGCTCGTCGAGGAGTTTGCTAGCGCCGGCTCAGGCCGGAATGGGCGAGGCGGGCGATGAGCGTCCCGTTGACTGTGCGCACGCTCGTCCGGCCGGTGCCGTCCTCGACGATCGCGTAAGCCCGGACACCCATTCGTCCCGAGCGCTGTAGCAACCTGCGGTCGGTCGGCGAAAGCGCGATCTCCAGCGTATTGACGCGGCCGCCCGCGAGCCTGAAGGTCATGCCGCCGAGCCGACGCTGCTTGCGCAGCGCCTTGATCTTCGAGCGACGGTTGGGTCGGCTGAAGAGCGTCACGCGGCCCTTGCAGCTGATCGCCGACTTCGGGCACGAGAGCGTGAGGAGCACCGTTGACGGGCGGCGCAGCCGCGGTCGTGCGATGCCCAGCCGTGGCTGCACCGCTGGCGTGGTGGAGGAGGACGAGGAGGAGGAGCCGGTGGCGGGCACCCCCACCGCGGCAGGCGGGAGCGCGGGTGAGGCCGCAGACCCTGGTCCGTCGTTGTCGAGGATCGTCCCGATGCCCGCCGCGTCGCCGAGCCTCGCGAGCACCGGAGCGGAGATTCGCAGCTCGAACGTCTCGTTGGGCTCGTCGAGCGGATCGTCGAGCAGCGCGACGGGAACGGTCGCGGCGGTACTGCCGGCGGGGATGGTGAGGTGGCCCGTGCGCGCGCTGTAGTCCGCAGGCGCGGTGGCCGTCCCGTCCGCGGTTGCATAAGACACCGACACGTCCCGTCCGCTGGGCGTCGACAACCCCACCGCGAACGACGCCTGCGTGCCCTCCGCGGCTCCCGGCGCGTCGGCGACGGCGACCACAGGCGGCGGATCGTCGTCCACGATCGTGCCGATCGCTTCGCCGACGCTGATCTCAGACGAGCCCGAGATCAGCACGCGGAAGGACTCCGTCGGCTCGTCGAGCACATCGCCCTTGACGGTAATCATGATGTCCTGCGTTCGCGTGCCACCGAGCGGCGGGGGATCGAACGTGAGGCCGCCCGAGACCGCCGTGTAATCGGCACCGGCGACGGCGGATCCGTCGACGGTCCGAAAGCTCACGCTCGCGGGGCCCGCGAGGTCGAGGAGGCCCGTTACGCGCGTGACGGTGAAGGTCGCGCTGATCGACGCGTTGGTCTCCGTCACCTGCGCGTCGCTGATCGTGATCGTCGCCGCGCGAGCCGCCGACGGTGCGGCGAGCACCAGCACCACGGCAGCAACCAGTGGCGTGCCGTGCACGCGTAGCGTCCCCACTCGCCCTCCCTGGCCACGCATGATCCTCAGAACCTACCGGTGCAGCCACAGCGCGGCAAATCGTAAGCGCGAGGCCCGCGACTGGTCAGGTAGCTCGGGGGGTGGGACTCGAACCCACAACCTTGACGTTAACAGCGTCCTGCTCTGCCGATTGAGCTACCCCCGACCGCAGCGCGTCCGAAGCGTAGCGAGGTCGCCATCCGCCGCGATCCCAGACTCGGGACGACGCTCGAACCTACCCCGTGAACCGCGGGCGCTGCGCGGCCCGCGAGCAGCGCGAGAAGACGACCCGCAGCCTGCGCGGCGGCGTGTTGCTCCCCGCAGCGAACGTCGTCCTTGCGATGACCCGGTGTACACCGCGCCCCAGGAGCCCGGGGAAGACCCGGATGCGAAACGCGGTCGGGCCGGCGTTCGGCTTGCGGAGCGTCTTGAGCCGCTTGCCGTCCAGGGAGAAGACGACCTGGCTGATCTGGGTGCCGTCGACCCGGACGTCGAAGTTCTTCGTGGCGCAGCCGGTCTGTCCGGTGATGCTGGCCGTGCCGGTAGAGCTCGGACCGACCGCAGCCGGCGGCGGCGGAGGTGGCGGCGGCGGGGGCAGCGGCTCGACCGTGGTGCCCGTCGACGAGCCTCGGCCGAACCCCTGGACTGCGTTGACCGTCATGTCGGCCGAGACGAGCTGCAGGGTCTGGATGCCGGGTTGCCCCGGAAAGAGGTCGACCACCGGCTGCTTGACGACGTCGATCGTCAGCTGGATCTCGCAGATCGCAGACGGTGTGCCCTTGGGTCCGAGCACGATGTGAGCGCCTCCCTGCGGGGTGATGCGCAGCTTTCCCGACGCCGCGTCGACGACGGTGACGTCGAAGCGCTGGGTCGGTGGCAATCCGCACGTCGAGCCGGGCGCCAGCGTCGCGAGGGGCGCCACGTTGAAGACGCCTGGATCGGGACTCGTGCATGTCGGGACGTTGTTGATCGCGCCGCACGAGGGCGTGATCGTGATGCCTTCAGACGGACCAGCGCACTCGCCCGCGTTGCAGACGGTCGCGATCTGCGATGCCTCGGGTCCAGTGGAGGTGTGCTCGAGCACGACGGCGGCGCTGACGCCCGTCTGACCGACGGTGACGCTCCCCGGAAACGTCGGACCAGCCCCCATCTGCGCCCCCGCGTGCGCGGCAGCGGGCGCCAGTACCAAGATGCTCAGGACGAGCACCGTGAGGGCGAGCGGTCGCCTGGCTCGCCTGCTCGCTGAAGGCTTCCTCGCGAGACCTGCTGACATCGTTCTTCCCCCTGACGTGCACGCCGTGACGGGACCACCAACCCGGTTCGGCGGGGATGCAAGCACAGCTCCCCTGCAAATGCGTCGCTTGCAAGGCGTCTAGCGGACGATGCGCACCGGCGTTCCGATCGGCATGAGGCGGACGAGCGAGCGGATCTTGTCGTTGCGCAACCGCACGCATCCGTGTGACGGCCGCCCTGGGATCTTGCCGGGCTCGTTCGTACCGTGGATGCCGACCACGCCTCCGCCGGGCCAGTCGGAGATGTTCGAGTACGCGCTCGTGCCGAAGGCCCACGGACCGTACGCGGAGTTGTTGCCGAGACCCTTCAGGCGCTCACGGATCCAGAAGTCGCCGTTGGGCGTGGGCGTGCCGGCCTTGCCGATGCCGACGGACGCCTGCCAGATCTTCTGGCCGTTCTTGCGCAGCGTGGCCTTCAGGCTCTTGCGGTCGATCACGAGCTGCGTGCGCACGACATACGGCGCGCTCAAGTCCTCCGCGAGCACCCATCCGGTGCGCCCGTGTCCGCGCATTGGTACGCGGATCTTCAGCCACGTGCGCTGGTTGGCGTCGAGCATCGCGGCGAGCACGATGTAGACCTCGGCAGCCTTGTCCTCCGTGAGGTAGCGCAGCCGCGTGATCGTGCGCGCGCCGGGGCGCGGCTCGGACAGGATCTTCGACGTCGACTGCGCGTGCGCCCACCGCGTGATCGTCGTCTCGTTGGAGAGCTTCTGCTCCTTGCCGGGCTCGACGAGCACCGACATGGGGTCCTTGACCGTGACCGCGACGGGCTCATTCGGATCGGACGGAAGCGGCGCCGGGGTCGCCTGCGCCGGAGTCGGCGTCGAAGCGGCCGGGGGTTCGGTGGCAGCGGCATACGAAGCGGCTGGAGCTGTCAGCAGGCATGCGGCCAGGGCGCACGCCCAGGTCGCTGTGCGCGGCGCATGTTCTACCGACATCCTTGCCGCCCTTCGTCGCTTGAGAGTTTGAGTTCGGGTCACCGGTCTCTCCTATCGGCATCATCGCTCAGTTCGTTGAACCTGGATCCACTGCAGACCGTGGATGGCTCGGGATGCGGTGGATCCGAATCAAGATCACCCCCGTTCCCTGCGCATCGCGCGATCCAGCGCCAGATCGATCTGCGACTGCGTCGCCGCGCGCCGCGTCGCCAGCTCGGCGATCTGGTCTCCGGATCGGCGCGCGGCGGTGATGTCGCGGTCCAGGCGGGCGAGCGCGAGTTGCAGGCGCTCGATCTCAAAGGCCACGGGCGAAGCCGACAGGCCCGTGGCGCGCACCGCGAGCTCGGCGATCAGCTCGCGCAGCTCGGGGTCGTGCTCTGGTAGTCCCTCGGTGGGCGCATCCAGGTGGGCTCGTAGATGTGCGGCGGCTCGCCGGATCACCGGGCTGGAGAGATCGGCATCCAGATCAAGCTGGTTCAGTGCCGGCGCACCCAGGTGCGGAAGCGCGATGCAGTAGCCCAAAAACGCTCGCTCGGTGCGCTCGCGCCGGTCAAGCGTGGTCGCGGTGCGCGGCGCGGCCCCGCCGACGGCCGGCGGGGGGCCCTTCGGCCCAGGCTGGGCCGACCGGGACCGTCGCGCGATCTCTCCGGCGACGAGATCGGCGCTGAGGTCCAGCCGGTTTGAGATCGTGCGAACCAGCTCGTCGTGCTCGGCGCCCGCCGGCACGAGGTTCCAGACCATCGCGATCCGGTCCAGGACCTCATCCTTGCCACGGGCGTCGCCGAGATCGCCGGTCGCGATGGCGCGGTTGACGCTGAAGCGGACGAACGGGACGGCGTCGGCGATGCGTCGCACGAGCTCCTCGCTTCCGGCCCGTCGCAACAGGTCGGCTGGGTCCTCTCCAGCCACGAGCGGTACGACCTCGATCGCGATCTTGCGGTCCTTCGCCAGCCTCGCGGTTCGCATCATCGCCTCCTGACCGGCGCTGTCGGCATCCAGCGCCAGGCGCAGGACCGGCGCCAGGCGAGCCAAACCGGCCAGCTGCTCCTCGGTCATCGCCGTCCCCATGATCGCGACGCTGTTGCGCACGCCCGCCTGATGCATCGCGATGACGTCCGTGTATCCCTCGGCCGCGACGACGCTACCGGCCTTCGCCGCCGGCCCGCGCGCCAGATCAGCCGCGAACAGCTGACTGCGCTTGTGAAACAGGTCGCTCTCAGGACTGTTGACGTACTTCGGGCGTCGATCGTCGGGACCGCCCAGCGTGCGCCCCGCAAAGCCCCGCACGCGCCCGCGCGAGTCGGCCAGCGGAAAGATGATCTGCGAGCGAAAGCGGTCGTAGATCCGGCCCGTCTTCTGCGACTTCTGCGCCAGCCCCGCTTCGTAGATCGCGCGGTTGGCGAAGCCGGCGCGGCGCGACGCATCCAGCACCGTGCCCCAGGCGCTGGGCGCGTACCCGACGCGAAACTCGCGCAGCGTCGCCTCCTCGAGCCCTCGCTCTTGCAGGTAGGCACGCGCGTTGGCGGCCTCCCTGGACTCCCACAGCTGACGCACGTAGAACGTCGTCGTGCGCTCCAACAGCTCCAGCAGCCGGTCGCGCTGCTGGCGCTGCTGCGCCGCGGCCGGATCTTCGTCCTCGAGTTCGAGCGTCACCTTGTAGCGATCCGCAAGCAGCTCCAGCGCGCTCTTGAAGTCAACTCCTTCGGTCTCCATCACGAACGTGAACGCGTCGCCCGAGGCCTGACAGCCAAAGCAGTGATAGACCTTCTCCGCCGGATTGATGCCAAACGACGGCGTGCGCTCGTCGTGAAACGGACACAGCCCCGTCAGCCGGTTGACCCCGGCACGCTTGAGCTCCGTGCGCGACGAGACCAGATCGACCATGTCGACGGCGTCGCGCACCCGCTCCTTGGAGTCATTCGTGTACAGCGCCACAGCTACAACGCAAACGAATCCGGCACGCTCAACGCCGTGAACGCACGAACCGCGTAGCGATCGGTCATGCCGGCGAGGTAGTCGGTGACGCGCTGCGCGTGGTCGGCGCCGGGCGCGCCGCCGCCGTCTGGCACGAGCGCCGGATCGGAGGCGTAGTGCTCAAACAGCGTGCGGATCACGCGATCGATGCGCGAGTGCTCCTGGCGGGCGGCCTCCCCGAGGTAGACGTGCTCGAACATGAACTCGCGCAGCGCGGTCATGGCGGCGCCCGCCTGCGCCCCCTGGACGATGTCGCCTGCCGCCTCCGACGTCTCGACGAGGTCGTGCACAAGCGTGTCGATGCGCTGGGTTCCGGTCTCGCCGAGCACCGCGATGGCGCCGGCCGGCAGCACGGACTCGTGGAGCACGCCGGCGCGCAGCGCGTCGTCGATGTCATGGTTGATGTACGCGACACGGTCGACGATCCGCACGATCCGGCCCTCGAGCGTCGCCGGCAACGGCGCCCGACCGGAGTGGCAGAGGATCCCGTCGCGAACGTCGGCGCAGAGGTTCAGCCCGGCGCCCCCGCGCTCGAGCACGTCGATGACGCGCAACGAGTGCTCGAAATGACGAAAGCCACCCCCGAAGCGCTCGGCGAGACATGCGTCGATCACCGCCTCGCCGATGTGGCCGAACGGCGGATGGCCGAGGTCGTGACCAAGGCCGATCGCCTCCGTGAGGTCTTCGTTGAGCGCCAGCGCGCGCGCGACCGTCCGTGCGATCTGCGTCACCTCCAGCGTGTGCGTCATCCGCGTGCGGTAGTGATCGCCCTCGGGCGCGACGAACACCTGCGTCTTGTGCTTCAAGCGCCGGAAGCTCTTGGAATGCACGATGCGATCGCGGTCGCGCTGCAGCGGGGTCCGCAGCGCGCAGTCCTGCTCCTCGATCGCCCGCCGCGCGGGATATGAGCGCGCCGCCAGCGGCGACAGCTCGGCCTCCTCCCACGCTCGTCTGCGCGCCGCGAAGCGCGCCGCGACGGCACCCGGAGCGGTGGCTGCATCCATGCGACCGATTCTCTCACCCGTGCCGTACGCTCACCGCGTGCTCGCCCTCGTGGTCACCGATGCGCCTGCGCACGTTGCGTTGACGGAGGCTCCCGACCCCGATCCGCTGCCCTTCGAAGCGCTCGTCGCGGTCGAGGCATTCTCGCTGAACCGCGGCGAGACCCGCCAGCTGCCGGACCGGCCGAGGGGATCGATCCCCGGCTGGGACGT
>DASVPU010000449.1:0-1534 GCA_036389475.1 Solirubrobacteraceae bacterium
GCGACCCAACCGGTCGTGGCGCACGGGACGCTGAATGCCGACGGTGAAGAACGTCGGTGAGCCGTGTGCGGGAGAACCGCATGCACGGTTCGATGGGGGGCGAGAGGAGACCAGCGACAGTCGGCTACGCCGCGCGACGCCCGGCGCCTCTCGCCTACCCGACCAACCTCCAAGGAGTGTGCTCAGGGTGTAGCGTCGGCGAATGAGCGGGGCTGTAGACCTAGTTTTCGAGGGCGGCGGAGTCAAGGGCGTCGGCCTGGCTGGCGCGTATGCCGCCCTGGAGGAGGACGGCTGGGAGGCCCAGTGCGTTGCTGGCACGTCCGCTGGCGCGATCACCGCCGCGCTAGTCGCCGCGGGTTACACCGGCGCTGAGCTGCGCGAGGAGGTGCTCGCGTTGCAGTTTCGCGAGTTCAAGGACGAGGGGTGGGAAGATCGGATCCCGGTCATCGGCAAGGAGATGTCCATTCTGCGGGACTTCGGCGTCTACGAGGGCCGCCGACTTTTGCAGTGGATGACCGAGAAGCTGGACCGCAAGGGCGTGCGCACGTTCGGTGATCTCAAGCCGACCGGGTCTGATGACCCCAAGCGTGCCTTCCGTCTGCAGGTGATCGTTTCGGACGTCACGCGCCATGAGATGCTGGTGCTACCACGTGACGCGGAGAAAATCGGCTCGACGCCGACGACGCTGTCGATCGCCTATGCGGTGCGGATGAGCATGTCGATCCCGATCTTCTTTGAGCCCGTCTCGCACTCAAATGACACCACCGGGGTGGAGCACCTGATCGTCGACGGCGGCATACTGTCGAACTTCCCCGTCTGGCTCTTCGACGCCGAGCAGCGCCCTCGCTTTCCGACCTTCGGGCTGCTCCTCGTGGAGCCGCCCACGCGGACATCAGTCGCCGACCGCCTCAGCGGGGCCCCGGGCGCGGTGTCGCGCTCGCACTCGATCATCGAGTACCTCAAGGCGCTCGCCCAGACGCTCATGGAGGCGCACGACCGCATGCACGTAGACGAGGCCGAGTTCGCGCGGACCATCGCGATCCCAACACTCGGCGTGCGCACCACGGACTTCGACCTTAGCCGCGAGCGGGCGCTAGAGCTCTACGGCTCCGGCTACGATGCCGCGAAGGCCTTCCTGAAGTCTTTTGACTTCGAGAGCTACATTGCCGCGTTCCGCAGCGCCGACTCCGCTCCCACGCGTCGGGCTAACCTCGTCGCCGCAATGCGGCAGGCATCAAATCCCGGCTCCTCACCGGGCTAAGCGCGGCTCATGCCCGCGCGCGACAATCGCGGCGTCCACGGTTGGTGTACATCCTGCCATCGATCAAACACGAACCGTCGCTGCCTATCCAAAACGAGAGACTGAAGCGCTGCGAGGCCGAGTGGAGACGCTGACGCGACCAACGCCGATCAACCGACGGCTTGGCGCACGTCCGATTCCTCAAGCGAGCGGCGGTCGCTAGGCGGGGAGGAGGCCGCTTTCGCCGGGGGATCCCCGAGCGGTGCGCCTCCGCCAGCGCTCTGGCGCTGACGA
>DASVPU010000450.1:0-7473 GCA_036389475.1 Solirubrobacteraceae bacterium
CGTGTTTGCGGCGATGGGCGGTGCTGGGCTCGAACCAGCGACCTCCTGCTTTGTAAGGTAGGAGGTCGGTCTGGTGGACTGCTGGCGGGCTAAGAGCCGTCGCGGTGCAGGTCAGCGTGCTGTTCCCGACTGCGGGCGGGACGCTCTGGCGCGAATCCAACTGGCGCCGTCAGGTGTGGAATCTGGTCAAGGCGCTGGTCGACGACGACGGCGAGCTGCTGTTCCCGCACATGCAGGCGGCGACGCCGCACAGCTTCCGGCACTCGTGGGAGACGCACCTGCACGCGGCGGGCATCGATCCGGCTGACCTGGCGGCGATGGCCGGTCACACGATCAGCACGATGCAGGCGCGCTACGTGCACGCACTGAATCAGTCCTACGACGCAGTGCGCAGGGCAGTCGGCTGATGCTCCTGCCGTGGGCTCATGGTCGCATCGTGTCTCAGGAGGCCCAAAATCGCCCGTGGCTGCTGGGCGGGCGGTCGCCTTCCCAAGCCGAAGGTCGCGGGTTCGAGCCCCGTCGTCCGCTTGACGCGGTTCCTGCTGCGCGAGCGATAGCGGGTCGTGCCAGCGCTTGACGCGCTATCGGCGGCTGGACTTTCGGGTCCCGTTACTTCTTCGGCGCGACGCCCAGGACACAGCCGCAGTTGGCGCAGTAGACGAGTACGATCGGCCCTGAGTTGGCGAGGTTGTAGTTCCAGTCGTAGAAGGTCGTCCCCTCGCAACGCGGGCAGTTCGGAGTTGGCGCCACACGGCGAGCGTAGTCCAGTCGAGGTCCTCGGGAGCGCCGTTCGCCGCACCCGTTGGTGGTCTGTCAGCCCTCGCAGCCGATGCCGTCGTGGTCGCGGTCGAGGTCGAAGGGGTCGCTGCCGACACTGCGCACGGGGCCCGTGTAGTCCGGGCCGTTGCCGTTGCCGCCCGCACAGTCATAGTCGACGGATGTGGGATCGAGGCAGGCGCCCCCGTAGTTGGGATCACAGTTGGTCGTCGACTTTGGTTGAGGAGCCGCTTTCACCGCTTCCTCACGGTGGCGCTGCTCGGCGGCTCGGCGCTGCCGAGCGCGCCGAGCTGCGCGCGCCTCTGCTGCCCTGTAGCGCGCACGAGCCCGCTGCATCTGTGTTGTTATCGGGTAGTCCTTGGCCTCGATGAGCAACGCCTTGGCACGGCCCAAGTCACCGGCACGAACCGCAGCGACGACGCGCTGAGCGAGACGGTTCGCGATGCGCTTGCGGGTCGAGCCCGCGTCCTTCGCAGCGATCGAGGTCGCCGCGTCGTGTCGGCTTTGATCGACCGCCCGGTTGGCATCGTCGATCGTCCGTCGGGGTTCGGCTGACGTCGTGGTGGTTCGAGACGCGGCAGCGGACAAGTTGGCGCCGTCGTTGCCGACGATCGTGCCGAGGATGACGAGCGTGAGGAACGCGAACAGCACCCATATCCGCCACGGCAGCTTCTCTCGCTCCATGTCTGCCTCCTGAAACCACTCGACGCGTGCGTTTGTGCCTTCATCGGCGTAGATGTCCAGCGACTTGAGCGTTAGCTCAAGCTTCGGTGCCACGTCATCAGCCGTCGCGGCGGCGCATGAGCCCCGACGCACCTCGCGCCCGAGTCACCGTCACGCTCGAGGACGTCGCGGATCTGCACATCGTCACGTTCACGCTGCTGCTGCCCCACAACCAAGGACGAGCCGGTCACGGCCAGGATCGGCTTCTCTCGGCGCGAGAGATCTACACAACCGTGAAGCTCGCGGGGGAGGGCAAGCTCGTCGACTTCTGATTGCTCGTCAGACTGACCGGCGGCCTCTCATCGGCAGACGGCGTAGATGGTGCCGACCGCGTCGAAGTTCGAGAAGCTCGAGATGTAGGCCTGACGGTGGTTTCTGTACTCGTAGTAGGCGGTGCCGCCGGCCGTCCCGCTGGTGTCAAACGTCTTCAGGCGCTTGCCACCCGGGCACTTGAAGAAGAGCGTTGCGCCGGCCGGGATGTCCCCGCGCTTGATCGTGATCCTCTGGCCGATCAGGACGTAGCCGGCCGGGATCGGCTTGCCGCGGCGGATGGCCTTCACGCCCGCAGCGTCGAAGGGAGCTGTGTCGCCGGCATTGAGCGTCGGCGCGGGCTCGACCGTGACCTGCGTCGGGCCGCCGGCCGCGGCCGCCGCGGTCGCGGTGATGCCGGCGGTGACGGCCACGGCGATCGCTGCGATGGACTTGGACGATCTGCGCATGAGGACCTCTCTGTCTCGGGTGCTGTGGCATGAGCATGCTGAAGCAGATAGGTCGCGCACGAGGCCGCCGACACTCGCCATCACAGCGTGAAGGGCGGGGCTTTTCGGGCGCGTCTCAGCCCTCCGTCGCGAGCATGCCCAGCCCGGCGTCATTCGCAGCGAGCGCGCCGAAGACGCCGCCCTCGTCGTCACCATCTTGCACGCGCGCTCGTGGTTGTCCGGTCGGTCGCGCCTGTGCAGTCGCTGAGCAGTAGCGCCTCGTAGCCGAGGCGTTGGCCTCGCGCATGATCGTGTGGACAGACGTCGGTCGTGATGCCCGTCATGATCAGATGGTCGATGCGACGGTTGCGCAGCACGAGGTCGATGTCGGTCGACCCAAGGCGCCGTTCGTCGGCTTGTCGATGACCGGCTCGCCGGGCAGCGGTGCGATCTCTGGCACGATCTCCCACCCGGCTCACGCGCACGAGGATGCGCCCAGGGCCCGGCATCGCCGATCCCGGCGCCGATCTGCTGGGAGCGCCAAAGCTTGTTGGGCGGGCAGCCCGACAGTGCGGGCTTGTGTCCCTCACGGGTGTGCACGACCGTTCCGCCGAGCTCGCGCCAGCGCTGGGGCACCGAGCAACAGCGCCGTGCGCGCGATCTCTAGCTCACCCCATGAGGCCAGTCGTAGATCGGCAGGAACCGCCGATGCCCTGGCGGGAACGGTGCCGCGCTCATGGGCGCACGATAGGTCGGCAGCGCGCGCGTGCCTCTGGCCCCGCGGGTGGAGGAACGGCGACCGACGTTGGACCGGCGTACAGGCGCACGCGTGGTAGCGGCGCGCCCGTGAGGGGCGTAGTCTCGCGCCGCGCGATGGCGTCCTACAGCTTCCTCACCACCTGGTGCGTAGACGCGCCGATCGAGCGGGTGTGGGACGTGATCTACGCCAGCGAGCGCTACCCCGATTGGTGGAAGGGCGTGCGCAAGGTCACGCAGCTCGAGCGTGGCGGAGAGCACGGCGTCGGCGCCCTGTGGCGCCTTGAGTGGCGCAGCAGGATGCCGTACACGCTCGAGTTCGACCTGCGCATCACGCGCTCGAAGCCGCCGCACCTGCTTGCGGCCCAGGCGATCGGCGAGCTCGAGGGATCCGGCACCTGGCGGCTGTTCTCGTCGCCGCTCGGCACAGCGATCCTCTACAGCTGGGACGTTTCGACGACGCGGGCCTGGATGAACCGGCTGGGACCGATCGCGCGTCCGGCGTTCGCCTGGAATCACAACATCGTCATGCGCCAGGGCGCGTACGGGCTGGCCAAGGAGCTCGACGCGAAGCTGATCGCCTTCGATTAGAGCTGCGGTCCACCACCACCGTGCGAGCTCAGCGTGTGAGCGTCGTCGAGCGCAGCACCGCGACGGCGGAGACGAACACGCCGATGCCGCCGATACCTGCGACGACGGCGCCGCAGCGGCTGACGACGAGCCCCGACGTTCTCTGGTGGAGTTACCGATTTCTGCGAGGCCGACCAGCACGGCCGCGCTCACCAACTGTGCAACGGGAGCCGAACTACTCGGCGACAGTGGCTTGTTTGCATCTGAATCGCCGCTGCCGCAGGCGACCAGCGTCAGTGACGCGAGCCAGCCCGGTACCCCCAGCAGCACCCTTCCCATGGCCGCAGCATGAGGCTAGCCGTGCCGCGATCGCAACGGCCGCGGCAGCCACCGCCCGCATTGAACGCGAAGACCAGATGGGAGGTGTGATCCACCGCAGGCTTTGTGCGGAGGCTCGATCGTCAGCTTGACGAGCGCGACATCACCCCTCCGCCTCCTGGCGCGCAGCGCGCCGAGGAAGCTCCGGTGGGCGCGCCAGATCCTGAACGCCATGTACGGCCAATCGTACGATCGGCCGGTGGCGGCGCAGACATCCGCTCAGATGCTGCCGACGAGCGCCGAGCAAACCCAGTTGCCGGCGCCGTTGCCACCGTCCCACAGCTGCGCCGCGAGACGGTCCTGTTCGGCCTTCGACGCCAGGTACGCCGCAGGTGTCGAGCCGCCGAGGCCGCGCCAGGTGTCCGGCAGGAACTGGTAGTAGCCCGATGCGCCGGCGGCGTTCGGCGGCAGGTTCTGACCGCCCGACTCGCACTGCACGATCGGCCACGGGATCGTCCACGGACCGCCGGGACCGACCTGATTGATGGCGCGATTGCGCTCCTTGAGCAGCTTCGTCAGCGCGCGCTCGGCATGGCGCCGGCTCGAGCGGGTGTTGCGTAGGGCGATGCTGCGGACGGCGCGCGCGCGGGCGAGCGCAGCGCGTCTGGCCTGCAGGACGGCGGCGATCGTCGCGAGAGCGTCGCTGCGGCGGTGGACGGCGTCGGCCGCGCGCCGGCGCTTGATCGCAAGCGCCGACAGGACGCGCCGCTGCGCGATCGCGTCGACGCGGGCATGGCGAACGGTCGAGAGGATGCGCTGGTCCTGGTGCTGGACGCGCTTCAGGAAATCGACCGTCTCGAGCAAGCTTGCGAAGCCGTCGCTGTGCAGGACCACCGTCACGATGTCCGGCTTCGCGCCGGTGTAGCGCTCGCGCAGGATCTCGGCGAGCTTGGCGCGCGACTGCGCCAGGCGCGCTCGCAGGCGCAGCGCGCGATTGCGCTGATGCTCGCGGCGGGTGACCGTGTACTGCAGGATCGCCTGCGCTTGCGCGAGCTCGGCCTGGACGGCCGCGACGCGCCGCTGAAGGATCGCGACCTCCCGAGTCGTCGTGCGCTCGAGCCTGCGCAGGCGCCCGAGTGCCCCTGAGAGCGCGCGTTCACGATCCTTCTGACCTTCGATCCGGCTACGCAGGCTGCCGGCGCGGTTCTGGCCCGTCGCCGGCCCCGCGCTCAGCGCCACAGTGCCGGCCACTGCAGCGACAAGGGTGAGTAGCACTGCCGGAAGACGGATGAGGGCACGGATGCGGCGCATGAAGGTGTCGACGATCGCGCAGCGATCCTCGCGGCGGCTTTCGGCAACCTAGCCACTTCCGGCGAACGGACGCACCGGTGCACGCGCGCATGCGCGGGCGCTGTCGGGCTCCGTCCGCGCTGTCCGAACCCCGTCGAAGTCGCTGGACGCGCGCTACCAGGCCTGGACGGTATCGCAGTGCGGGCAGTGCACCGAGGTCGAGACCGGGGCTTCGAAGAGATATCCGCAGCGGCAGGAGTAGCAGGCGCGATCGTCGGGTCCGCCCGCGTCGCGCAGACGCCGCTCGGCGGGGTGCATCGGCTCGGGCCGAGGTTCCGGAGCGGGAACGACGTGCAGCCGGCGGCGCTTGGATCTCACCAGGGCATGTGCAGTCTGTCGAACGGTCATTGGCGTCATGGCTCTCGGCTAAGACTCCGAAGCCTGCCAAAGGTTTCGTATGCAACGGACTTTTCCTCGCGTGTTGGCGCGTTAGCGCCAACTCGCACAAAGCCTGGCGCGCCCACGATCATCGGCGTTGACGGCGTTCACATTGCGATACTGAAGTGGCCATGCCGCCAGCCCGCAAGCGCAAGATCAGGCTCATCGTGGCGCTCTCAGCAGCCGTGCTGCTGGCGTGCGCGCTCGTCGTAACGAGCATCGGAGCGTCCAGCGAAGCCGTCTCGCCAAGCGACCTTAGAACCACCGCACAGGCGGGGGTTGCTTACCAGCTCACCGGCAAGGTCCAGGCGGGATCGGTGCGCGCGACCGATAGCGGAATGGACTTTCGCGTCCGTGACCGCAACGGGACGGCTACGGTCCCCGTCACCTACAGCGGCGCGGTGCCCGATCCGTTCCGCGACGGGCGCGAGGTCATCGTCACCGTTCGCAAGCAGGGCGACACCTTCGTCGGCGAGCGCGACTCGCTCATCACGAAGTGCCCGTCGAAGTTCACCGAAGACGCCACTCGGCGCTCGTAGGACCTCTAGCCTGGTTTGACATGGTGACCGTCGGCCGCGCACTGCTGATCCTCGCGCTCGCCGTGGCGGCGTATGGGATCTTCGCCTCGATCTACGGTGCCCGCAGGGGGCGGCCGGAGTGGGTCGTGTCCGGACGGCGCGCGGTCTACGCGATCGCGGCGCTCGTCACGGGCGCGTTTGCAATCCTCGAGGTCGCGTTCCTGCGCTCGGACTTCACGTTCGCGACGGTTGCAGCGCACTCGTCGACGACGACGCCGACCTTCTACCGAGCGGCCGCGGCGTGGTCCTCGCAGGAGGGATCGCTCCTGCTGTGGCTGTGGCTACTGTCATTGTGGGCGAGCCTCGTGCTGTTCCTCACACGTAGGACGCTACGACGTGTCGCGCCCTACGCGACGGCCGTCCTGCTCGGCTTCGCCGCGTTCTTCGCTGGGCTGCTGGTCTTCCTCGAGACGCCGTTCGGGCTGTCGGCGACCGTGCCGCCCGAGGGCATGGGGCTGAACCCGCTGCTGCGCCACCCGAGCATGATGATCCACCCGCCGATGCTCTACTCGGGCTACACGCTGTTCGCGATCCCGTTCGCGTTCGCGTTCGGCGCGCTCATCACGCGGCAGGTCGGGGCGGCGGACTGGATCCGCTCGACGCGCCGCTTTGCCCTCGCTGCGTGGTTCTTCCTCGGCATCGGGATCCTGCTTGGCGCCCGCTGGTCCTACGCCGAGCTGGGCTGGGGCGGCTACTGGGCCTGGGATCCGGTCGAGAACGCGTCGCTGCTGCCGTGGCTCACCGGAACGGCGTTCCTGCACTCGCTCATGCTGCAGGAGAAACGCGGGATGCTGAAGATCTGGAACGTGTCGCTCGTCCTGGCGACGGGGATCCTGGCGGTGATGGGGACCTTCCTCGTGCGCTCGGGGATCCTCGACTCGATCCACGCGTTCGGCGCCTCGACGCTCGGCGTCCCGTTCGTGATCCTCATCGGGCTGCTCGTCGCGAGCTCGATCGGCTTGGTGGTCTGGCGGCGCGAGGCACTGCGCTCTGACAACAAGCTGGACTCGCCGCTGTCGCGCGAAGCGATCTTCCTCGCCAACAACCTCGTGCTCGTCGCGATGGCGTTCATCGTCTTCTGGGGCACGTTCTGGCCGCTGATCGCCGAGGCGATCACGGGGACGCGGCGCGCGCTCGGGCCGCCGTGGTTCGACCGTTACACCGTGCCGCTGGCGATCGTGCTCGTGCTGTTGAGCGGGATCGGACCGGTGATCGCCTGGCGACGGGCGACGCCCGCCAACGCGCGGCGCAACTTCCTCCTGCCGGGGCTCGTCGCGCTCGGCGTCGGCGCGCTGCTGGCGCTCCTCGGCGCCGCAGACAAGCCG
>DASVPU010000451.1:0-5284 GCA_036389475.1 Solirubrobacteraceae bacterium
TATGCAGCCGTAGGACGATGTCGACCCCGTACGGCGAGGGGTCAGCGCGGAGTGACCGATCCGGTACTTGAGCATCGCGAGCGCGGCCGCCGCTTGAGCCAGTCCGTAGCGCCGCGCCGTGTGTGCGCTCGCCCTGACCGACGTCCGGGCAGGTCTGTCGTGTAGCGACTGGTCGGGGTCGCGTCGAGCGAGTGGCTGGGTAGCGCAATGGCGCACGCTTCGGCAGATCAACGGTCGGTCGAGATCACGCTCACAGACTGAGAGATGGGGTGTGTTGGGCCGATAAGGCGCGGTGATGCAGGGTGTGTCATCACTTCGCGAACGCTGGGATCGCCTTGCTCCGTTCGCGGCCGCGGCGCTGCTGCCCTATCCGCTGCTTGCGTTCGGGCACGTCGACTGGCGCGTGGCGCAGCTTGTCGCCGCGACGCTGTTGACGCTGCTGATCGCTGTCAGCGCGCTGATCCTGCCGTGGGGGCGGTTTGCGCGCTGGACGCACGCATTACCGGCGCTGGCCTACGTGCTCGCGGCCGCGCTGCTGCGCGACGCCGCGTCAGGTCAGAGCGCGGGCGTCGCACCGATCGTGCTGCTGTCGGTCTTTTGGGTTTCGCTGTATGGCACCCGCGGGCAGCTGGCCGGCGTGCTCGGCGCGATGCTCGCGTTCTTCGTGGCGCCGGTCTTGCTGATCGGTGCGCCTGCCTATCCGGTCAGTGGCGTGCGCGCGGGCATCTTGTTCGCCGCCGTCGCGGGGATCGTGGGCGTCACCGTTCAACGGCTCGTCGGGCGCATCCGCAGCCACCAACTCGAGCGCGACGCCCTGCTTGCGCAGCTCAGCACGCTCGCGCTGACCGACGTGCTGACCGGGCTGCCCAACCGGCGGGCATGGATCGCTGAGCTTGAGCGTGCGTTCTCGCGCGCGCGGCGCAACGCACAGCCGCTGACGATCGCCGAACTGGACCTTGATCACTTCAAAACCTATAACGACAGCTTCGGGCATGACGCCGGCGACGTCCTGCTCGCGCAGACAGCCGCTGTCTGGCGTGAGCATCTACGACCCGATGACCTCCTCGCGCGGCTGGGCGGCGACGAGTTCGCCGTCATGCTGCCCGACTGCTCACAACACGCCGCGACAGCAGTCTTGCAGCGCCTGCGCGCTCACACGCCCACGTCCACGACCTGCTCGATCGGCGTTGCCGTCTGGGATGGCAGCGAGTCGGGCCGCGACGTGCTCGACCGCGCCGATCGCGCGCTGTATGAGGCCAAACGCGACGGGCGCAACCAACTGCACGTCCTGATCTGTCCAGCCAACGAGCCCGCTGGCTGACGCACGAAGGCCAGGCTCGGTCGCGAAGATTCTCCTACCGCCAGCTCAACGCCTCGCAGATCGCCGGGCACCGCACGCAAACCCTCGCGCCACCCGGCGACGAGGATCCAGGTCGACGGCACACAGGATGAGCGATCTATCGCCCCCCAGATAAGCGCTGGCCGCCGTAGCCGCCGGCTCGATCGAGTCGGCGGCCTCCCCCACTTCGCTATGAGTTGTTGACGGCGCTCTTCAGGCCGGCTGCGACGGAGAACTTCGGGGCCTTCGAGGCCTTGATGGCGATGCTCTCACCCGTCTGCGGGTTGCGCTCGTGCGCGCAGCACGCTTGCTGACCGAGAACTTCCCAAAGCCCGTGATCGCGACCTCGTCGCCGTTCTGAAGCTGCCTTTGCACAACGCCGGTGAAGGAATCAAGCGCGGCCTGGGCATCGGCTTTGGTCAACGGGTAAGCGATGAACACATCCCAGCCAGCACCGACACTAGAACTTCCACGTCAACGATCTTAGACCACACGCGACGAACCGCTCGCGAGGCGCTGGACGACAGCGCTGCGCACGTCAGCGACCTGGAGCGCCGCGGCCTCCAACAGCCGCAGCCCGATCAACAGCACCAGCGCGACGATCACACGGTCCCGCCGCGTGGACTACTCAGCAGCCGTAGCAGCCGCCGGCCCCCGCTCGTCGTCCAACGCGCGCAGCGCGCGGTCAGCGCGTCCCCCATCCCGGCCCACACGGCATCGCGGGGGGAATGTCATGGCCGCGCTTATCGCGCGTTTGAACGCGGCCGGTGAGCCGCGGCGTATTGCGGGGCGCCAGCGGTCAGCGTTGTGCTTGGTCGATGGGCGGCTGGCTGTGGTCGTCGTGGCGCAGGAGTGTGAGTCCGAAGTCGTGGGGATTCAAAGGGCCGCCGCAGAGCGCGTGGAAGTGCAGGTCGCGCAGGTCGCGCAGGTCGCGGGCGGAGCGTGTCGACGTGCTTGGCCAACGCAAGCGCGGGCAGTGAGGCGCTCTGGTGTCGCTGGCGGTCTTGCTGATACAGCGCGCGAGCGAGCGGTCGGTAGGTCAGGCTGGCGAGCGCCGACACGGCATCGGCGAGCATGAGCGGGACTGCGGTGATCGCAAACGCAGCGTGCGCCACGGCCGCGGGATCGACCGCAGCGTCATGCAAGACAGCCTTGAGGGCCTCCGCGGCACTGAGCAGATCCTTACGCGCCGTATCGAGGCGCTCGCTGCGCTGCCGCAGCGCGCGCTCCTGCTCGGCGTCGACTTCATGGACACTGATCCCGAAGATGCGCTTGGCCTCGCCGGGCCCGAGCTGCATCGCCGCGCTTAAAGGCGATTCGATGGCAGGCGGCCCGTCGCCGCGGTCGGTGTGCCGGGCCGCCAACTGACTTGAGCCTGAATCCACCGAATCTCGCGGCGGCTCGGCCCCGTGAACCTTGGCCAGCGCGGACCCGTCGCGCTCCGAAGGGACCACCCAGCGGATGCGCGGCCGATCCACCCTGGCTCGACTCACAGAGCCGAGCCATCCACGATCTCCGGTGGATCCAGGCTTAGAGGTAGCGGCGGATCTGCATGAGGCCCTTGCGGTAGTGCAGCCGCAGCTTGAACGGGCCGGCCTCTGACCCGTGGCTGATGACCTGCCCGCCGCCGATGCAGATCGCGACGTGCGACACGTGCCCGCCGGAGCCATAGAACGCCAAGTCGCCGGGGAGGATGTTCTTCTCGCTGGTCACGCGGGTGCCTTGCCTGATCTGGGTGCCGGTGTAGCCGGCAGCCCAGTGCTGGCCGTTGACCGTGTCGGGCCTGTGGTGCAGGCGCATGCCGTTCCACAGACACCACGTGGCAAAGGACGAGCAGTCTGCGTAGTTGGGGTACTGGCCTTTGGAGCCCAGCAGCCCTCGCTTGATGCCGTCCCATCGCCGTGGGCCCTGCGTGTAGTGCACCGCGCTACGGTGGCGTAGGGCGACGACCGCGGCCTGGACGGCGGCGCTGCGCTCCTGGGCGCGCTGCGCCGGGGTGATGGCTGCCCGTTCGGTCTCCTCGAGCTGCTCGTCGGGCTCGGGGGAACCACCGGGTTCTGGCGTTTCACCGACATCGCCCTCATCAGGCGGGATCGCGGCCGGATCGTCCAACGGGATATCTGACGCTGCCGGCTCGTCTTCTTGCACGACGTTCTGCTCTTGACTGGCCATACTGTAAGTGTTCCTTTCGATGGTCGTGGGGGGCGACCAACTCGCGGGGTGGTGCAGTAGGGCCATGCTGCCAGACGAAGCCGTGGACGGACACGGTTAAAAGTGATGATCACCCGATGCTGTCGGGGTGAAATGCACCGGCCGATGTGCACCCATACTCCGGCGCACACCGGCGGGTGACGTGCAGCAACGAGCGTGGGCGCATAGGCATAGCGCTTGGGCAGCCGCCCCTGCACCCGCGACGTAGGGATGTGCTCACTGGCGCCACGTGCGCCGGGCGTGCGTCGCATCGACCGATGGATGGCACGAGCGTGGATAGATCGGATGCGCGAGGCGCGGAGAGCTCACCTTCGGCAGTGGTCCTCACAGAACCGGCGGGTCAACTCACGATAGATCCGGGCTGGCACGCCGCGGATGGCGTGCGGGCAATCGCTCATCGCTCCCACGCCACGCCAGCGCCCGTCGCGTCGACGAACGATGGTGATGCCGTCGCTCGCGATCTTTCTGCAGTGCGCGTTCTTCGCGTAGCTGCGGGCGTCGAACTACGTCGACCCGTAGCAGCGGTCAATGGTGGAGATATAGATCCGCAAGCAGCGCGCGTCGGTGCCGGCGATCGCTCGTTGCTCGCTTCGCGGGGCCCTGCGCGGCTTCACAACGACCTGCGGCTTGGATGTGTAGCCGCCGACCGAAAACGTGAAGTCGCCCGCCTTGCCCGTGACCGACGCGAGCGACGTTGCGATCGACGCACCGCACGAGACGATCAGGATCATGCCAACAATGGCGATCTTCAGGATGGTCTTCATACGGCGTCTACTTCAAGTCGTCGACAGGATGGCATTGGAGATGGTTGCTGGACACGCTTCATTGCTGTAGGTCGGCGTCGGAGGTTGGCCGTTGGTGGACTATGTGGCGAGATCGTCGGTTACGAGCATTGCGAGGAGCTGGGTGGTGCATGTCGCGCCCGTGCGCTGGCGCGCTTGGCTGAGCAGACGCTGAACTTGGCGCGAAGAAATGCTCAGTGCAATCGCGATCTCCGGGTGCTTGAGGCCGTCGCGGGCCAGAAGCGCCGCTTGGAGCTGACGTGGCGTCAGATCAGCGGGCAACGGTGGCCTCCGCGAACAGCGCCACCAGTTGTCCAAGCGTCCGCGCACCAGTCTTACGTTTGGCAGCGGCAATCTGCGAGCGCACAGTCGCGATCGTAGTCCCCCGCTCGTAGGCCGCCTGCTTGGGAGCGTGGCCTCGTGCGAGCAAAGCCAGTACGTCTCGTTCGGCCGTGCTGAGTACCTCGATCAGGACCCGCGGATCGACTGCAGAAAGCAGCTCGGCGGGGGAGGCTCTCCAGCCTGCGTACGCGCGACGTGCCGTGACTGCGATCCTGCGGCCGGACATCGGTCGCGGCGGCGTCTGCCTGCTCAGCGTGCCATCTGTTTGGGTGACGATCTTTCTCATGACTGTCCTTTCTGGCGTCGTACGACCGATCGGCGGCTAGCTGGCGCGCGGGAGGATGCGCGGCGCGATCGATCACTCACCACGCCACTGGCAACGGTCGCCGCGCAGCGGGTCACCGGCGTCGAGCTTCAGCGAGCGGTGCGGTTGCGCCTCTATGCTGTACGGGCGCATCTACCCGTCCTTGAGCATCGGCTCGATCGGCTCGTCGGGGTCGCCGTCCGAAGCGGCGTGGATCGAGTCGTCACCGTCCGTGGCGGCGAGCGCGGTGTCGTCCTCGATGGCAAAACTGCGGTCGTGGGTCATCGTTGGTTGCTCCGGTTCGTA
>DASVPU010000452.1:0-6432 GCA_036389475.1 Solirubrobacteraceae bacterium
TCGCAGTCGATCGCTCCTCGCCGGATGCGGTCGGCGATCCACTCGAGCGCAGTGTCGTTGGCCTGGGCGTAGGTGCGCGCTGCTGCGGCGCCGAAGCGCGAGCGCAGCCGTGCATAGATCATGCCGTGCTGCGAGGAGATCTTCCCAGTTGTGTGCCCGCTCACGCCCCGCGCGAGCCGGTTCGCCTCCAGGAGCACCACGCTGGCGCCTGCCTGCTGTAGGAGCAGCGCGGTTGTGATGCCGACTATGCCGCCACCGATGACGGCGACATCGGCGCGTACCTCCTCGGCCAGCTGCGGGAACGTCGGCTGAGCCGGCCCAGTCTCGATCCAGGCCGACGCCTGCCTTGCCATGTCGACACTCACGCCGCCCGGAGCAGCGCGAGCTCCTCGAGCCGCATCAGCGACTCGGCGTTGCGCGCTTTCGTCATCACGTGGACGACCGGGTTGAGCGCCAGGAAAGCGGTGGGGCCGTCTGGTGTTTCGGTCATCCGCACGACTGTTCCAAAGTCCTTCGGCGTCATCTCCATCGTGATCCGCGCCGTGCCGAGCGGCCGGCCCTTGGCGCGGAGCTTCAGCAGCCGCGGTGGGTCAGCCTGCAGCGACTCGGTGTGGTCGCTCACCTTCAGCGGCCCCACGCCGATCGTGTGATGAAACCTCGAGCCGGGCGCCGGCCACGATGGATCGACATCGCGTACGACCTTGGATCCGACGACCCAGTAGCCGTAGCCCCCGGGATCGGCAAGCGCTTGCCACACGGCCGGCGGAGCCATCGGCATGAATCGCTCGTTCGTCGTCACCCAGCGAAGCTACCCGGCGTCGGCACTCCGAAACGAGCTTCCGCGCCAATAGCAACCGCGCGGCACATGAGTGTCGTGAGCGGCGAGGCTGGGTATTGCGCAGCGGCCGCGAAGCCAAGTATGTACGTCGCGCGACTGCAGATGGGAGACCGCATGACCAGCGTCATCGACATCGATGTCACGTGCAGCACGGCGACCGATCGGGCCTGCTGAGCGATGGCACGTAACGAGCGGTTCGTTCACGCGTCTCCGGAGGCAGTCTTCGACGTTCTTGCGGATCCCCGAGGGTACGCGTATTGGGTGCTGGGATCGCAGGAGATCCGTGACGCCGATCGCGATTGGCCGGCTGCGGGCAGTTGCTTTCATCACACCGTCAGGATCGGTCCATTGCAGATCAAGGACGACAGTGAGGTCGAGGAGATCGAGCCGGGACGGTTCTTGCAGCTGAAGGTCAAGGCGCGCCCGCTGGGCAGCGCGCGCGTTCAGCTTCAGCTTCAGCCGGCAGGCGGCGGTACGCGCGTGACAATGCTTGAGGACCCCGCCGATTCATGCACCGCATTGGTGTTCACGCCGCTGATGCATCTGCTGGTGCACAAGCGCAACGCGCGCTCGCTCGATCGGCTGGCGGACATCGCCGAGGGTCGAGTGCCGCTGCCGGGCGAGGAGCGCGACCCGCCGCGACGCGTGCCGGGCGACGATGGAAGCATTCAGAACCCACTCGCACGCAGGCGTTCTGCTGCGTTGCGCGCCGCAGCTGCAACGGTCGCCTGCGGCGCCGGCGCAGGGCTCGCGGGCGCGATCGTCATGGGCGTCTCGACCAACGCCGAGATGCGACTGCGTCGCCGGGCACCGAGCAATGCTCCCGCTCGAGCGATCGAGCGGCTGTTCGGCGTCAGCTCCGGCGACAGCAGGCAGGCGATGCGCCTCGCGCTGGCGGGACACGTCGCCACGAGCGTCGCGCTCGGCGCGACCCGCGCGGTGATGGCGGGCGCGGGTGTCCGCTCGAAGCACGCCTCCGCGGCGCTTTACGGGCTTGCGCTGCTGCCCGAGCTCGTGATCGTCCCGTCGCTCAGCGCTTCGCCGCCGCCGTGGCGCTAGAGCAAGGCCGACTGGGCGATCACGGTGATCCATCACGGCGTCTATGGTGCGGTCACCAACGCCACGTTCAAGCTGCTTTCGGCACACGCCGGGCAAGATGGAGCAACGTCCTGATTGCCACAGTGGCGGTTGCGACGTCTCTCACCGACATCATGCGAACAGCGCTGGACACCGCGCAAGAGGCCGGCGCTTCGATCCGGTAGGGGGCCGGCACGTCCTGATCACCGGCGCGTCCAGCGAGATCGGACTGGCGTGCGGGCAAACAGCGGTTGCGCTGCGAGACGATTGGGCAGCACGAGCCGCTATGGCTGATGAACCCGAAGCCGACCGTACCAGCAAGCAGCCGCAGGAGGCGCCAGAGCCGCACGAGATGTTCGCGCGCACGCGCGAGGAGGGTGAGCGTCGCCTGACGCGCTCCTCGCTCGAGCTCACAACGACCTCGCTTGTCGCGGGCTTCGACGTCGTCTTTGGCGTGATCGCGCTGGCGGCCGCGACCGCGGCGCTGGCGCCTCGTTTCGGTCCCAGTGCCGCGCATTTCTTCGGGTCGCTTGCGTTCGGAATCGCCTTCATCTTCATCGTCGTCGGCCGCTCGGAGCTGTTCACCGAAAACTTTCTCGTTCCGGTGACCGCGTTGCGGCGCGGCAAGCTGACCGCAGTCAAGCTCGCGGAGCTGTGGACGATCTCGCCGCTGATGAACATCGCTGGCGGCACAGCTTTGATTCTCATCGTCAGCTCGCACGGCGTGCTGCCGCAGGGCGCCGCGCCGGCGCTGGTCGACATCGGAGACAAGATCCACGAGCTCAGTCCTTGGAGCGCGTTTCTCAGCGCCGTGACGGGCGGTGCCCTGATCACGGTCATGACCTGGATGGTCGAGGGCGTAGGCACGGTCGGAGGACGGATCACGGTGGCCTGGATTGCGGGGGTGCTGCTGGCGCTCGTGTCGATCAACCACGTCATCGTCGTGACACTCGAGCTGATCTTCGCCATGCGGTTCGGCGCGGACATCGGTGTGGGCGATGTGGCGCTCAACTTCCTGATCGCGGCGGCCGGCAACATGATCGGCGGGCTGCTGTTCGTCACGCTCACCCGCACGAGCCAAGCGATCGGGTCTGGCGACACGGACATCCCCCCCAGGTAGGCGCCAGGGAGGTTGCGCGTTGAGGACGGGCTTGAGCGGGAATACCCCCCGGATGCTCCTGATCCGCCGTGTCGCGCTGCGCCTACCGCAGATCGTCGGTTCCCCGCAAGCGTTCCTTGTCGCAATCCTCGTGATCGTGGCCTGGCTCGTATGGGGCGTCGCCGCCCGCTGGAGCACGACATGGCTTCTGTGGCCCTCGGCCCTCGCCTCGGTGATGACCTTCCTCGTCGCCTTCTCGCTGCAGTACACGCAGAACCGAGACACGCGCGCCATCCAGCTCAAGCTCGACGAGATCCTGCGCTCGCAAGCCGGAGCTCGCGAGGAGCTGATGAAGCTCGAAAACATGTCGGACAGCGACCTGACGCAGGTGGAGGACGAGATTCTGCGGATGCGAGAGCAGCAATGCGGGCCGCCGGAGGCTTGAGCGGCCAGATGAACCAACAACTCGACTGGAGAACCACATGGGCATAGCGACCGGCTCTACTCCAACCGACGTGCCGTCGCCTCCGCGCAGCACGACAAGTGCGACCGCGGCCAGCGACCGCTTCCTGCGCATCTACATGAGCGACCAGCTTGCCCTGGGAGTGCTGTGGCGCGAACTTGCGCGCCGCGCAGAGGCCGGCAGCGACGCAACCGCGGTCCGCGCGGCACTCCACCGAGTCGCGACAGCGATCGCGGAAGACGTCGCGGTCTTCGAGCAGATAATGCGGCGGCTGGGATTCTCGACTCGTACGCCAAAGGTTCCGCTGGCGGTCATCGCAGAGCGGCTCGGGCGCCTGAAGCCCAACGGCCGCCTCATCAGGCGATCGCCGCTCAGCGGATTCGTGGAACTCGACATGCTCATCATGGGCATCGATGGCAAGGTCGTCCTGTGGCAGAACCTGCGCGACGGCGCGGGTCTGCGCTCGCGACTACCGGACATCGACTTCGATGAGCTCATCGATCGTGCCCGGTGTCAACGCGCCGACCTCGAGCCGTTCCATCTTCAGGCCGCGCGCGACACGCTTCGGCCGGCCGACCAGCATTAAGGCGTGCGCTCAGAAGCGGCGGCGGAAGTGCTCACCCTCAAGCGCCGCCCACGTCGCGGTCTCCGAGCGGGCGGGTGGCGAGCCCATGGGTGGACGTACCCGACACGCCCCGAGATCACGTGCCGTTGCCGATAGCGACGTAGTCGCAAACGAATCATCCTGCACCGGTTGTCCTGCGTGGACGTTGGTGCCCTGTATGACCACTTGTGTCTCGGTGCCGAGTCTCTTGACCGTGATGCTAAAGATGCCGAAGACGCTCCCGGTGGAGGCGGGGGCTGTTATCGCGTGCACAGTGGCCGTGACGGTTGGTTGCCCCGTGAAGTGGGCGGGGATCCGGATCTCGGCGGCGCGTACATGAGCACCACCTTGTGGGGTCACCATCGGTTCCGTCCCCGCGCCAATCAGTACGTCTTGGACCCGGACAAGCAGGTTTAATCATCCTATGGAAGTCTCGCTTACTATCGATTGATGTTCGCGCGCATCATTGCGCCGGCCAGACGCTCGGCCATGATTGAGCGTCTACTCACCTCTCGTGCCCGGCGCCACTCAGGTGCGCGGGACCGCTGGGTTGCCGGACAACGTCGGTGCTCCCCAAGCGCTGGCAGCACGAAGCGGTGTCCCCTCGGCGCTCTCGCCGGGCGCAGGCCGCTACGCCCTCTGCGCGCACGATCGACGGTGAGCGCAACGACCTGCTCGGCATCCGTGCCCTGGTGGCCAGGCAGCTACATGGCCCGGGCGCTGAGCTGTCGCGATCGCCTCTAGTGAAGCTGGGTGCGGGGAGGGCCCACCATCGGCTTCGAAGCCCTCAACGACCGGCGGTGACTAGTAAGCAGTTCTGCATCGGCCTGCTGCTCGGCGCCGCGTTCGGCGCAGACGCTTGGCAGTGCCGCGGCGCGGCCTCGCAGGGCGCGCGCGCGGAGCCGTGGAGGTCGTTGTGTCGAGATCGACGTGCTCAGACACCCCTGCTCTGTTATTGAATTGACCTGATCGCGCTGGTGACGCTGAGCCCTGTTTGCAATGCGGCGTGGAGGCGGGTGACGTCGGCCTCGTCGTAGAGACGGGTGGCGCCGTTGCAATGTCTTGCCTGCGGATAACCCAGACGCAACTCCCATGTCAGAAGCGTGCTGGCAACGACGCCCAGCAGTGCCGCGGCGTCGTCGCACGTCAGCAATCCCGCCGATCCGCCTCTGTCAGCAGCCGTCGGATGTATGTGCTGATGGGCTGCTGGTCGTCGCGGACTCACGCACACCTCGTGCTTGATGGTGTTGGCGTGAGTCCGAACCAGGCACGCCGTGCGGTCGCGGTTCGTGCTGCACGTTTCTTCGCCGCCCGCATCCCCGCAATCACGCGAGCCTCGGGAGAGACCACAGCGTACAACCGCACGACCCGGTCCGCACATAATTCGCGCGCACCTAGCGCGCTCAGCCGAGCCCGGCCAAAGTTGTTACGGCGACTGGTCAGCTGTAGGCCGGCGCGCGATGAGCACTATGACGCCGTGGCCGGCTGTGAATCCGGCGAAGCCGATCCGCATCGCGGCGCCCGTCGATGGCGGCCAGTGCGATGGCGACCTCGCTGACATCGTTGGCGTGCGTCAGGCAAGGCGATGACGGAGAATTCGTCGCCGCCGAGGCGGATGATGAGTCATACGGACGCAGGCCGCGCGGTGATCAGCGTGAGAGCGCCTTTGAGCGGCGCGTCGCCGGCCGTGTGTCCCGAGGTCGTCACCAAAGCGCTGATCCACCGCACCGGCCGCATCACGCTGCGTGCCGAGCTTGACGAGCATCGCCAAGATCGACTACCCGGCCCGCGTCGGCGTGACACACGCCAGCTTATGCGCCCGCGCCAACCCGACGTCGCTCCCGCTACGCACAACGACGCGCACCATCGCGCTGCGGTTCAACCCAAACGGAGGGCAGCGGATACTCGAGACGTGGCCAGGCATAGTCGGCGGCGAACTGAAGGTTCGCGACAATCGCAGGCGATCCGCCCGCGGGCCCGCTTGGGCGACTCCTCGAGCTTGAAAGCGGTTCTGACCCCGAGTGCAGTGCGACGACTGCGTCGTGGGTGGCGTCTGCAAGCTCGCTCGAGGGTTGAGACGCCTGGTGCCGTGAGAATCGCCGGTGGGACGTCATGACGCATGGCGGCGTCGCGACGACCCAGCCAGACTGGCTACGCGTGGGACAACAGGCTGCTGACCCAGGTGGCTCCTTAGTGAAGGATAGATCGGTGAAACTTGTGCTCTTGGGAGCCTGTCCATCCGTTGGCGCAAGCGTCAGATACCGTGGTTATGGCGTAGACGCTGGCCCCAAAGCCCGCGTCTGAGGCACCCGGCGACGCGCTGCCCCCGCGGCCGCACCGGGTTCTCTCCT
>DASVPU010000453.1:0-1745 GCA_036389475.1 Solirubrobacteraceae bacterium
TCGATCCGCGTCGGGTCCAGGTAGGCGGGACGGTGGCTCGAACGCGTGTGCAGCAGCCGGTAACTGCGGTTGGCTCGCATGGAGCCGAGCGTAGTCCTAGTGGAGCACTAGTAGGACTTCGTTAGGTTTTAGGGCGGTAGCCTGCGCTGGCATTCGGGGCAGTAGTTGTGCCAGCAGGCCAGCGCCGTCTGGAGGTCGCGCTGGGCTTGGTAGAGGCTGATCAGGCTGCCGCCGGCTGAGGAGGGCCGTCGCGGCTGAGGCGGCAGCACGTCAGGAAGGCGTGCGCGACGGTGACGCAGGTGAGGTGGTGATGTAGGCCGCGGTAGCTGCGTCCTTCGTAGTGATCAAGGCCCAGGCACTGTTTGAGTTCGCGGTAGTCGTGCTCGACGCGCCAGCGCAGCTTGGCGTGCTTGACGAGCTCACCGATCGTGCTGTCATCGGGCAGGTTGGAGAGCCAGTACTTGATCGACTCGGCCTTGGCCGGCGGCCACTCGGCCAGCAACCAGCGCTCGGGCAGCACGCCGTCGTCCTGGCGCTGAGCGTCATTGGCGGGTCTGACGCGCAGCGCGATGAAGTGGCTGCTCAGCGGACCGCGGTCGCTCTCGCGCCAGCAGACCTGCTGTGCGCTGTCGCGCCCGCAGGCCACGATCAGATCGCGCAGATTGCGTGGCGCGTCGGGGTAGCGCGCCGCGGGCGGCCGGCCACGACCCCGGTAGGCCGGGGTCGGGGGCACGGCATCAGCCGGCTGGGCGCAGGTCGTGGCCTTGACCTGCACGATGTACTCAAGCTCGCGCTGCTCAAGGCCCAGGCGAAAGGCCGTGATGTCGCCGTAGGCACCGTCGGCCTGTACGACGCGGCGCTCAAGGCCCCACGCGAGCAGCTCGTCAAGGATGTCCAACGCCAGCTGCCACTTCGGGCGATGACGCACCGCGTCGGGGATCTTCGCGCGCTCGCGGCGCTCCCGATCGCTGTCCCACGCCAGCGGCAAAAACAGCCGCCAATCAAGCGGACAGGACGCCCGATCGGTCGCGGCGTTGACAGACACGATCACCTGGCAATTCGCCGTCTTTCCCAGCGCGCCGCAGTACTGATGGGCAACTCCCGGCGACCAGCGCCCGTCCTTGGGCAGACCGCTGTCATCGACCACCCACCCCTCCGGCTCGATCTCACTCGTCATCCGCCGCGCCAAGCGCCGCCGCACCGGCGTGTCACTCCACGGCGAATCGGTGATGAACTGCTGCAATCCCTGCTCATCGCCGTCGGGCAACCGCGCCGCCATCGGCTGAATCGACTTGCGCCGCCCCTCCAACAACAACCCGCGCACATACTGCTCGCCCTTCGCGCGCTGATCACAGCGCGCCAAAGACCCATACATCTCCTGCGCGAACGCGACCAACGCCGACCGCGCGCCCGCAAGATCAGCCGCCCGCAGCCCATGCTCACCCGTCGCGATCGCCACGCAACACAAGTTCCCTGCACCCGCAAACAATCCTGCAACGAGCTAACGAAGTCCTACTAATGGTCCGTCCTGGAAGTCCCCACCGGCTTGAATCGGCCGCTGATCACCAGACCACTAGGCCGTCAGCGCCTGCGCCGCGCCGTCGAGCGCCTCGTCGCCGTGGAACACGCGGCCGTCGGGGAGCGACAGGGCGGGGACGTCATGCACCCCGAGCCGTGCCGCGTGCGCCGTCTCTCGCTGCAGCGCGGTAGCGACCGAGCGCAGCTGCGCGCCCTTGAGAACCGCC
>DASVPU010000454.1:0-5698 GCA_036389475.1 Solirubrobacteraceae bacterium
CTACAGCAACGAGCCGCGCGAGCATGAGGCGATGCCGAGCTGAGTAGGGGCGGCTTCGCAGCGGAGTGCCCCATCGCCGCAAAGGCGCCCTGACCGGCGCGGGATCGTCCGGGACCCGCGCCGGTGTGTGCGCCGAGAAACGCTGCTCGTCGCTAGCTAGCCGCAGCCCGTGTTGTTCCCGCAGCTCGAGCAGGTGTAGCACGAGCCGGTGCGCTGCATCATGCCGCCGCACTGCGAGCAGGCAGGGCCGAGGTCGAGCCCTTTCATGCGAACGGGGACGACGGGGGGCGTGTCGGTGAGCGCGTCGGCGGCGGCGCGGGTCGTGGCTGGGTGGGTGCCCGCGACGGTGCCCATCGGGCCGTGAGCGGGCCCGTGCTTGGCGGCGCCGTTGCCGCCGTTGGATGGTCCGGCGGTGTCGGAGAGGACTACTGCTGTGCCGGCGTCCTCGGCCAGCTTGCGCGCGCGGACCTCGGGGGTCAGGATGCCGAGTTCCTCCTGGGTGTCGGTGTCGAGGAAGCGCGAGGCGAGCCAGCGCATGATGTAGTCGGGCATCGACTTGGCGAACGGGATCTCCGGGTTCTGGGTGATGCCCTCGGGCTCGAAGCGCATGTAGCTGAACTTCTGCACGAGCGTCTCCAGCGGGACGCCGTACTGCAGCGCGATCGAGATCGACGTCGCGAACGCGTTCATCATGCCGCGCAGCGTCGAGCCTTCCTTGCCGATGTCGGTGAGGAAGATCTCGCCGACGGTCCCGTCCTCGTACATGCCGGCGGTGATGTAGCCCTCGTGGCCGGCGATCGAGAACTTGTGCGTGATCGAATGGCGCTCGCGTGGCATGCGGTTGCGCTTCGGGCCCACCTCCGAGAGCGTCTCCTTGCGGGCCGCCGCCGTCGCCTCGGCGACGAGCGCGTCGACCTGCTCTTGGGAGAAGCCGGCTTGGGAGAAGCCGGCGTCGGCCGCGGCCGGAGCGGACTTGCCCTCGTGCGCATCGGTGCGCAGCGCCTGCGCGGTCTTCGAACCATCGCGGTAGATCGCGAGCGCCTTGATGCCGAGGTGCCACGCCCGCAGGTAGGCGTCGGCGATGTCTTCGATCGTCGCCTCGTGTGGGAGGTTCACGGTCTTGGAGATCGCGCCCGAGATGAACGGCTGGACTGCGCCCATCATCTCGATGTGGCCCATGTGCGAGATCGCGCGTTCGCCGACAGCGACGTCGAAGACCGAAAAATGCTCGGTGGACAGGTACGGCGCTCCCACGATCGTCGAGTGCTCGTTGACGAAGCCCTCGATCTGCTCGATCTGCTCGCCGGTGTAGCCGAGCGTTCGCAGCGCCATCGGGATCGTCTGGTTGACGATCGTCATCTGGCCGCCGCCGACGAGCTCCTTGAACTTCACCAGCGAGAAGTCGGGCTCGATGCCGGTCGTGTCGCAATCCATCAAAAACGAGATCGTGCCGGTAGGTGCGATGACACTCGCTTGGGCGTTTCTGTAACCGTGGACGTCACCTGTCGCGACGGCCTCGTCCCACACGCTGCGTGATGCCTCAAGCAGCGCCGCATCGGAGCAGCTCGCGTCGGGGATCGCGTGCGACGCGTCTCGGTGCATGCGCATGACGGCGTTGTGCGCGTCGCGGTTCTCCTCGTAACGCTCGTAGGGTCCGATCGCCGCGGCGATGCGCGCCGAGCCGAGATAGGCGCGGCCGGTCATCAGCGATGTGATCGCTGCCGCTGTGCCGCGGCCGGCGTCGGAGTCATAGGCCATGCCGTTTGACATGAGGAATGCGCCGAGGTTCGCGTAGCCGAGACCGAGCTGGCGAAACGCGCGCGCGTTGACGCCGATCTCCTCGGTCGGGTAGCTCGACGGTCCGACGATGATCTCCTGCGCGAGGAACATGACGTCGACGACGTGCATGTAGGACTCGACGTCGAACGTGCCGTCGGGCCGGCGGTACTTCATGAGGTTCAGCGAGGCGAGGTTGCAGGCGGAGTCGTCCACGTGCATGTACTCCGAGCACGGGTTGGATGCGTTGATCCGCCCCGACACCGGGCAGGTGTGCCACCGGTTGATCGTCGTGTCGTACTGGACGCCGGGATCGGCGCACTGCCAGGCGGCATCGGCGATCTCGCGCATGAGCTCGCGCGCGGGGATTGGATCGCCGACGGGCTGCCCGGTCGTGCGGGCGATGAGGTGCCAGTCCTTGTCCTGTTCGACGGCGCGCATGAAGTCGTCGGTCAGCCGGACCGAGTTGTTGGCGTTCTGGTACTGGATGGAGTGGAAGCCCTCGCCGTCGATCGACATGTCAAAGCCGGCGTCGCGCAGCGCTGCGGCCTTCTTCTCCTCGCGCGCCTTGCACCAGATGAAGTCGCGGATGTCGGGGTGGTCGACGTCGAGGACGACCATCTTGGCTGCGCGGCGCGTCTTTCCGCCGGACTTGATCGTCCCGGCCCACGAGTCGGCGCCGCGCATGAACGAGACCGGTCCGGAGGCGGTGCCGCCTTTGGTCAGCGGCTCCATCGAACCGCGGATGTTCGACAGGTTGATCCCCGACCCCGAACCGCCGAGGAAGATCTTGCCCTCCTTGGTGTTCCAGTCGAGGATCGAGCCCATCTCGTCCTGAACGCTGAGGATGAAGCATGCGGAGCACTGAGGGCTCTCCTCGAACCCCACGTTGAACCACACCGGGGAGTTGAACGCCGCCATCTGGTGCAGCAGCACGTGCGCCAGCTCGGCCTGGAACGTGTCGCCGTCCTCGACCGACGCGAAGTAGCCGCGCGAGCGGCCCCAGTCGGCGATCGTCCCTGAGACGCGGCCGACCATCTGGCGGACGCTGTGCTCGCGCGCCGGCGTGCCGAGCTGCCCGCGAAAGTACTTCTGGGCGACGATGTTCGTCGCGTTCTGCGACCAGGTCTTGGGGAACTCGACGCCGCGCTGCTCGAAGGCGACCTTGCCGCCGTGGCCGATGCGTGCGTCGCGCAGCTCCCACTCCACGCTGTCGAACGGATCCTGCCCCGCCGCCGTGAAGAAGCGCTTGACGCAGAGTGCCTCGCCGGGCGTCACATCGGTCATACGTGGGGTCTGCGAAGTGCTCTCCATCGTCCTGCTCCTCTTCTCGCCGCACGTGTTCTCTCGCTGTTTGCGGCGCGTCGTCTGCGATTTCGCGGGCGCCGCATTCAACGCCTGCGGTCGGACGGAACCGTGACGGCGAGCGAGGGTTCGCGATGCACAATCGCAGCTTCAGATTCTACCGATGGGTCCCCCCGGACTGGTTCACCGGGGGCGGGATCGAGCGCAGCGAACATCGATAACCGGATTTCGACAGTTTGGCCCGTTGTGTCGAAGCTCAATCTCGGTCTGCGTCCCGCACCATCCCGCACGAGGAAAAGCGCCAGCCCCGCCGAACTCGGTCCCCGCACGGCCGGGAGCCGGTTCGACACATCGCACCGTAGTGTCGAATCGGTGAGTTCGACAGATCGCCCCCTATATGTCGAACATGGGTAACAGGGGCCGCGCTCGGGGGTGATCACTAGTTGGATGGACGCGATGCCGCCGACCAACGCCCTGCTGTTCCCCGGGCAGGGGAGCCACTCGGCGGGGATGGAAGATCCCTACCGTGACCACCCGCTGATCCAGCGCGGGATCGAGGTGCTGGGCTTCGATCCCTTCGATCGCCTGGCCGAAGGAACGCGCACGCAGCAGCCCGCGCTGTTTCTGTGCTCGATGGCGCAATGGGTCTCCGGCGACCACCAGGAGCCGGTCGGCGCAGCCGGCCATTCGCTCGGCGAGTACGCGGCCCTGACCGCCGCGGGGGCGATCGACTTCGAGGATGCGCTGCGGCTCGTCGATGCACGCGCGCAAGCGATGGCCGGCGCCGCGGAGCGCCAACCGGGCGGCATGGTCGCGATGCTCGGCGGCCAGATCGACGACTCCTACCAGCTGGCGGACGAGCTCGCGCTCAGCATCGCCAACGACAACGCCCCCGGGCAGGTCGTGCTGAGCGGGGCGATGGAGGCGGTCGACGAGGCCGTGCAGCGCGCTGACACGATCGGCTGCCGGGCGCGCAAGCTCGACGTCGGCGGCGCCTTCCACTCGCCGCTCATGGAGCCGGCCGCGGACGCGCTGCGGCGAGCGCTCGACGACACGCCCGTGAAGGAGCCCGCGTTCCCCGTCCTCTCCAACGGCAGCGCACGCCCGTTCGAGGACATCCGAGTTGAGCTCGCACAGAACCTGCTCAAGCCCGTGCGCTGGCGCGAGATCCTGCTGCAGCTGCAGTCGATGGGCGCGACGGCCTTC
Organism: Solirubrobacteraceae bacterium; assembly: GCA_036389475.1. GTDB lineage: Bacteria > Actinomycetota > Thermoleophilia > Solirubrobacterales > Solirubrobacteraceae > CADCVQ01. The sequence continues at coordinate 4,288 of DASVPU010000454.1, forward strand.
GTCGAGTGCGGACCGGGGTCCGTGCTGAGGGGGCTCGTGAAGCGCACGCTGCGGGCGACGGCATGACAGCAGCGCATCGCTGCACCGCACTCCGGGCGGACACGGAAGGCGGGTCCTCGCGATGAAGGCAGGCGTCTTCGGAGTCGGCTCGGCGCTGCCCGAGCACATCGTCACGAACGCGGACTTCGCGGCCTACCTCGACACGACCGACGAGTGGATCGTACGCCGCACCGGCATTCGCGAACGGCGCCGCCTCAACGGCAACATCAGCCTGACCGAGCTGGCCGCCGCCGCCTGCCGCGACGCGTTGACGGATGCCAAGCGCACGGCCGGGGACGTCGACCACGTGATCGTCTCCTCGCTCACGCCCGACCGGCTCATGCCCGGGCTGGCCCCCGCCGTCGCCGACGCGATCGGCGCCAACGGCGCCGGCGCGGTCGACGTCAACGCGGCCTGCGCCGGATTCCTCTACGCCCTCGACCAGGCCGCCGCGCTCGTCGAGTCCGGGCGCGCGAAGCTCGTCGTCGTGTGCGGCGCCGAGGCGCTGTCGCGGATCACCGACCACAACGACCGCGGCACCGCGATCCTCTTCGCCGATGGCGCCGCCGCGGTCGTCGTCGCAGGCGGCAACCTCGACCGCGGCTGCTCGCCGTTCGTCCTGCGCTCCGACGGCATCCACGGCGACCTGCTCTACGCGACCAACGACGAGCGGCTGCTGCGGATGGAGGGCAAGGAGGTCTACCGCCATGCGGTCGCGCGCATGGTCGAGGCCACCAACGAGGCGCTCGCGCGAGCGCAGCTCACGATCGACGACATCGACCTGCTCGTCGTCCACCAAGCCAACCAGCGCATCATCGACGCCGCCGCGAACCGCCTCGGCGTCCCGAGCGAACGAGTCTTCGTCAACGTCGACACGATCGCCAACACGTCCAGCGCGTCGATCCCGCTTGCGCTGCACCAGGCCGAGCGCGAAGGGCGCCTGAAGCCGGGTGCGACCGTCGCGCTCGCCGCCTTCGGAGCCGGCTTCGTCTGGGGCGCAGGCGTGCTGTCGTGGAAAGAGCGTGTGAATGTCACGGCCTGAGAACCCAGTGGCCCTCGTCACCGGCGGATCGCGCGGCATCGGCAAGGCGATCGCCGAGCGCCTGCAGGACGACGGCTTCAAGGTCGCGACCCTCGGCCGCACGAGCGGCGACGTTCAGGCCGACGTCGGCGATCCGGACTCTGTCGAGGCTGCCTTCAAGGAGGTGCGCGAGCGCTTCGGCCCGGTGCTCGTGCTCGTCAACAACGCCGGCGAGCGTCAGGATGGCCTGACGATCCGCATGAGCGCGGCGCAGTGGGAGTCGGTCATCCACACCAACCTCGACGGCGCGTTTCATTGCATGCGCCGGGCGCTCGACGACATGCTGACCGC
>DASVPU010000455.1:0-4192 GCA_036389475.1 Solirubrobacteraceae bacterium
CAGGGGTTTCCCAGAGGCCGGGCCACTCCAGCTCACCCCCGCGTTGAGCGACCGCCGGTAGTAGATGCGACTGCGACCCTCCCGCATGTCCGCCCATGCGATGACGACCAGCCCGCCCTTGCCCGCGCAGCTCGTCGCCAGCGTGATGACGCGGAACTTGCCGTGATCAAAGTGCGGCCAGTTGTTCGTCAGCGGCAGATGTCCGCGCAGACTGCTGATCTCGGTCGCGACCTTGACGACCGAGCTGAAGCTCGCCCCGCCGTCGGTCGAGCGGATGTACTTGATGTCGGTGCCGCCGTCGTCGTGCCAGAAGACGTGCAGCGTGCCGTCGGGCGAAATCGCGATGTCTGGCGCAAAGCAAAAGGAGACGAGCGTTGAGCCGGAGGGCTCGCCAGCCTTGCCGGTCCACGTGTTGCCATGGTTAGTCGAGCGCGCGAACCGCAGCGGAGAGACCGCGCCCCAGACCACATAGACGTTGCCGTAGTGCGGGCTGTCGGGATGGTTGTCGCACTGCACCCATTGCTTGTCGTCGGTCTTCTCAGTCGCAAGTTGCACCGGCGCCGCCCAGGTCTTGCCACCGTCCTTGGAGCGGTACGCGACCATCCCGAGGCCGACGATGTCTCCCGTCGTCAGCGAGTCAGGCTCGCCGATGAGAAACACGTTGCCGAAATGATCGAAGGCGACCGTGGGATCAGTCATCGTCTGCCAGCCGGGCTTCAGTGGCAACGTCGACTCGTGCCACGTCGCGCCACCGTCGACGGTGTAGACGGGGCCGAGGAAGAACACGTACTTGGCGGGGTCGGTGAACTTCTTGGAGGCCCCAACCATGTTCAGTGGGTTCAGTGGGTTGACGGCGATGCAGGACTCGCTGCGCGAGTGCTTCGGCGTGCTGGATGTGACCTGCTCGTTGTCGCCCGGAAACAGGCCGTCTTGGAGAAGTCCGCTCATCGCCACATACCTCGCCGGGCACCGAGCCCGTGCACGATCACGACAGTGGCGGCGCATGCCGCAAGGACCTGGCAGACGTCGAAGAGCACGAGCCACGCGGAGACTCCGAACTCGCCGTTGATCCACGACGCGGCCAGTCCGAGGGGTACCGCGGCGATCACCGCCGTCCAAGCCGAAGCCGCGACCCCCGACGCGGCGATACTCAGTCCGAGGATCACTCCACAGCACAGCGGAAGCAGTTCACCCATCTCGGGCCCCCAAAATGTCGCCTACGGTCCCCCCGTCGCGGCGCCGGCAACGTGCGTGCCCCGCATCCCTCCGCGCCTGACCGTACAGGCGACTGTCGCGAAGTCAAGTGCGGCCCGCGACCGCCGATGACCCGGCGCGCCGCGAGCATCAGGCCGCGCGCGCAGGCGGTGCCCGCGACCCTAAGCCGGAGGTCGTGCAGGTTCTCCACACGCCTACGCGGGTCCGGTCCTGCCATTGGGTCGGCAGTCCCATCCGGACGCCATGCAATTTGCCCGCTCCTGGTACGCAGACGCCCCCGATCGGCCATTGATCGCCGGACTCTGAGCGTCGCCTCCAACATAGTCCATAGGTGACCTTATGGACTACGCGCAGGCGGCCGGGTGCCGGCGGCCAAGTCCGCCGTCTGAGATGACCGCGAACACCGGAGCGCGAGCAGGTCGCCAAGGCCATAGCCGTCAAGCAGGGTGCGGCGGACTTCTCAGCGCCGCAGTCCGCCGTCGAGCCCTCGCGGTCGCGCACCACGACCGGGACGTGCGTGTGGCGAGCGGATGATCAGCGTCCGTCGCGCGTGGTGTGGGTGGCGGTAAGTTGGTTTCGTCCGGCGTGCTTGGAGTCATACAGCGCGCTGTCTGCGCGGGCCATCAACGCGTCGGCCGGTTCGTGCTGGCGGTGTGTGACCAGGCCCGCTGAGCAGGTCTGCTGGGCCGGGGTGGCGGCGCGCAGGCGCTCGATGACGCTCGCGGCGCCCGTCGGCGTGCAGTCACACAGCAGTACGGCGAACTCATCGCCGCCCAGGCGCGCCAGGACATCGTTGGGGCGCAGCGCCACGCGCCATGCGGCGGCGGTGCGCGTCAGCTGACTATCGCCGGCGAGGTGGCCGTGCTCGTCGTTAAAGGCCTTGAAGTCATCCAGGTCGAGCATCGCCACGCACAACTCGCGGCCCGCGTCGGCGATCGCGCAGTCAAGGTGGCGTGTCCAGGCGCGGCGGTTGGGCAGGCCAGTCAGTGCATCGGTGCTGGCCTGCTGGGCGAGCTGCTCGATCAGGTCGCCGTGCGCGATCGCGGTCGCGGCCTCGGCCGCCAACAATCCGATCAGCGCCGGTCCACCGCTGATGTCAGAGACGCGTTGTGCCCAGCCGACGACCAGCACGCCGGCGCAGCGCTCGCCGTGCAGGACCGGTTCAAAGAGCATCGAGGCGGGCTGACCAGGTAGCTGCCACATGCCAGCAGTGACGGCGCCGTCGTGCGCCCACACGCGGCGCTGCGTGCCAAACGCCAGGTCTGGGGCCCAAAGCTGCACGGCGCACTGGATCGTGACGATGTCAGGGTCGATGCCCGACATCGCCGTTGGTCGCAGCCGTCCGCTGTCGGCGCGCTCAACGAGCACAACGAAGCTCGCGCCGGCGACCTCGCGCGCGGCCGCGCAGATCTCGCTGCGCGCGTCCTGCGCGAGCAAGATCGAGCGGGCGGCCGTCGCGACACGCGCGACGTCACGCGCCTGACCGGCCAGCATCCTGATCAGGCCTTGCACCGTCAGGCCGATCAGCGCCGCGACCGCGACGTACAGCGTCGCGGCCCGCAGCTGGGACGGCGGGTAGCCCGTCCCTGAGATCAACGCGACAGGCAGCACCCAGAACGCGGCCAGAGCACCAAGCCCGGCGAGCAGCTCGCTGCGCGTGCCATACAACGCCAGCCAGCAGATCGGAAGCAGCGACAGCACGCCGACACCGGCACCGTTGCCGCCCAGCGAGTCGCGCAGCAAAAACAGCGCCGCCAAGAACACCAGCCAGCCCAGCAGCCCCCGCACCCCCACCAGCGCCTCTGAAGACGCCACGACGCCCAGCGCCACCGCGATCAGCGCCAGCGCTGCGGCCGCCGCGTACTGCATCGGCTTGTCGATCCGCTCGATCCCGACAAGCACGAACGCCAGCGCGATCGTGCCCGCGTAGGGCAGCACACGACGCACACCACAGGCGTTAGCAGACAACGACACAGCGCCGTCATCGACCGCCACCAACAATCCGTCAAGCCCCCCAGCACTCCGCTCCACAACCAGACCAGCCACCAGGGGCCCCGTACGACACCCACGATGCCCACCGCCACGGCGCCATAACGCCAACGACCCCCACCGCGAATCAGCACTTCCGAGGCCAGTCAGGATAGGGGCGTCGGCGAGCTCGTCGGCGGCGCGTAAAGTGGGCTGGATGGCGGGGATCCCGCACGCCTGGCTGGGGTTGCGACCACAAGTCTGCCCTGGAGAACGCCAAGCGTTAGTCGCCGCGGCGTGCCAGCAGCCCATCCCCGCCTCGCGTCCACGCATCCAACGCTGGTTGCCCAGTCGTCAGAAGTTGCCCGATTGCAAGAGACTGGCGCTCGCCGACCGACTGGATCCCGACCGGCAAGAGACATGTCAAGCCCTCGTGCCGCCGGCGTTAGTGGCCGGTGCTTCATGCGGGTTGACGTTGCAGGACACCGCAGGCCGGCGATCGTGCCACCGGGTGCCCCGCTCGCCACCGCCGGCGCAAAGGGATCGGCGCGTCTGCACGACATCGTCAACCGGTTTGCGCGTTCAGCCCCTGGCGCGGCGGGGTCGCAGGCTGGGGATCCCGTCGGTGGGCGCGGTCCGAGCGCCTGCGACGGGCGCACGCGTCGGCGCTGACTAACGACGGCACGAACGCTTGGCGTTGCCTCACGCAGACTTGTGGTCGCAACCCCAGATCGGGCGGGCGGGCCGTCGGCGACGCTCCCGTGGGCGCGTTTATCGCGCCAGGCGCTCGTACAGCACGCGTTCGGCCTCGTGGCGCTGACGCAGGCGCTCCTTGAACTGCTCGTCCTTGCGGCGCTCTTCGATGTGACGATCGATGGCGTCGCGGACCGCTTCGGTCAGCGATTTGTCATCGGCTCGAGCTACGAGCTCAAGCAGGGCAGCGCGCTCGTCGTCGAGACGCAGGGTCATCGTCTTAGCCATCAGGGTCCGCCTCCGGCGCATTGGGGTC
>DASVPU010000456.1:0-1981 GCA_036389475.1 Solirubrobacteraceae bacterium
GAGTTGCACGGTCAGCGGCAGCTCGCGGAGCCCGCGCGCGCGCTCGTCACCGAGCTCGGCCGCGGTGAGCGCCGCCGTCAGGGCGCCCAGATCGCCGGGCGGCGGGGTAGGCGCGCCGATGGCCTCGGCCACCTCGCGCTCGCCGTTGCCGCGCACCCAATGCACCGGGACGCTCAGCGATTCCAGGCGGGCGAGCGTTTCGCGCGCGAAGGGGCCCGGCACCGTGTCACCGCCGACAAGAACGGCATCGGGGTGGGCGGCGCCCGGGTCGGCGAGCACGGCGTCGAGCGCGTCGATGTTTCCATGGATGTCATACAGCGCAAGGACGTTCACGATCGTCAGGCTAACGCAACCAGCGGGTTGCGTTAGCGAGATCGAGGCTTGCAGGCCGAGCGCCGCAGATGACTCCCGGTCCTGGGAGAGACGGCGATGAGTTTCTTTCGATAGGGCGGTCTATGGCTGCAGTAGCGGACGCGGGCAGCCTGTTCCCGCCATATGAGAGGACGCGTGCGATGCAGCAGAAGATCATCCCGAACCTGTGGTTTGACACCGAGGCCGAAGAGGCCGCGAGCTTCTACACCTCCGTCTTTGAGAATTCGCGCGTCGTGCATGTCGCTCACTACACCGAGGCGGGGCCGCGACCGGCCGGCACGGTGATGAGCGTCGAGTTCGAGTTGAACGGTCAGCGGTTCGTCGCCATCAACGGCGGTCCCCAGTTCAAGTTCGACGAGGCGGTCTCCTTTCAGATCAACTGCGAGACCCAGGACGAAATCGACTACTACTGGGAACGGCTGTCCGACGGCGGCGAGGAAGGGCCGTGCGGATGGCTAAAGGACAAATATGGGCTGTCCTGGCAGGTCGTGCCGACCGGGATGGAGGAGCTGTTCAGCGATCCGGACCCGCAGCGAGCGCAGCGCGCGATGCAGGCGATGCTCAAGATGGGCAAGCTAGACATCGCCGCGTTGCGCAGCGCGGCCGATGGCGTCGTGGCGACCTGACAGGCAAGACGCTCAGCCGCGCCAGGCTGACGTCATTGACGCGCGGCGCCTGCGATCAACTGCTCACGACAACCGTCGAGCCCGTTGCGCTCGAGGCAGCGGCCGCATCCTGCGCGAGCGCCCGGACGACGAACGCAGCGAACAACAACAGCCCTGGATCGATCGCGACGTCCTCGTCCACGGCGATGCTCACCGGGCTCTTGCCCCAGCTCTTGCCCTCGATCGTCGCGAGCTGGCGCCCGCCGTCGACCACTGCGTAGCGCTGGCGCCACCCGCTGTCGGGTCGCAGGGCGAGCTCGCGATCAGACCAGCGCAGCGTGCCGCCGCGGCGCAGCGCCCGTCCCTCGTATTCGCCCACGACCGCGCCCGCCGCGTCGGTGGCCTCGATGCCGCGCTGCCACAAGCCGCGGCGCTTGAACTGCCAGCTGAGCGCGCCGGCCTGAGCAGTCCCAGCGCGCGAGGCCCAGCCTGTCAGGCGCAGCGTGCCGACGCCCTCCAGCGCGTAGAGGCGCCGGTCACCGGCAGTCCGCGTCAGCTGCAGTTCGGTGAGTGCGGCGTGGGGAGTGGTTATCGTTGCTCCTCGGGTCGAGCTGGGTGTGTGTCGGATGCAGGATCGCTCGGCGCCGCCCCGACGGCTAGGCCGTCAAGCCCGTCGTGTTCCGACACGCTGGACGCGTTTGCGACGACGATCCGACGCGGCGCCGCCCCGCTGCGGCGCACCAGCTTCGCCGCATCCGAAACGAAGAGATGTGGCGACGACCCCCCAACTCGGGCAGGTCGCTCAGCGTGCGACGCATGCCTCGAGCAGGCGCGTCGCCTGCTTGACGAGTGGGGGCATCCCAAGCTGGCGCGCTCCGGCCAGGCCCTGCTCCAGCATCGTCACGGCACGCGGGTCGTCGTCCTCGCGTAGCAGGTACTCGGCGTACTCGACGCGCGTGCGCGCCAGCCAGGCAGCCGCTCGCATGCGCTCGTTCATTGCCAGG
>DASVPU010000457.1:0-16683 GCA_036389475.1 Solirubrobacteraceae bacterium
GCGCGAGCTCGTGACGCTCTGACGCCGGGCGATCACCGCATCGCTGGGTCAGCGCATGCAGCGCACTCGTGGCGTTGTTGTTGAGAGTCACCTGCCGATGTAGGGGATGGCGGCTCGATGTTGACCGGAGCGAGATCCGCAAACGCGGTTGCCGCCGAGACGAAGGCTGTCAAGGACCCAGCACGCTCGCAGGGACTGCAGGCCCCCGCTCCGCAGGGCTCGTACAAGCTGGTCGTATTGAAAGGCCCCGGCGTGTTTGTCGGTGCCGAGGTCGCCAAGCAGGGCGGCGACAGCGACCTCACGTTCGTCAGGCTCGACATCGACGGGCGCAACGTCGTCAACCTGTCCTATGCGGCGGCGGGCAACCAGGGCCTCACGCAGGCCAATCCCTTTGGCCTCGTCCTGCTTCAGACCCGGCCGATCGACAACCTTACGATCGGCTTTCCCGAGCCCTTGGCGTACGCCAGGGAACTCGTCCTCAGCGTCGTGGTGAAGGAAGACGGGGTCGTCCAGATCCTCGGCAACGTGGTCCACGGCAGCGCGTAACGCAAAGAATGTGCGGCGGGACGTCTGCACACGATCGCCTGACGCCGGCCTGAACCGCCGACAGGACGTACCGCCCGCTTCCCGATCATGTCGCGATTCCCGCCTCCTGAAAGGTCGCCATCTCCGACAGAACCGCGGCGCTCGCTTGAACGATCGGGACGGCGAGCAACGCGCCCGTCGCCTCGCCTAGGCGCATGCGCAGATCCAGCAGCGGCTCGAGATCGAGCGTCTCCAGGGCGATGGTCGCGGCGGGGTCGTTCGAGCGGTGGCCGGCGATCGCGTAACCGAGGGCGAGCGGGCAGATAGCACGGGCGGCCAGAGCCGCCGCGACCGTCGAGATTCCATCGAGCACGATCGGAACGCGCTGCCTCGCCGCGCCCAGGATCAGACCGACGATCGCGGCGTGCTCCAGTCCGCCGAGCGCTGCCAGCGTACGCATACCGTCATCCGGATCGGGCGCGTGATGCTCGAGCGCCCTGCCCACGACCTGCGCCTTGTGCCGGACCGCTTCGACATCGCCGCCGGCTCCCGGGCCCGCCACCTCGGCGGCCAGACGCCCGCTGAACGCTGCGATGAGGCATGCCGCCGGGGTCGTGTTGCCGATTCCCATGTCGCCCGTCAGCACCAGATCGACCTGCGACTCGCCGGTAAGTTGCGCGACGAGGTGCACGCCGGCGAGCACCGCACGCGCGGCCTCCTCGCGCGTCATCGCGGGCCCTTCGTGGAGATCCGCCGTCCCGTCCCGCACGCGTGAGCGCTTGAGCCGCGGGTGCGCCGGCACGTCCGACGCCAGGCCCACGTCGAGCACGATGACGCTTGCACCAACGGTTCGGCCGAGCGCGTTGACGGCGGCGCGGTCGGCGCAGAACTCGCCGACCATGATCGCGGTGACCTCCTTCGGCCAGGCCGAGATCCCCTGTGCCAGCACTCCGTGGTCGCCCGCGCACACGATCGCTGCCGGCCGCGCGGGCACGGGCGGCGGACACGATCCGTGGATCGATGCCAGCCATGCGCCCACCTCCTCGAGCCGGCCGAGGCTTCCGGGCGGCTTGACGAGCTGGTCATGACGCGCGCGCGCCGCCGCCGCGGCAGCCGCGTCGACCGGCTTGATCTCTTCGACCAGCGCTCGGACGCTGTCCTGCGCTGTCACGTCAACCTGCATGGCTCGAGCTCCCCGGCGCCGCCAACGAGCTGCGAGTGGTCAGTGACTTGCAGGATGGACCACTAGGCATCCCAGAACCCTTGGACGATCTCGCCGTCGTCCTCGTGGCGCGGGCCGAACACCAGCAGCTCGAGCCCCTCCGGCCCGGCCTCGAACTGGCGCGTGACCTCGGGCGCGACGCGCAGCGCGTCGAGCCGCCCAAGGTCGACGATCTCGTCGTCGAGCCGCGCGCGTCCCGCACCTCCGATGATCACGTAGACCTCCTCGGCCGCCTTGTGTCGATGCGCGAAGCTCTGGCGCTTGCCGGGATGGATGACCTGGTGTCCGAAGCCTATGGACTGCGCCCCGAGATCCTCGGCCGGGAAGCGCGCCTCCTGGATCTCGCCGATCCCGAACTCCAGCGCCTGGTCCTTGACGTCCTGCAGATTCTTCAGTGTGTAGCTCATGCTCCTCCTCTTGCCGGCGCCGCTCGGACGCAGGCGTCTATGAACGCAAGCTTCTGCTGGACCACCGGCGGGAGCACGAACGGATAGAGATCCTCGGCGCCCATGCTGCGATTGATGGCATTGAGCGCGTACGTCAACGGCAGCCACGCTTCGAGCAGGCCGTCGAGATCGCCCGCCGGCGCGCGCGGATCTGACGAGAGCGGCGCGGGATCGGTGGTGGCCAGGCGAGGACCGTCGACGCGCAGCCCATATGCGTCCGCGGTCTGGAGCGTGTCGCGGATGTGCAGGTAGTGGGCGAACGTCTCGGCCCAATCCTTCCACGGATGCATCGTCGCGTAGGCGCTGACGAACCGCTCCGTCCAATCGTCGGGCGGGCCCTCGGCGTAATGGCGGTCGATCGCCCGCTGGTAGTTCTCGCGGTCGTCGCCGAAGACGCGACGGCACTGCTCGCGCGTCGGCGTTTTCTCGGGGGGCAGGATCGGCTGGTAGTAGTGCGCGATCTCATGGCGCATGTGCCCCAGGACGGTCCGGTAGGGCTCGTCGAGCTGCTGGCGGCGAGTCTCGCGCTCCACCGAGTCGGTCTCGTTGAGGTCGAGCGTGATCACGCCGTCGGCATGTCCGGTGCTGACGGGTTCGCGCGCGCTTGACAGCAGGTTGAATGCGAGGCCGGCGTCCTGCTCGCGCCCGCTCACGACGGGCAGGTCGAGCTCAGCGAGCTCGAACAGCAGGCGTCGCTTGGCCGCCTCCGCGCGCGCGAAGCCGTCGAGGCCGCCGCGGTCCTCGTCTGGCGGCCGCGTGCGGGTCAACGCACAGCTGGCGCAGTGCGCCGCCTCATCCGTCACCAGGCCATTACAGGCGGCGATCGCGTAGTTGGCGCAGCGCCGGTACGGAGGCTGCATCGCGACGATCTGCCGAGCATCCCAGTCGAAGCCGAGCTCCTGGTGGCAGTGCAGGCACTGGGAGCTCTCGAAGGTGATTAGGCGCCCGCAGGACTGGCAGGAGAAGGCACGCACGTTCGACAGCATGCCGGAAGGCCGACGGCGTCTGACATGTCGAGCGTTGGACGGGCGCATATGGACCCCCAGTCCATTGATTCTCGTCGGCAGGCTGCGATGGTCACTCGCCCATGACTCTCACCCAGACGGGGCCGGACCTGCATCACGACGGCCTCGCGCTCGTGTTCGGATGCGAGTTCGAGCTCGAAAGCACGTTCCCGGTCGCCGCGGTCATGCAGGTCGCTCCGTGCCCGGATTCGCGCGTGCAGATGCATTTCGAGCGATGGGACATCGGCTCCGAGCATCACAGCTACACCGACCTCTACGGCAATCGCTGCGAGCGCCTGAGGATTCTGGCAGGCCGCTGCACCGTCGCCTACGGCGCGCAGCTGGTGGTCCGCTCCCCCGCCGACGTCGTCGAACCGGACGCGCGCGAGACGCCTCCATGGTCATCAGGAGTGGGTCTGCGGAGCGTCCAACCCGTGGACGACGGCAGCCGACGCGTACCGTGCCGGACAGGGCGTCTGCCGCGACTTCGCCCACCTCGCGATCACGTTCTGCCGCGCGTTGAACATTCCCGCTCGCTACGTGTTCGGCTACATCCCTGAGGTCGACTGCCCGCCGTTGACCGAGCCGATGGACTTCGCCGCCTGGTTCGAGGCCTACCTCGACGGCCGCTGGTTCACGTTCGACGCGCGTAACAACACGCTGCGGACGGTGCGCGTCGTCGTTGGCCGCGGTCGCGACGCGATCGATGTCGCGCTGATGACGTCGTTCGGTCCGCTGACGCTGACGGGCTTCAGCGTTCGCGCGCAGGAAGTGATGCCGGCCGCATGAGCGCGCGGCTCAGCTTGGCACCGGTGCCGGGTCGCGCGATCGTCAGCTGCCAGAGTCCTCTGCGACCTCGTAGACGTCGGCGGCCGGGCTCCCCATCACGCGTGCGGCCATCTCCTCCTTGAGCACGCCAAGCCGCGCGACGTCCTCGGCACTGCGGTCGGGCTTGCGCGCCAGCTCGATGAACTCCTCCGTCACATAGCCCTCGCGCAGCAGGAGCGTCACCTCCCGTTCTCCGTACGTCAGCACGAAGACGAAGCTCGCGACCGTGCGGCCGCGCTCGGGGCGCGCGAGCGACCGGTCGACGACGTAGCGATCCCCCGTCACCGCGCGCGTCACAAGCTCCAAGCCGTCCCGTGCGCCGGGGCCGCCGAACGACGTCCGGATGGCGATCTCGCGCCGCCGTGGGGGACCGCCGGGATCGAGCAGCGGCAGCGCCCGCTCGAGGACCTTGAACGCGTGCGCGACGCCGCCGGGCGCGTCGGGCCCGTGGTACTTCATCATGTCCTCGAACGAGAACGCGAGGAGACGTCCGTCGTCGACGACTTCGATTGTGCTCGTCATGCGCGTCAGCATCTCAGAGCTGGGTCGGTATGCGTAGTCTCCGCCGTCGCGCATGAGCTTTGCCGACACAGCGCCGCCCTCCGGGCTGAGGACACTCGGCGACCTCGGGGACATCGCCGGCCGGCGGGTGCTCGTACGGGTCGACTTCAACGTCCCGCTACAGGCGCGAGAGGTCGCCGACGACACGCGCATCCGCCTCGTGCTCCCAACGCTGCGAGCGCTGCGTGAGCGCGGCGCGAAACTCCTGCTCGTCTCGCACCTCGGGCGCCCCAAGGAGCGCGATCCGGCCCTCTCCCTGCGTCCCGTGGTCGACCACTTGGCGCTGCTGCTCGACGAGGAGGTCGCGCTCGCGTCCGATCTGCACGACGTCCCCGAGGGCGACCTCGTCGTGCTCGAGAACATCCGCTACGAGCCGGGCGAGACGAAGAACGATCCGGAGCTCGCGGCGCGCCTGGGCGCGCTCGCCGACGCTTACGTCAACGACGCGTTCGGCTCAGCCCATCGCGCCCACGCCTCCACGGAGGGCGTCGTGCATCACGTCGCACGCTCGGCCGCGGGCCTGCTCTTCGAGCGGGAGGTCGAGATGCTCGGCGCGACGATGACCGATCCGCGGCGCCCGCTGGTCGCGGTCCTCGGCGGCGCCAAGGCGACGGACAAGATCGCCGTCATCGAGCGCTTCCTCGAGGTCGCCGACAGCGTCCTGCTCGGCGGTGGGATGGGCTACCCGTTTCTCGCGGCGCGCGGGCGGCGGATCGGCAACTCACTCTGCGACGCCGAGGGTCTGGCGGCAGCGCGCAGGACACTCGAGCTCCCTGCGGCCGCCGCGAAGCTTCGCTTGGCGCTCGACCTCGTGGTGGCCGACGACTTCTCCGCCGACGCCGCGCAGCGCGTCGTGAACATCGACGTCGAGGACATCGCCGACGGTTGGGAGGCGCTGGACATCGGGCCGCGCACCCGCGCGGCGTACGCGCAGGTCATCGCCCAGGCGGGCACGGTGTTCTGGAATGGACCCGTCGGCGCATTCGAGCTGGCGCCGTTCGCCGCGGGGACGCACGCGATGGCCGAAGCGGTCGTGGCCACGGACGCCGTGACGGTGGTCGGCGGCGGCGACTCGATCGCTGCTCTGACGAAGTTCGGCGTCGAGGATCGCGTCACCCATCTCTCGACCGGTGGCGGGGCGTCGCTGGCGTTTGTCGAGGGGCGGCCGCTGCCCGGCGTCGTGGCGCTGATGCGCGAGCCTCCTGAGAACTGATCGCAACCGCCGGACGGTCCATCTTCGGCCGGCAGGCGTACGATGCGGTGTCGCTCGGCTTCGCTGAGCCCGACGATCGGGCTCCAACCCGGAAGGAAGCCCATGGTCCAGCGTCATCCGACGACCCTGCGAACCGGGAGCGCTGCCGCGGTCATCGCGGCCACGCTCACCCTGGCGGTGGGCGCGCACGCCGATCCGGAGGAGCGCGCGCAAGCGGCGGGCGCGGACGCACAACAGGCGCCGCCGACTGATTGCACGGCTCCCGTGGGCTATGCCCTGAACGCCACCCTGCCCGGCTATCTCGTGCCCGACGAGCAGCTCGGGAGCGTGTGCGTGCCGTTCACGCAGGTCCCGCTCGCCCCCGCGGGCTACGTGGGCGACTACCACGTGGCGGAGTTCTCCGACGCCGCCGCGCGCGCGCAACTTGCGGCCTGCAAAGCGCAGCCGCCGTGTGGCGCGATCGCCTACCAGCAGAGCTACGCGCCACCGCAGTTCCGAGTCACGGGCTCGCTCGTCGCCTTCGGAAGAGTCGATCCGCACGCTGGGAGCGTCGACCTGCGGCAGATCCGTCGACCCGGGTTCTTCGGCGCGCGCCCGTACCACGAGCCGATCGCTGCGGCGGAGGATCGTACGTACACCTTCGAGTACACGGTTCCGGCCGAACCGTACGAGCGCATCAACCGCAGGATCAGCGCTCCGGTCAAGCTGCGCGGCTGGTACCTCAAGGGCACCGGCATCGGCGACCGGCACGGCCGGCGCCGGCCCGCGCTGGCGATCCTCGTCGGCGGCCGCACGATCGAGACGACAGCCGCGCAGGATCCCCGCGACCCGCTGTATACCCGTTCCGCGGACAGCGGCCGGTTCAGCGCGGTCAGCTATCCGGCGCGGGGAACGGAGAAGTGGGGCATGCGCCAATGGCGCGAGTACCTCTACAAGCTCAACCAAGCGGGCTTCGACGTTCTCAGCTTCGACAAGCGCGGACACGGCATCTCGGGCGGCATCACCGCCGACAGCGCGTTTCAGCAGGGCCTCGACCTGCTGCGAGCGATCGACGCGCTGCAGACCGGCGACGGCGTGCGCACGCTGGGTCCGGACGGCGAGCTGCGAAGCGGGCGCCCGGCGGTGCACGCGTTACGCCGCGGCGGGGTCGGCAGGCTGCCGATCATCCTCGGCGGAGCGAGCCAGGGTGCCTGGGCCACCGAGTGGGCGATGAACGCCAACTTCAACCGCTGGTGTGAGCTCGATGTACCCGACCGCCCATGCCACGCTCCCGCCGCGCACCGCAACGTCAAAGGCGCCGTCCTGCTCGCCACGCTCTTCAGCGATGTCGCCGGCGCGGTCGGGCTCGTCAACATCGCCGCTCAGCGCGAGGTCAACCACCTCGTGTTCTTCCCCACCTCCGAGCCGCTCGCCGGCATCGGCTCGTGGCCGGCGGTATTCCTTGAGAAAGGTCTCTGGGATGACGTCGAGGGTCCGTTCTCGACGTTTCACGCCTACGATCGCGTGCGCGGCATGAAGGAGCTGCTGCTCGTGCGCGGGCCGCACTCCGAGATCGAGCCCGGCCCCGCGAACGTCGCCGTCCTGCAGGACCGCGTCGCCGAATTTGCCGTCAAGGCGGCGCTCGGGCAACCGTCCGGTCAGCCGATCTACGGCGATCTCAAACAAGCGATCTCTGCAAGCGCGCCGATCTGGGAACACTCGACACAGCCGACGTTCGAAGCCTCGCCGTAGAGATCGACAAGCATCATGTGCTCGCAAAGACAAGCGCGAGCCGGTTCCCTGCGTGGCGCGCGCGACCGTGCCGCCGCTCGCCGCCCGCAACGACGCGCGTCGCCGACCGGCTGCGATCGCCGGCCACGACCGCGGACGAGCTCGGCGCAGCGGTCGAACGCCTGACGCACCGCCGCGCCGTCGCGGCCAAGCCGACCGGATCGCGGCCTCGTCAGGTACAGCTCGCAGCGCCCGACCGGCAACGGTCGCGGCGCGATCCACGCATCCCGGGGTGATCTGGAGCTCGAAGCGCTCGGCGCCGCCGGCCGGGGGCCCCCCAAGGCGGCGACGATCGCCGCGCGCACGGCGGGCGTCCCGCGACTCGACAACCATCCGATTGCGCCAGGGCATGGGTTGCGTCGGTGCCCGGTGCAAGATCCTCGCCGGCGCCAAGCTGGCTTTGCTCGACCGATGCGGCCTGGGCGAAGCGCGCAGCGGCATCGGCGACCTCGGCGCATGTCCCCGGGTCGAACAGCATCCCGCAGTGCGTCGCTCGCACCTCGACGTTGTCAGCGTGCTCGTCGATGCACGCCCGCCAATCCACAACGCCATCGCGGCGGGAGAAGACGGACACCGTCGCGACGCCGGCCGGCAGCGGTGCCGCCAGGTCGCGGCGAAACGCCTCGCAGCAGGGCCCGATCGCGCAGCCGACGTTGAGCAATCCAGGCACGCCGATGGACCCGAGCGCGGCCACGGCCATGATCTGCGCCCACAGCAGCGGATGCACGGCGAGCTGGTCGCGATAGGGCGATCCCAAGGTCACGACGCCGGCGACGAGGTCCGGGCGGCGTTGCGAGACGACGCGCGCGAGCAGGCCACCGCGGCTGTGGCCCACGAGCGTGACGGGCTCGCCGTAGCGCTCGGAGACCTCCGCGACGCGCTCGAGCAGCCGACGGGCCGCGACCTCCGAGCAGTCGACGTTGCAGGCGATCGCGGCTCCGTGGACGTCGTGGCCGGCGTTTTGCAAGTACGCGTGCAAGCGCGAGAATAAGGCGTCGCCCGCGAGCAGCCCCGGGACCAGGACCACGGGCCCGCGCGGACCGCGCCGGGGCAGCGACGTTGCGTGGTCAACACCCGAGCCGGCGAGGGCGACCAGACCCACCGCCTCCTGCCAGATCGGCGGGAGGCAGACGCGCGGCCGTAGCGCGGCGAGTACATGAAAGCCGGGGATCAGCACGTCAGCTCCCGGGCATCGAAGGGTTGCGAGGGGCTCTCTGGCAGCGCGATCCACAGCTGCAGCGCATCTCTCCGACGATGTCGATCGATGGCGCGGCCTGACGGCACGTCGACCGTGTACGTGGACTGCTCATCGCGGTCTGTCCTTCCTCGGTGGTGGGGAAACGGCGGGGCTCGGTGCGACTATCGACCGAGCTGCGAACCAGCTTGAGTCCGAGCCGCACCCGGAAAAGCGAGCGGAATTCGACTCACGTCCCGAAATCCGGCAGCCGATGAGTCGGTTGAGACGACCGCTGAGGCGCGCCCGGCGGTGTTGCACGGCATCCTGGCCCGAGGACTAGCGACTTTGTCGGGTCGAACGGGTATCGTCTTCATGTATCGACTATGTTCTTTGACCGCAAAGCAGAACGCTATGAGTACGTCGGCGACCGAGGCACGGCCGGCGAGCCTTGGCGTCGAACTGCGCAGCGATCAAGAGTCAGGACATTGGACGACCTGCGCGATCTCGAAGGCCGCCGCGCGCTCGTCCGCGTCGACTTCAACGTGCCGCTCGCCGGCGGGAGCGTCGTCGACGACACGCGCATTGCCCAGGCCGTGTCAACGCTGACGGCGCTACGCGAGCAGGGCGCGCAACTGCTGCTCGTCTCCCATCTCGGCCGGCCCAAGGAGCGCGATCCCGAGCTGTCGCTGCGTCCCGTCGCCGATCGTCTCTCAGAGCTCGTGGACGACGAGGTCGCGCTCGCGCCCGACCTCGACCACATCCCCGACGGCGATTTGGTCATGCTCGAGAACATCCGCTACGAGCGCGGCGAGACGAAGAACGATCGCAAGCTCGCCGGCCGGCTCGGTGCTCTCGCCGATGCCTACGTCAACGACGCGTTCGGCGTCGCACATCGCGCTCACGCGTCGACCGAGGGGGTCGTGCACCACGTCGAGCAGTCGGCCGCCGGCCTGCTGTTCCAGCGCGAGGTCGAGATGCTGACAGCACTTCTGCGCGATCCTGCGCGCCCGCTCGTCGCCGTGCTCGGCGGCGCCAAGGTGACCGACAAGATCGGCGCGATCGACCGCTTCCTGGATGTCGCCGACACGGTCCTCATCGGCGGCGCGATGGCGTTCCCGTTCATGGTCGCCCAGGGCCTCGCGACCGGCGACTCGCTGTGCGAGCGCAGCGGCATCGCTGCTGCCCGCCGGGCGCTGGACAAGGACGAGGCGGTCGGCAGGCTGCGGCTGCCTGTCGATCTCGTCGTCGCCGACAGCTTCTCGGCCCACGCTCGGACGCGGATCGTCGACGCCAACGCCGTGCCCGACGGCTGGATGGGTCTTGATGTCGGCCCGCGGACGCAGGCGCTGTACGCCCGCGAGATCGCGGACGCCCGCACGGTCTTCTGGAACGGCCCGGTCGGCGCGTTCGAGCTCGAGCCGTTCAGCGGCGGCACCCATGCGATCGCCGAGGCGGTGGCCGAAACGGAGGCGACCACCGTGGTCGGAGGGGGCGATTCGGTCGCGGCTCTGACGAAGTTCGGTCTGGATGGCGCGGTCTCGCACGTCTCCACGGGCGGGGGCGCAGCGCTCGAGTTCATCGAAGGCCGCGCGCTTCCGGGCTTCACCGCGCTGCGCCGGTAGATCAGGCGAAGCGGCGCAGCCCCGCTCGCGCCGCAGCACCGAACACCACGATCAGCGCGCCGAGGTGGGCAAGTGCCACGGGCAGGCTCGTGGAGGCGTCGTTGATCGCCGCGTTGACCGCGTCGAGCGCGGGCTTGAACGGGAACGCCGCTGAGATGACCCGGATGACGTCGTACAGCAGCGGCGAGACACCCCCGCTGGGCACGAGCGCGAGGAACGCGAGCGGCAGCGCGAGCATGAGCGCCAGCAGCGAGGCGGCACGCACCTCGCGCGCGAGGCTGCCGATTGCGACGCCGAGCGTACCGAACGCCAGCGAGCCGGCGGCGAGCGCCATGATCCACAGCGCGACGCGACCGTAGTCGAGCGGGACGAACGCGCTGATCCCCAGCAGCATTGCGAGCGTTACGACAAACGCGCAGCCCGCAGCCAGCACGACCTTCCCCGCCAGCAGGCGCCCGCCTGGGACCAGGCCGCGCGCGAGCCGCGAGAACGTGTTCTCCTCGCGTTCGAGCGCCAGCAGGCCCGACGCCAGCAGGACGCACACGAACATCAGCGAAACGGTCACCGCGAGTGCCACGGCGAACGTGTCCAGCGGTGTGCGCCTCCCGCTGAGCACCGTCTCGGAGACCTCCACCGGTCGCTCGACCGTGCTGAGCACGTCCTTGAAGCGGTCGATGTTCGCGACGCCGAGGGCGGCGAACTGCTGCACCGGGGCGAGCTTGCGCGAGACGGCCGGCGACCGCGCCGCCGCGCGCGCATCCTGCAGCAGGGCTTTGGACTTCTTGAGCCCGAGCAGGTTGAAGTGCGCTCCGAGAACGTCGATCTGCCCGCCGGTCGTGACGATGTCGACGTAGCTGCCCGCGACCTTGTTGATCTCCCGAGCGAGCGCGGCATCGGCCAGCGCGAGCTTTGACGAGACCGTCGATCGCACGAACGACTGCTTCAGCGCATCGCCGTTGTAGATCACCTCGACGCTGGCCGAGGCGAAGCCGCCGTTGGAGAGCTTGCGGGTGAAGTCGGGCGGGATGATGAGCGCCGCCAGCGCCTCGCCGGAGCGCACCTTCTCCAGCGCCTGCTCGCGGCTCTGGACCGCGATCCGGTCGACGGCCTTGAAGAGCTCGCCGGTGTACGCGTTGACGTCGATCTTCTCGCCGCCCAGCCGGATCGTGGTCTGGCCCGCGGGGATCTGGTTGAGGAACGCGAGCCGCGGCTTCTCGGGACCGCTTGACAGCGCGAAGCCGATCAGCAGCGCGATCGCGACCGGATAGACGACGAGCAGGCCCACGAGCAGCTTCGAGCGCCGCAGGATCTGCAGGTCCTTGAGGAGCATCCAGCGCATGCGTCAGTGCCCGCGGTCTCGCAGGAACACGACGAACGCCTGCTCGAGGTCGCCACCTTGATCGGCCTTGGCCGCTGCCTTCAACGCGGCCGGGGTGCCGTTGAAGAGCGCCTCGCCGTCGGCGAGCACGAGCACGCGGTCGGCGTGGCGCTCGGCCTCGGCGATGTCGTGCGTGGCGAAGATCACGCTCGTGCCGCGCTGCGTCAGCGTCGCGATGAAGCCCCACAGCCGCTCGCGCTGGCGCGGATCGAGCGCGCCGGAGGGCTCGTCGAGCAGCAGCACCGGTGGGTCGGCGAGCAACCCGACGGCGATGTTGACGCGCTGGCGGTTGCCGCCCGACAGCTGTCCGAGCTCGTCGTCGGCGCGCTCCGACAGCCCGGTCTGCTCCAGCATCCGCTCGACGGTCGCCTGCGGGTCGGGGACGCGCTCGAGCCTGGCGAACAGGCGCAGGTTCTGGGCGACGGTCAGCTTGGAGTAGACCGCCGTCTGCTGCGGAACCCAGCCGATGCGCCCGGTCGTCCCGCCGGGCTGTGCCACGGTGCCGCTGCCCGGCTGCTGGATGCCCGCGAGGATCGACAGCAGCGTCGTCTTCCCCGCGCCGTTGGGCCCGATGACGGCGAGCAGCTCCCCGCGGGCGACGTCGAAGCTCACTTCGCGCAGCGCCTCACGGTCGCCGAAGCGCTTGCTGACACCCTGAACGTCGAGCGCGGGCGCCGCGGGCGCGGCGTCCACGAGCACTACTTTCCTTGCCTTGCGTCCGCGCGCACCGATTCGGCAAGCGCGTCGAGCGTGATCTGCAGCTCCGGGTAGGAGCCGCGCGCCGCAGGCGCCGCGATCTTCTGTGGCGAGCCGACCTCCGTGACGTTCAGGTCACCGGCGAGCTTCAGGCTCGAGATCCCGCCAAGCAGCTTGCGGTCCTTCACCGACGGCTTGAGCGTCATGTTGAACTTCGCCTTGCGCATGACGTGATCCTCGGCGCCCGTGTAGACGTCACCGCTCGCCGTCTTCACCGAGCGAACGAGGGCAGCGCGCACCTTTGGACCGAGCGCTTGCGGTAGGCCGGCGATCTCGGTGAAGCGCAGGGACGTCAGCACGTTCGTGAACTTCGCGACGTCGAGGAAGTACTGCTTGGCGTGGATGCCGGCGGTGCCGTGGATCACGTCGACGCCGGCGATCTTCTCGTTGCCGACGATCCGCGGAGCCTTCGCCCAACGCCGGGGCGCGATGCCGAACACCGCGAGCACGGCGCCGAGCGCGTTGTCGGAGTTGCGAAGCGGCGTGCGGATTCGCTGCGCGATCGAGCTCGGGATCTGGTACGCGGTCGTGCCCAGGCCGATCAGGACGTCGCTTCCGACGAGGATCATCTCGGCGCCGTAGGCCTTGTCGCGCAGCTCGATCCCCATCGACAGGTTGGCTTTGGGCGTGTCGTCGCCCTTGTCCTGGCGGAAGGGCCCGCTCACGCTCAGCCGGATCGGTTGCTTGAACCGTGGCACGCCCTTGACGGCGATGTCGATCGTTCCGCTCAGCAGGCCTGAGCTGGCCGCGGGGTTGGGGCCGAACGTCTGCTCGAGCAGCTTCTGGACCTTCGCCGGGTCGCCTACGGCGGGCTTGCCGTTGGACGCCTTGTCATTGGACGACGAGCCCCCTCCGCAGCCGATGACGGCGACGGCGACCGCAAGCCCGGCGACGCCGGAAATAGCCTTGATTCGCAACGTTCCTCCTTCGTGACCGCGTTCTGCGAGCGCGAGTCTACGCGGCGGAACTCCCTCAGCCGCTGGTCAACGGCGATAAGCGGAGCGCGGATCACCGCCCTGCGTTCGTTCTCGATCGTCACCGGTGTCGATGAGAAGGAGGTCGCGCTGAGCGCGACGACGCGGGTCGAGCCGCAGAGGATGCTGCCCGCGGCCAGCCGGATGCGATCGGGATCCTCGCGCGCGATCGGCGGACCATTGGCATGGTCGGCCGCGGGCTCGAGCACAGGGACGTGTCCGTTTGCCAGATCAAGCGGAGCGCGGCGACCGTCAGCAGCCCTGGTGATGACCTCCTGAGCAGGCTTCCCGCGACTGTGCCGGCAGTCGGGCTCGCAGGAAATCCACTTGAGAACCGCTCGCCGAAGTCAGTCAAGCGCGTCCGCCGCTTCCACGGGCCCAGCCGATATCGCTGACATCGACGCTTCGCGAACACCAACAGCGCCGGCATCCTCTCCCTCTTCGCGTGCGCGCCGCCGTCGATTACAAGTTCGCCGGGCGACACAGAGGCCCCTGTCGGCCTCCATCCAACTCGCTCATCGGCGGGCGAATTCGTCGTCACGATAAGAATTTAGCTCACTTAATATGGCAACGCCTTGACGATGTCCTCTGGCCGCGATATTACTAGCCCGCCCGTCCTGACAGCGTGGCGAACTACTTGTAATGGTAATACTCTGGATTACGGTTGGGTTGTTGGCCGTTGGGCTGCTGTGTACGTGGCTGATCATCTACCCACTCGTGAGACAGCAGGGGCGCATGCTTGTGCGGTTGGAGGCGCTTGAGAACGGTGTCGCGGACGCGCCCATCGCTGCACAGCCGCAGGCAGACGCCAAGCCGACGCGGCCGCCCGGGCTCTCGGTCGGCGAAATTGTGCCACCGTTTAGCCTGCCTGACCTCGCCCACCGGACGGTCGCGTTGGAAGACTTTCGCGGCAGGCGCGTCTTGCTGGTGCATTGGAGTCCTGACTGCGGTTTTTGCGAGCAGATCGCCGGTGACCTGGCGAAGCTTCAGCGTGACCTTGGCAAGCGGGCTGTGAAACTTGTCCTTGTCAGCTACGGCAACGGCGAGTCGGACCGTCGGCTGGCCCGGGAGCATGATCTGAGTTGCCCGGTTGTGCTGCAGGAGCCGTCCACGCGAATCGAAGCGTTCAGGACGTTGGGAACGCCTGCGGCATATCTGCTGGACGAGAAGGGTCGTGTCGCGGCGCCGCTGGCGCTTGGCGTCCACGAGGTGCCGCTGCTGGCTGGGCAGGCCGCTGCACGACGACGACCGTTTAGCCAGCGGTCGCTGGAGAACAGCCGCATCGAGCGGGACGGACTGAAGGCGGGCACGCCCGCGCCGTCATTCAGCCTCCCTGACCTGGAGGGCGCGAGCATTTCGCTTGAGCAGTACCGTGGGCGCCGCCTGTTATTGCTCTTCAGCGATCCGCAATGCGGCCCGTGTGACGCGCTGGCGTCGCAGCTTGGCGCTCTGCGTCGCGAGCATCCCGGCGACAGACTTGCCGTGTTGATGGTCAGTCGCGGCGATGCGGACGAGAATCGCCGCAAGGCCGCCGAGCACGGCATCGAGTTTCCGATCGTGATCCAGCCGGGCTGGAGGGTTTCTAAGGAGTACGGCATCTTCGCGATGCCGGTCGCCTTCCTGGTAGACGAGAAGGGCGTGATCGAACGAAACGTGGCGCGGGGACCAGACGAGATTCTCGCGCTCGCCCGCGAAAGCTTAGGCGTCCCAACAGCGTTGCCGATGCGCCTAGCTGGAACGGACTCCCTGGCCATCTGAGGCGCAGGGAGTATGCGTGATAGGGGTCTAGAGATGAATGACGAATCGTTTGACGAAGTGTCCAAGGCGCTCGCGGCGCCGCTGTCGCGACGTCGGGCCGTGAAGCTTGTCGCCGCGACGGCGGGCGGCACCATGCTTTCGCTGCTGGGGGCACGCACGGCCTCCGCGGTCATCCCCGGGCGCTGTCGCAACGCCGGAACCATCTGTCGCGAAAGCGCTGAGTGCTGCAGCGGGCTGTGTGACGTCAACACGCGGCGCTGCGTCTGTCAGCCACCGAGAGTCAATGACAGGGGCCGTTGTGTGTGCCCGTCCGGCACAGCGTCATGCGGCGCAAGCACCGAATTCGCACAATGTTGTCCGCCCGAGTTGTGCTGCGAAAACGCATTTTGTTGCGGACCGGGAACGCACTGCAGCACCTGCGACTCGTTCTTTACGACGTGCTGCCCAGACGGCACCAACTGCGTGTGCGATCCGTGGTTCGGTTGCCAATGCATCTAGCCCGCCGCAGAGGTCAAACGCGCTGCAGGGAACACACATCGTCGAGATCACGTCTCTGAGGCGGCACGCGCTTCGCTCGCTGCTGGGTCCAGCGCATCGCGGTGGCGGGCGCCAACGACCCAGCGCCGGCGGGCTTGTTTAGCAGCAAGAGCACCACCGCCGCGTGCTCGGCCGACACGCTGGTTGTTGGCCGCGGAGTCAGCCTCGGCGACCAGAACGCGCAGAGCATCAGCACCAGCTTCTAAGCGCCCCCACGCGCCAGCAGCGCGATCGGCCTGAAGCTGTTGGAGCGCACGGCGGACGTTTTATGTGCGTCAGCTGTGGAAGTTCAGGGAGGGCGATCGAACCTCTCCACCGCGGCGTGCAGCGCCGCCTTGATCTCCTCGCCGCGCGCGACGTCGCAGGGGACGGCGAGCGAGCGGCCACCCCGCCTGCTCGATCACGCCGGGGCCGTCTCGCGGTTGCCGTCGGCTGCGACGTCGGCGACCACGGTGCTGGCGCCCCCGCGCGCGAACGCGAGTGCCGTGGCGCGACCGATGCCGCTGGTCGCTCCCGTGACGAAGGGGACCTTCCCGACGAAGCGGCTGCGCACGGGTGTGCGGCGCTCGGTCATGGCGTCACCATGACCTTGACCGCCTCGCGGTCGGCGATCGCAAGGTAACCGTCGGGGACGCCGTCCAGGCCGACGGTGCGGCCGAACACACGGCTGGGGTCGATGCCGCCCTCCATCACGTCGGGCAGCAGCACATCCAGGTACGCGCGCACGGGCGCGGCCCGCCGCCAACGGTGATGTTGCCGAAGAACGGCGGCAGCGAGTGGGCGCCGCGCCGGTCGAGGACCTGTGCCGCGAACTAACGGCGGACGGTCCCTGCGCGTGTGCGGCAAGGGCGGCAATATCGATAGTTATGCAGAAAATCGGCGAGAGCCGAGGCTGACGCGACGATGGATGAA
>DASVPU010000458.1:0-2833 GCA_036389475.1 Solirubrobacteraceae bacterium
GTGCCAGCCCTGACGCACGGACTCCTCCATCCCGCGGCGGCTCTTCTCGACCAGGTCGCGCACGTACCACTCCGCGACGCCCTGCTTGACGCGCCGAGTGAGGATCGCGGTCGCGCTGGCGGTCATCGGCTCGTCGGCGGCGAACAGCGAGACGTCGAGCAGCTCGAGATCACGCTCGATCCGTGTTCCGTCGGCGGTCATCCGCGAGAGCCGGTCGATCGACTCGACGATCACCGCGTCGAACGGGCGGCCATTGGCCGCCGAACGCAGCAGCTCGCCCAAGCCGCCGTCGCGCGGCACCGCGACGCCGAAGCCAGTGGGGTCGGCGCCGTTGCCGCGCTGCGCAAGATCCTTGCGACCTGACTCGATGTCCCAGTAGTGGGCGACGACCTCTCCTGCGGAGGGACGGATCGCGTGCTCACACGCGCCGAGCTGGCGCGGGATCGAGAGGGATGGGTCCTGCGCGTCGTCGGTCGACACGCGCCCGTAGAAAGCGAATCTCATGGTCGTCGAGTCAGACCGTTGTGGACCGGCGTGCGCGAACTCCGAGTTGGCTCGCGTGCGCCGCTTGCCGTCGAACTCGCTCCTGATCTGTTCGGGGTTACGGTTTGTCCGCATCGAAGAACTCCCTTCGGTGCCGGGCCCGAGGCGTTGGCGCACCGCCGGGCCACTTGAATTGATGGTGAGTCCTCCGGGCTGGAGGAGAGGATCGAAGCATCCGCCGCGCGAGTTCGCGAATGACGGCGTCATCGTCCACGAGCAGGACCGAACCGGGCACGCGGACGATCATCCCAGCGGCAGGCAGGCGCTGGGGTAGGGACAACCAGAGAACGCCATCGAACTCCGGCTAGCCCTACTTCGCGGTCGGGTCCGTCGGAGACGGGTCTCCGGCTCGTGGGTATGGGCGGTGGCCCCTGCACCCTGGACAGTTCGATTCGACATCGAACCTGCCCCGAGGGAGAACCCGACGATGGAGCTCCGGCATCTCAGATACTTCGTCGCCGTTGGCGAAGAGCTGCACTTCCGCCGAGCGGCCGAGCGTTTGCATGTGGCGCAACCGGCGGTCAGCGAGCAGGTGCGCAAGCTCGAGCAGGAACTCGGCGTGAGGTTGTTTGACCGCACGCAGCGCAGCGTCGCGCTGACCGCGGCCGGCACAGCGATGCTCGAAGAGGCACGGCGCGTCCTGCGCCACGCGGAGGTCGCGCAGCATGCCGCGCGCAGCGCGGGTCAACGCGCCACGATGCGGCTTCGCATCGGCTACCTGGCCGACTCGCTGCCGGCGAGCGTGCCTCGTGCGCTGCGTCTCGTGGCGGCCTCCTCGCCGACGGTGGACATCGACCTGGAGACGGGCCCCGCGCTGCGCCTGATCGAGGAGCTCCGCGCTGACCGGCTCGATGCCGTCGTCACCGCCCTCCCGGCGCCGACCAGCGGATTGCGCATCACGCTGATCGGCGAGCAGCGAGCGGTCGCCGTCCTGCCCGCGTCCGATCGCAATGCGCTGTCCGCGGCGGTTGACCTGGAGCGGCTGGCTCCCGAGCGAGTGGTCATCCTGCCGCGCGAGGCCAACCCGGCGTTCCACAACGCGGTCGTCGCGATGTGCCGCACCGCGGGACTCGCTCCGACGCTCGTCGAAACGACCGAACCGCGCGTCGAGCAGGCGCTGCTCAGCGTCGCTACGGGCGCCGGCATGGCCCTGGTCCCCGAGTCGGCGGCCGAGCGCTACACCGCCCCCGGGATCCGCTTCGTGCCGCTGAAGAACGCCGAGCCCGCGTTTCAGACGGCCGTCCTCACACGGCCGGACACCGACAGCCTGCCCACACACAGCTTCCTGCTGGCCGTGTCGAGAGCCGCACGGGTCAGGCCCGTGGGCACTCCGCCACCGCCCATCGTCGTCGCCGCATAACAAGGCTGAAAGGAGAGAGGCATGCAGACCACAAGGCTTGGCCTCACCGACCTGCAGGTGTCCCGGATCGCGTTCGGCACATGGCAGCTCGGGGGTGAGTGGGGAGACTTCGACGAGCGCGACGCGATCGCCGCGATCCGGCACGCGCGCAAGCTCGGGATCAACCTCTTCGACAGCGCCCAGGCCTATGGCTTCGGCGCCTCCGAGCGGCTGCTGGGCCGCGCGCTGCGCGACGAGCTCGATCATCGCCGCGACGACGTGGTGCTGGCCACCAAGGGCGGCCTGCGCAGGACGCCGGACGCGACGGTGCGCGACTCGAGCCCGGCATGGCTGCGTTCCGGCGTCGAGCAGAGCCTCCGCGCGCTCGGCGTGGACCACGTCGACGTCTACCAGATTCATTGGCCGGACCCGGACGTCTCGTTCGCGGAGACCGCGGGTGCGCTCCAGCAGCTCGTCGACGAGGGCAAGATCCGCCACGTCGGCGTCTCGAACTACTCCGTGGCGCAGATCGCGGAGTTCGCGCGCACGCGGCCGGTCGAAACGCTGCAGCCTCCCTATCACCTGTTCCGCCGCGACATCGAGGCGGACATCGGCCCTGCGCACGAGCACGACATCGGCGTCCTCGTCTACGGGCCGCTCGCCCACGGCCTGCTCACCGGCGCGATGGACGAGCACACCACGTTCGCCGCCGACGATTGGCGCAGCCGCAGCCCGCTGTTTGCGGGCGACACGTTCCGCCGCAACCTGCAGACCGTGCGCGAGCTCGAACGTTGGGCGGCCGAGCGCGGCCACACGGTCAGCCAGCTCGCGATCGCGTGGACGCTGGCGCATCCAGCGGTGGACGTCGCGATCGTCGGCGCGCGCCGCCCGGCCCACATCGAGGACAGCGTCGGCGCCGCGGACGTCGAGCTCACCGCAGAGGACCTCGCG
>DASVPU010000459.1:0-26871 GCA_036389475.1 Solirubrobacteraceae bacterium
CCGGGTCTGCACCGGGCGGTCAGATGATCGTCGGTCTCATGGCGCTGCTCGGCGGCGCGGCGGCGGTCGCGATCACCGTGCACCTGCCGCCGGCGAGCGAGAGCACGCCCGCGCGGGCGGCAATCGAAGCGACGACGGCCCTCGTTGCCGCGCTCGCGGCATGCGTCCTCTACGGCCGTGCCCGAGCCGGAGGCCGCGGCCGGGATCTCGTCATGGCGTGGGGCGTTGGTCTGTTCGCTGTCGTCGAGGGGAGCTTCGCGTTGTTCCCGGCGGTCGTCTCGCGTGAACTCGACGGCGACCTGCTGCGCGCGGACTCGCTCGCTCGCCTGCTGATCGCGGTCGTGTTCGCGGCGGCGGCGCTTGTCCCCGCGCACTTGATCGACCGGGCGGGGCGGCGGACTGCCCACGCGATGGGCATCGGGCTGCTCGCGATTCCGCTCGCGATGCTCGTGGTCGACGCGCTGAATTCCGTGAACCCCTCTGCGGCGACTCCGACGACCGATCAGGCGGCGATGTATCTTTGCGCCGCGCTGCTTGCGGTCGTCGCGGGCATCGCCTTTGCCGCGCGAGCGACGCGCGACCGCAGCGAGCTCCAGGCGTGGGTCGCCGGGGGCCTGGTGCTGCTCGGTGACGCCTATCTCGGCGTCGCGGTCAATCCGATCCGCGCGTCGGAGTGGCTGACCACGGGCGACCTGTTGCGTGCCGCCGCGGCGTTCATGTTGCTTGCCGGCGCGCTGCGCCAGCTTGGGACCTATCCGAGCGCGTCCGCCCGTCGCGCGGTCGCCCAGGAGCGCCGGCGCATCGCCCGCGACCTGCACGACGGCCTCGCTCAGGAGCTCGCCTACATCGCGGCGCACGCGCCCCGCATGGTCGCCGGTAGCGACGATCCGGCCGCCGGCAAACTCGCCGAGGCGGCGGCGTGCGCCCTGGACGAGTCGCGGCTCGCAATCGCTTCGCTCGCTCATGGGCCCCGCGAGTCGCTCGGATCCGAGCTGGCGCGCACGGCCGAGCGGATCGCCGCGCGTGCCGGTCGGGTGGTGCGCGTCGATCTGGAGGAGGGCGTCGAGGTCGAGCCCGCCGTCCGCAGCGACCTGCTTCGGATCGTGAGCGAGGCGACGACGAACGCCGTGCGCCATAGCGGCGCTTCGGAGGTGTGGCTCTCCCTGACCGGGGGCGAGGCGGTCGTGCTCAAGATCGCCGACGACGGCGTGGGCTTCCAGCCCGACGGCGGCGACTCGGGGTTGTACTCGGGCTTCGGGCTGACCAGCATGCGAGAGCGCGCCGAGCGCGCGGGCGGGCGGCTGCGCGTGAGCTCAGATCCGGGTTGCGGAACCGTGATCGAGGTGCGCATTGCCTGAGGCGTTCGCCGACCGGGCGCTGACGGTGCTGATCGCCGACGACCACCCCTTGGTCCGCGACGGCGTGCGCGACGCGCTGACGCGCTGCGGGGTCAACGTCTGCGCGGAGGCCGCCGACACAGCGGGCGCCGTCGAGGCCGCTGTTCGCGAGCGGCCTGACGTCTGCCTGCTTGACATCGACATGCCCGGAAACGGGATCGTCGCCGCACGCGAGATCTCGCAACGCCTCCCCGAGACCGCGGTGGTCATGCTCACCGTGTCCGATGACGAGCTCGATCTTCTCGCCGCGGTTCGGGCCGGCGCGGTCGGCTACCTGCTCAAGGACAGCGACCCGGACCGTTTGGCGTTCGCGCTGCACGGCGCGTCTCCGGCGAGGCCGCGCTGCCACGCCGGCTGATGGCATGCGTCCTGGACCACGTGCGCGGCGGCGGGGCTCGGCGCCGCCCACGGCTGCGGATGCCGCGCGGCGCTCAGCTCACCGAACGCGAATGGGAGGTCCTGGAGCTCATGCACGACGAGATGAGCACGCGGGACGTCGCCGCTCGGATGTCCGTCTCCCCGCTCACCGTGCGCCGGCATCTGTCCTCTGCGGTGGCCAAGCTGGGGGTCGATGACCGTAGCGCAGCGCTCGCCCTCGTGCGGGACCTGAACGTCAGCACCGCAAGCCGCGAACGCGGCCTCGATC
The DNA here is from genome assembly GCA_036389475.1 of Solirubrobacteraceae bacterium. Taxonomy (GTDB): domain Bacteria; phylum Actinomycetota; class Thermoleophilia; order Solirubrobacterales; family Solirubrobacteraceae; genus CADCVQ01. Next base: position 2,044 of record DASVPU010000459.1, read on the forward strand.
CTCGGCTGGTCGATCAATAGTAGGTCGACGTTCTCAGTCCAGCCCGTGGCGCGCCGCGTAGACGGCGGCCTGGACGCGGTTGGCGACCCTCAACCTGCTGAGGATCGTCGACACGTGGCCCTTGACTGTGTGCGGGCTGATGAACAGCGTCTCGGCGATCGTCCGGTTGTCGTGGCCGGCGGTCATGAGCGCGAGGATCTCGCGCTCGCGATCGCTGAGCTGCTCGGCCAGCAGGACGCTCTCTGGCGGAAGCTCGGGCGCGGTCGTGCTGCGGAAGTGCTCGACAAGGTGCGCGGCGACGGCCGCCGAGACCGGGGTGTGACCCGCGGCGGCCGCCCGCACCGCGGCGGCGACCTCCTCCGGGGCGGCGCTCTTGAGCAGGTAGCCCACGGATCCGGCCGCCAGCGCCTCATGGAGATCCGCCTTCCCGCCGGAGGCGCTGATGGCCACGACCCGGGTCAGCGGGGCCTCGGCGAGGATGAGGCGCGTCGCGTCGGGCCCCGAGAGGTCAGGCAGCCGCTGGTCCATCAGCACGACGTGCGGGCGGTGCTCGAGCGTCGCGTGTAGCGCGTGGGCGCCCGACTCGACCTCCGCGGCGACGGCGAAGCCCCGCAGCTGCAGCGATCCGCTCAGCGCGCGCCGGAACAGGGCGTGGTCCTCGACCACGATCACCCGCAGGTGCTCGCCCTCCAACGCCAGCTCGGGCTCGACGCTCACTGGGTTGCGGCGCTGCGATGCGTGATATGCCCTCTACCGCCTCCTGGGCCGTTCAGCGCCCTGAACGCCATTGGGGTCGAATGGCGCGTTGACCCGCTCTCGCGGATCCAGGAGTGTTCGCGCTGACATTCGGATCCGACGTGGTAGACCTGCGCGCCGCTCGCACAGGCGGACAGCTGAAAGGACTCAAGGGTTGAAACACACGGTGCGATCTGGGAGGTCAGGGGCGCAGGATACGAGGCGAGCGCGCGTGAGCGCAGTTTTTCGCCGCCGGCGTGACGAAGCGACGCGCAGCCGGCGCGAGCCCGGCATCGCGCCCGGCGCGTCAGGCAACGAGGATCGCCGCCAGGCAGGCCGGCGGATCGACCTGCGCGTCCTACTGCTCTCCGCCGACGGCCAGGAGCCCGCATTCCACGCGTGGGAGGCGGCGCTGGACCGCGAGGGCGTGCCGTACCACGCGATCGTCGCCCGGCGCGGCCATCCTCCGATCGACGCGCACGCGCTGGCGGTCGACGCCACGCGTGCGCACTACCAAGCGGTCATCGTGGCGGCGGGCGGACTACCCGCCTACGACGGCGCGCGGTATGTCTCGGCGCTGACGGCCGAGGAGTGGACCGCGCTCGCCGAGTTCGAGCGCGAGTTCGGCATCCGGCGCATCACGGGCTTTGCCTACCCGTCGGCCCTGTATGGACTGAGTGCTCCGATGTCCTCGGGTGCCACCGCGCTGTCGGGGACCTTGACCCGGGCGGGCAAAGCGGTCTTCGGCGAGCTGCGAGGTGACGTGCCGATCGATCCCAATGCCTACGGCTACCTCGCGACGCCGGTCGACGAGAGCTTCACGACGCTCGTCGCGGGCCCTGACAACAGCGCGCTGGTGGGCATCTACACGCACCCCGACGGCCGTCAGGAGATGGTGTGCACCGTGGACGGCAACCCCGCCATGATCCACGTCCAGCTGCTGCGTCACGGCATGCTTCGCTGGGTCACGCGCGGCGTCTACCTCGGCCATCAGCGCCATTACCTGGGACTGCAGGTCGACGACGTGTTCCTGTCCGACGACAGCTGGGATCGCCAGGCGGCGGGCACCGTGCCGGTGAAGATCAGGATGCAGCGCGAAGACGTCGAGGCCGCCGTGCGATGGTCGCGCGCACGCGCCGTGCGCCTGGACCTGGGCTTCAACGGCCACGGCGCCCAGCAGTCAGACGATCTGACCAGTGCCCTGCTCGAACACGAGGCGGACTTCGGCTGGATCAACCACACCTTCGGCCACGTCGTCCTCGACGAGGTCGACGCCGAGACGCTGCGCGCCGAGATCCGCCGCAACGTCGACTTCGCCGGCGCGGCCGGGCTGACCGTCGACGAGAGCGAGCTTGTCACCGGTGAGCACTCCGGCCTCGCGAACACCCATCTGCCCGGAGTGCTGGCCGACACGGGCGTGCGCTGGATCGCCACGGACAGCTCTCGTGATCGCGCCCAGCGCACGATCGCCACGGCGCGCACCGTTCCGCGCCATCCCACGAACATGTACTTCAACGTCTGCACGCGCACGGCGCAGCTGGACGAGTACCACCACCTGTACCTGTCCCGGATGGGCTGCGAGGGTCGAGCCGCGACGCGAACCCGGCTGGCACCCGCCACGACCTGGAGGAGCTTCCTCGAGCGCGAGGCCCAGACGATGCTCGACCACATCCTGGCCAACGACCCGCGGCCCCACTACCTGCATCAATCCAACCTGACCGGCGACCGGATGCTCTTCGACCTCGTCGACGAGCTCCTCGACCGCCATTGTGAGCTGTTCTGCGTGCAGCTCGTTCAGCCGACTCTCGCCGAGGCCGGCGCCGAGCTCGCCCGCCAGGCGGCATGGCAGGAGGCGCAGCACAGCGGCAGGGCGATGGGCTTCCTCGAGGATGGCCGGCTGCACCTCAGCAGCACCGAGCGGGTGCAGATTCCCATCACCGGCGCCCTGTTGACCGAAGGCGACGGCGTGGGCGAGGAGTCGGGCTGGACGGCGCTCATCGGCGGACCAGAGGACGACCATGTGGTCTTCGCGCTCGCCTGAGGGCGCCGCCGGGCGGCGCTTGCGGGTCCTCATGATCACCGAGGGCACGTACCCCTACGCCATGGGTGGAGTGAGCTCGTGGTGTGACTACCTGTGCGCGGCCTGCCCGAGATCGACTGGGAGGTCCTTCCGATCGTCGGTGCCGGGCTGGGCAACAACAGCGCCATGAAGGTGCCGGCGAACGTCAAGGTCAAGAAGCCGGTCGAGCTCTGGTCGGAGGGGCTGCCCGGCTGGCGCTGGCGCCGGCACGGTGAGCCGGGCCTGCGGCTGGACCTTCCCAACGTGCTGGTGCGGGGCCTGCTGTGCTGGGACGGCGACCGCGACGAGCTCACCCAGGCCCTGGTGTGGTGTCAGCGCCGACCGCACAGGGTGCGCAACGTCTTCCGCAACCGCGGTGGCTGGGAGCTGTTCTTGGAAGGCCTGCGCGAGGTGCTCGACGAGCGTACGCCCGACGCCGGTCCGGCGCCCGAGCTGGACACCTACGAGGCGGCGACGCTGTACCAGATCCTCTACTGGGTGGCGCGCGCCGCCGCCGAACGCGTGCCCAGGACCGACATCCTGCACGTCACCGCGGCGGGCTGGGCCGGGATCCCGGCTACCGTGCAGAAGGCCCTGCACGGGACGCCGGTCGTGCTCACCGAGCACGGCGTCTACCTGCGCGAGAGCTACCTCGCGGCCGTGCGCTCCCCCGCATCGCCAGGCGAGCGCTTCATCTCGACCCGCCTCGCGCGGGGGCTGGCGCGTTCGGCATACGAGACCGCCGACGTCATCTCGCCCGTCACGGACGCCAACGCCAGCTGGGAGGTGGGGCTGGGCGTCGACGTGGGCAAGATCCACGTCATCCGCAACGGCGTCGACGAGCCGCCGGAGCCCACGCCGGCACCCGCCAACGGCACCGTCGTCGCGGTCGGCCGCGTCGACCCGCTCAAGGACGTGCACACCATGCTGCGCGTCGCCGGCGAGGTGATCGCGCGGATGCCCGACGCGACCTTCCGCTACTTCGGCCCGGTGACGCAGGGCGAGGAGGCCTACGGGCGATCCTGCCACGAGTTGCACGCACGGTTGGGCCTCGGCGATCGCTTCCAGTTCATGGGACCGACCCCAGATCCCAACGGCGTCATCCGCGACGCCGATCTGGTGCTGATGACGAGCATCTCCGAAGGTCTGCCGATGGCGCTGCTGGAAGCAATGTCCCAGGCGCGTCCGGTGGTGTCGACCGGCGTCGGCGGGGTGCCGGAGGTCGTCCGCGGCTGCGGCATGGTCGCCGCTCCGGGCGACACGCACGCGCTCGCGCAGTCGGTGCTCACGCTGCTGCGAAACCCGCAGCTGGCGAGCGAGCTTGGCATGCGCGGGCACGGGCGGGTCCAGCGCACGTTTGCGCGCTCGGCCTCGCTCACCGGCTATCGCGAGCTCTTCGAACGCGTCGCGTCGACGGCGCAGGCACAGGCGCGGGCGGCGTGAGCTCCAAAGACGGACACAGCCACATCCGCCACCTCGTCGAGGCGCGCCTGGGACGCCGCCCGCAGGACAAGCTCGAGGCCGCCGTGGTGCTCGAGGCTTGGGGCGGGGTGCGCCCACCCGGGGCCTTGGACATCGCCGGCGATGCCGTCGACCGCACGCTGCAACCGCCGGCTCGCAGCATCGGCAACCCGCGCGCGTCCAAGCCACGCGACAAGGCCGTCGTGGCCGAGGGGCTGTCGCTGCTGATCGCGGTCGTGGCGGTCGCGCTGTGGACCCTGCCGTTCGGGCGCGCGCTGGGCACGGATGTGTGGGACGGCGCCGTGCGGCTGGCGCTGCCGATCACGCTCGGCGGCCAGTGGATGTTGCGCAGCCGCTATCTCGGACGACCCAACGGCCTTGAGTGCCTGCGTCGCGATTGGGCCGCACTGTTCTGCCTGCTCGCGGTAGGGGTCGATCTGGCCGTCATGCAAGGCGAGCGCGAGCTCGTCGCCCTGCTGCTGGTCGTCACGTGGGTCGGCGGAACGGTGTTGATCCGCCGCGGCTGGGGGTTGGTCTACGTCGGGCTTCTCGTCGCCGTCGCGGTCGAGGTCAACGTCGGTGTCCATCCGCTCTCGACACTCTCGGCGACGGCCGTCGCGACGCTGCTGCTGACCGTGCTCATCCTCGTCACGACGGGATCGACGACCGACGCGCCCGGACGGCCGAGACGCGCCGTCGCGGCCGGGCTGCTGGGCGCCGGCATCGGGGGGCTGCTCGTGCTCGACACGAGCGTCGGGTGGGGGTCGCAGGGCGTGCTTCCGGCGCTGGCCCTCGTGCCGTCGACCGCAGGCAGCTTCTGGGCGGGACACCACCTCTGGCGCTTCTACGACGACGTGCCGCGCGCGCTGGCCGGAGTTCCCGTCGCCGAGGCCGAGAAGGTCGCGCTGCGCGGCCCCGCGATCGGGGTGCTCGGCGGCGCCTTCGGGCGCCTGGTCTGTGCGACGGCCGTGCTCTCGGTGCTGGCCATCGTGGCGGCGACATACCTCGAGGCCCCCGCGCCGGCGGCGATTCGAATGCCTGTGGCGACCGTGACGACGCAGGTGCCGGCCGCCGACCTGACGCCCCTGCCCCCGACGAGCGCCGCGAAGGCGCACGGCGCCGCAGGTCTCCTAGCGGCTGCGCTTCACCCCAGACCGTAACCCGGCGAGTGCGAGCGGCGCTTAGGGCCCGCGACTGAGCAACTGCGGTGTTTGGCCACCGTCTCGCGGCGCCAGAGGCCACCCGCGATGCTCGACGGGCTGGCGCCCGCCTGCGCTCGCGTGCGCCCTCTGGCATCCACGATCCGGCGCCAAACCCTCACACTTGCTCAGTCGCGGACCCTTACAGTTCTCTGCATGCGCTCCATCGTCACCGGCGGCGCCGGCTTCATCGGCTCCAACCTCGTCGACGCTCTGCTCGACGCGGGCGACGAGGTTCTCGTCGTCGACAACATGTCCTCCGGTCGTGAGATCAACCTCACGGAGGCACTGCGGCGCGGCGCGACGCTGCAGCGCCAGGACGTCTGCGACGCGCCCGGGCTGCTCGCCTCCTTTCAGGCCTTTGGCCCCCAGCGGGTATTCCACCTCGCCGCGCAGATCGACGTGCGTGTGTCGATCGACGCCCCCGCGCTCGACGCCGAGGTCAACGTCATCGGCACCATCAACGTGCTGGAGGCCGCCCGCCAGAGCGGGGCCACCCGGCTTGTGTTCGCTTCTACCGGGGGAGCGATCTACGGAGACACCGAGGCCATACCGACCACGGAGGCCGAAGAGCCCCTGCCGATGGCGGGATACGGCCAGAGCAAGTTCTGCGCCGAGCGCTACCTCGGCCTGTACGAGCGCCTCTACGGGCTGTCCACGATCGCTTTGCGCTTCAGCAACGTCTACGGTCCGCGCCAGGATCCGAGCGGCGAGGCCGGCGTGATCGCCATCTTCTGCGGATGCTTTCGCGACGGCAAGGCGCCGACGATCTACGGGGACGGCACGCAGACGCGCGACTACCTCTACGTCGGCGACCTCGTCGGCGCGCTCGTCGTCGCCGGCGGCACGCAGGCCACCGGCGTCCTCAACGCGGGCACCCGCCAGGAGACCAGCGTGCTCGAGCTCGTGCGGCTGCTTGGCGAGATCCACGGCGAAGGGGCGCCCGAGCCGCGGTTCGCGCCGCCGCGCCTGGGCGAGCTGGACCGGTCGTGCCTGGACGCGAGCCGCGCGCACGACGTGCTTGGCTGGAGCGCCACGACCGACATCGCCGACGGGCTGCGCCTCACATACGAGGGTGCGCTTGCCGAGGCTCGCTGACCGCGGCCGCCGCGACCCCCGTAAGCGATGCCCTAACCTGAGCCGCTAGTGCTGTCGACGATCCTCAGCGCCTTCACCGTCAAGGACATCCGCAAGAAGCTTGCCTTCACGGCGCTGGTGCTCGCGCTCTACCGCGTCGGCGCGCACATCCCGGCTCCGGGTGTCAACGTCGAGGCCGTCAAGGCTGTGCAGGAGCAGTTCGGCGGCGGCGGGGTCCTGCAGTTCCTCAACCTCTTCAGCGGCGGCGGCCTGTCGCGTCTGACGCTCTTCGCGCTGGGGATCATGCCGTACATCACGGCTTCGATCATCCTGCAGCTGCTGACGGTCGTCGTGCCCTCGCTGGAGAAGCTGCAGAAGGAGGGCGAGGTCGGCACGCAGCGGATCACGCAGTACACGCGCTACCTCACCGTCGGCCTGGCGTTCGGCCAGTCGATCGGCTTCGTGTTCCTGTTTCGCTCCTTCACCGCGAGCGCCGGCCAGCCGATCATCGACAACTTCAACGCCGCGCGCGTCTTCCTGATCGTCATCTCGTTGACGGCGGGCTGCGTGCTCATCATGTGGATGGGCGAGCTCATCACGCAGCGCGGCATCGGCAACGGCATCTCGTTGATGATCTTCGCGTCGATCGTCGCGGGGTTGCCCTCTGGGGTGCAGGCCTGGGCTCAGAGCTCGGATCCCGTCTTCAAGGTCATGATGCCGTTCATCTGCCTCGGCGTGATCGGCGCGATCGTCTTCGTGCAGGAGGGCCAGCGGCGCATCCCGATCCAGTACGCCAAGCGCGTCATCGGCCAGCGCATGACACAGGGCGGGCAGACCTACCTGCCGCTGCGCGTGAACATGGCGGGCGTCATCCCGGTCATCTTCGCAGCGTCGATCATGGCGTTCCCGCCGACGGTCGGCCAGCTGATGAACAACAACCTCGGCAAGGACTTCGCGTCGTTCTGGAACTTCGGTGGCTGGCCCTACATCATCGGCGAGTCGGTGTTCATCGTCGTGTTCACGTACTTCTATACGGCGGTGACGTTCAATCCCGTCGATCAGGCCGACAACCTGCGCAAGTACGGCGGCTTCATCCCAGGGGTGAGACCGGGGCGCCCGACGGCGGAGTTCCTGGACCGCGTGCTCGCGCGCTTGACCTTCCCCGGTGCGCTGTACCTCGCCGCGGTGGCGGCGGTCCCGACGATCATGATCAGCTACACGAGCGCGAACTTCTTCTTTGCCGGCACCTCGATCCTCATCGTGGTGGGCGTCGCGCTCGACACGATGAAGCAGCTCGAAGCGCAGTTGATGATGCGCAACTACGAGGGGTTCTTGAAGTGACGGGCCAGACGTCCGTTTGCGCGTGCGCGCAGTAGGCTCCCGCCCCGCGCAATGTCAGAGCTGAACCTCATCCTCCTGGGACCTCCCGGCGCGGGCAAAGGCACGCAGGCCGAGCGGCTGACCGACGACTTCAAGCTGCCCTACATCGCGACGGGCAACATCCTGCGCGGGGCCGTCCAGGACGAGACGGAGCTGGGCAAGCAGGCGAAGGTGTTCATGGACGAGGGCAAGCTCGTCCCGGACGAGCTCATCACGGACATCATCCTCGAGGCGATCGGGAGCACCGAGGCCGAGGACGGCTTCGTGCTCGACGGATTCCCGCGCACGATCGGCCAGGCCGACTCGCTTGCAGAGGGCATGAAGAGCATGGACCGCGATCTCACTGCGGCGATCCTCATCGAGGTGCCCGACGAGGACGTCCTGCGGCGCATGTCCGGCCGCCGGGTGAGCGTCAAGACCGGTCGCGTCTACCACGTCGAGTTCGATCCGCCCAAGCACGAGGATCGCTGCGACGTCGACGGCTCGCGGCTGGTCCAGCGCGACGACGACAAGCCCGAGACGGTCAAAAAGCGCCTCGACGTCTACCACAAGCAGACCGAGCCGCTCATCAGCTATTACGAGGATCAGGGGCTGCTGCGGCGATTTGACGGCACGCGCTCGCCGACGGAGGTGCACGACCACATCCGGGCGACGATCGCGACGCTGCGCCTCGAGGACGAGCTGTAGGACTTGATCGTCAAGAAGACCCAGGAGCAGATCGACAAGATGGCGGCGGCCGGGGTGATCCTCGTCCGCACCCTGGAGCTCGTCGAGCGCAAGATCCGGCCGGGGATCACGACGAAGGAGCTCGACGCCGCCGCCGAGAAGTTCATCCGCTCGCAGGGAGCGGCGCCGGCGTTCAAGGGCTACCGCGGCTTTCCCGGCTCGCTGTGCACGTCGCCGAACTCGATGGTCGTGCACGGGATCCCCGGCAACTACGCGCTACGCAAGGGCGACATCCTGTCGGTGGACTGCGGCGTCGTCCTCGATGGCTGGGTCGCCGACGCGGCGCGCACGTTCGCGGTCGGCTCGATCCAGCCGGTCGCGCGCAAGCTGCTGACGACGACGGAGGCATCGCTGTTCGCCGCCGTCGAGCAGTGCCGGATGGGCAACCGGTTGGGCGACGTATCGCACGCCGTCCAGGAGGTCGTCGAGTCCAAGGGGCTGTCGGTCGTGCGCTCGCTCGTCGGCCACGGCATCGGGCGCGACATGCACGAGGACCCGCAGATCCCCAACTACGGGCCCGCCGGAAAGGGCGTCAAGCTCGAGGAGGGGATGGTCTTCGCCGTCGAGCCGATGGTCACCGCTGGGCGCCACGCCGTGCGCTTGGGCGAGGACCATTGGGCGATCTATTCACAGGACGGCTCGCTCGCGGCACACTTCGAGTTCACGATCGCGGTCACGGCCGATGGACCGCGGATCCTCACACCTTGGCACGAGCCGGGTAGCTGAGCCTCTTTGCTACCCTGGTTGGTCGCGTGTGCGGCGGACGAACGATGTCCTGCCCGCGCTTCCTCCAGGTCTAGAAGGGGCTCATGAAGGTACGACCGTCGGTCAAACCGATGTGCGAGAAGTGCAAGATCATCCGCCGCCACGGAGCGGTCCTGGTGATCTGCTCAAATCCGCGTCACAAGCAACGGCAGGGGTAACTCGATGGCGCGCATCGCCGGCATCAACATTCCTCTCAACAAGCGTGCCGAAATCGGCCTGACGTACATCTACGGCGTCGGGCGTCCGACGGCGAACGAGATCCTGCAGAAGACCGGAATCGAGGCGGATCGCAAGGTCCGCGACCTGACCGAGGACGAGGTCGCAAAGCTGCGCGAGGCGATCGACGACCTCACGGTCGAGGGCGACCTGCGCCGCGAGCGCTCCCAGAACGTCAAGCGTCTGATGGAGATCGGCTGCTACCGCGGCCTGCGCCACCGCCGCGGCCTGCCCGTACGCGGGCAGAACACGAAGACCAATGCCCGTACGCGCAAGGGGCCCAAGCGCATGCAGGTGGCCGGCAAGAAGAAGGCCACCAAGAAATAAAGGAACCAGTTGCCTGCTCCCAAGCGTCCTACACGCGGCCGTCGCAAGCCGAAGAAGAACATTCCGATCGGACAAGCGCACATCAAGACGTCCTTCAACAACACGATCGTCTCGCTCTCAGACCGCGAGGGCAACGTGATCGCGTGGGAGTCGGCGGGTGGGGCCGGGTTCAAGGGTTCGCGCAAGTCGACGCCGTTCGCCGCTCAGGTCACGGCTGACGCCGCCGCCCGCAAGGGGATCGATCAGGGGCTGCAGAAGGTCGAGGTCTTCGTCAAGGGCCCGGGTTCCGGCCGCGAGACGGCGATTCGGTCGCTGCAGGCTGCCGGCCTGGAGGTCACCGGCGTCAAGGACGTCACCCCGCAGGCGCACAACGGCTGCCGGCCCCGTAAGCGCAGGCGCGTCTGATGGCACGCGATACGTCCGCAGCCTGCAAGCAGTGCCGTCGCGAGGGCCAGAAGCTCTTCCTCAAGGGTGAGCGCTGCCTCACCGACAAATGCGGCGTCGAACGCCGCGCCTACCCGCCGGGCGACCACGGTCGCGGGCGCCAGAAGCAGTCCGAGTACCGCGTCCAGCTGCGCGAGAAGCAGAAGGCGCGGCGCTACTACGGTGTGCTCGAAAAGCAGTTCCGCATCTACTACGACAAGGCTTCGCGCCAAGCGGGGATCACCGGCGAGAACCTGCTGGCGATCCTCGAGTCGCGACTGGACAACGTGCTGGTCCGGCTCGGCTTCGCCGCCTCACGGCGCCAGGCACGCCAGATGGTCCGCCACGGCCACTGGACGGTCAACGGCCGTCGCGTCGACATCCCCAGCTATCAGGTGCGCGAGGGCGACATCATCACCGTCAAGGCGGGTACGCCCGTCGAAGAGGTCATCCGCGATGCCACCGAGCTCACCGCACAGGTGCCGGCGTGGCTGCAGGCCGACCACGATGCGCTGACGGCGAAGGTCCTGCGCAAGCCCGAGCGCAGGGAGATTGCCGCGCCGGTGCAAGAACAGCTCATCGTCGAGCTGTACTCCAAGTAACTCTTTCCCGCCTTTCCCGGCGCGCGTGTCGGAACGGCTCAGCGCGACGGCCCCAGTGACACACACGACGTTAGGACCCCGATGCTTGACTTTCAAGTGCCCCGAATTACCAGCGAGACGGTCGAGGAGAACCGCGGCTCGTTCACGATCGAGCCCCTCGACCGCGGCTTCGGCTACACGTTTGGCAACTCGCTGCGGCGAGTGCTGCTGAGCTCGCTCGCCGGCGCCGCCGTCACCAGCGTGCGCATCGAGGGGGTCGCCCATGAGTTCTCGACGATCAAGGGCGTCACCGAGGACGTCACCGACATCGTCCTGAACCTCAAGGGCATCGTCTGCCGGATGCACTCCGACGCGACCGAGGTCGAAGCGCCGCTGGTCGTGACCGGCCCCGGCGAGATCACCGCCCGGGACATCGACCTGCCCTCCGGCGTCGAGGTTCTCAATCCCGACGTGCACATCGCCACGCTCGAGAAGAAGACCAAGCTCGAGCTGTACCTCACGGTCGGCCGCGGCCGCGGCTACCGCCAGTCCGAGGACAACAAGTCCCCCGACCAGCCGATCGGCGTCATCCCGATCGACTCGATCTTCTCACCGGTGCGGCGCGTCGCATACGGTGTCGAGCCGGCCCGCGTCGGCCAGCGCACCGACTACGACAAGCTCACGCTCGACATCGAGACCGATGGGTCGATCGACCCGCAGGCCGCGCTGCGCGAGGCGGCGGAGATCCTCATCGCCCAGCTGGCGATCTTCACCGACGCCGATCGCATCGAGGAGCTACGCGCCGGACCAGGCGGTCAGCTCGAGGGCTCAAACGGCCACTCCGTCCTCAGCGGCGTCGGCGCCGCCGGCGGCGCGTCTGCAGGCCCGATGCACGACATCCTGATCGAGGAGCTCGAGCTCGGAGTGCGGTCCTACAACTGCCTGAAGCGCGCGGGGATCCAGACCGTCGGCGACCTCATCTCGAAGTCCGAGGGGGAGCTCAACGCGATCCCGAACTTCGGCAAGAAGTCGATCGACGAGGTCATCGAGACGCTTCACAACCGCGGCCTGAACCTCCGCGACGACTAGACTCGCTGCTTCGCATGCGCCACCAGAAGACTCGCAACAAGCTCAGCCGGGACTCGGCGCATCGCAAGGCGCTGCTCATGAACCTCTGCAAGGAGGTCATCCAGCATGAGCGGATCAAGACCAGCGAGGCCAAGGCCAAGGCCGTCAAGCCCGAGATCGAGAAGCTCATCACGCTGGGCAAGCGCGGCGACCTGCACGCCCGCCGCCAGGCGCTGAGCGCGCTGGGCCAGGACAAGTTCACGGTCTACACGCTGTTCGACGAGATCGCGCCGCGCTATAGCGACCGGCCGGGTGGCTACACGCGGATCCTCAAGCTCGGGCCGCGTCGCAGCGACTCGACCGAGATGGTCTACCTCGAGCTCGTCTGAGCTCGAGGTCCGCCGTATCGCTGCGATGGGCGATGGACTCGCTGGCGTCGCGCTCGTGCCGTCGCAGCGGCGTGCTGGATAGAGCATGCCCGCGTAAGCTGGCGGCGCCATGACCAACGAAGAGGCGCACCGGTTGGCGCGGGAGGAGGGTGTCTCGCTCCCGCTCTACGCGCTCGTGAAGGCGTTCATGGTCCCGTTCATGCGGCTGTACTTCGGGCTGCGGGTCAGCGGCGCGGAGCGGGTTCCACGCGAGGGGCCGGTCATCATCGCGCCGAACCACAAGAGCTTCTGGGACTCGTTCTTCATCGGCGCGTCGATACCGCGCCACGTTCGCTTCATGGGCAAGTCCGAGCTCTTCGAGAAGCCCTACGCCCGGCTGCTCGTGCGGCTCGGGGCGTTTCCGGTCCGCCGTGGCGCCGCCGACGAAGCCGCCCTGGAGACCGCGCGGATCATCCTGCGCCAGGGCGGCGTGCTCGCGCTGTTCCCCGAGGGAACGAGGATCCGCGAACCCGACCGCCTCGGATCCCCGCGCAGCGGCGTTGGCAGGCTCGCGCTGGACGCCGGCGCGCCGCTCGTTCCGGCGGCGATCAGCGGCACGGAGCGGCTGTTCCTCGGTCCGCTGCTCAAGCCCAAGCGCGTGCAGCTTGCATTCGGCGAACCGATCGCGGTCGTCGAGGACGAGCCGTCGCCCGAGGCGGCGCGCGAGCTGGTCTCCGACCAGCTGTGGCCGCAGGTCGAGCAGCAGTTCCGGCGGCTGCGCGCACATCCTGGGCTGATCGCCGCGTTGCTCGCGGCGCTCGGGCTTGGGGCCGGCGTCGCCGCGCGCAGCCGGCGCCGCGCGCGCCGGACGGACAAGTTCGCCTTGCGCCGCAGCGCGCGCTCGACTCGCGCGCGCCGCTTTAAAGCCAAGCGCTGAGATGACGACCCGCATACTGCTCGAATACGACGGGGCGGACTTCGCCGGCTGGGCGCGTCAGCCCGGGCAGCGCACGGTCCAAGAGGAGGTCGAGAAGGCGCTGCGGATGATCCTGCGCGAGGATGAGCTGAGGCTCACCGTCGCCGGGCGCACCGACCGCGGCGTGCACGCCTGGGGCCAGGTCGCCTCCTACGAGCACGAGGCGGTCGACCCGATGCGCCTGAACGCCGTGCTGCCGTTCGACGTCGCCGTCCTGGACTGCAACCCGGCGCCCGACGGCTTCGACGCCCGCCACGACGCGAGCTCACGGACCTACTGCTACCGCGTGCTCAACCGTCGTGCGCGCTCGGTCTGGCTGCAGGGTCGCGCGCTCTGGCACGGGTGGGAGCTCGACCGCGCCGCGCTGGACGCGTGTGCGCGGGCGCTCGCGGGCAGCCACGACTTCACCGCGTTCACCCCCAGCGACGGCTACCACACCCGCTTTGACCGCCACGTCCTCGACGCCGAGTGGCGCGCCGACGGCGACCTGCTCGAGTTCTGGATCACGGCCGACGCGTTCATGCGCCAGATGAACCGCGTGCTGGTCGGGACGATGCTCGAGGTGGGCAGCGGCCGGCGCTCCGCCGCGGACTTCGAGACGTTGCTCGCCGGCGCGCCGCGCCTGCGCGCCGGTCCGACGGCGCCCGCCCACGGGCTCGCGCTCGCCCGGGTGGGCTATCGGGACCGGTGACTATTCTCGGCGGACCACGATGAGGGTGCTGCTCACCAACGACGACGGAATCGACGCCGGCGGCTTACGGGCGCTGCGCCGCGCGCTGCTGAGGGTTCCCGGCATCGAGCTCGTCGTCATCGCCCCCGACGGCAACCGCTCGGCGATGGCACGCTCGATCACGACCAACCGGCCGCTGTGGGTGCAGGAAGTCGACTTCGACGACGGCACGACCGGCTACGCGACCGACGGCACGCCCGTCGACTGCGTGCGCCTGGCGAGGCTCGGCCTCGTCGAGGGCTTCGAGGCGCAGCTGATCGTCTCGGGCATGAACCACGGCGCGAACCTCGGCGACGACATCACGTACTCGGGCACGGTCGCGGCCGCGCTCGAGGGCATCGTCCTCGGCCTGCCGGCGATCGCGGTGTCGCAGCAGTCGGGCGCGCGCGAGATGGACTTCAGGCTGTCCGAGGACTTCGACTTCACCGAGGGCGCCCGCTTCGTCGCACGGGTCGTGGAGGAGATCGAGCAGGTTCCGCTGCAGGAGGGGACGCTGTTGAACGTCAACTGCCCCGCGCGCGACGCGCTGGGCGTCGAGGTCACGCGCCTGGGCAAGCGCATCTACCGCGACGAGCTGACGCTCACCGACACGCAGGCCGGAGGGCGCCGTCGCTATCTCGTCTATGGTCGCGACCACGGCTACCACGACGAGCCTGGGACCGACCTGGCCGCGGTCGCCGCCGGGCGCATCGCCGTCACGCCCCTGCACTTCGACCTCACGGACGCCGCCGGGATGGACGCGCTGGAGCGCCACGACCTCGGCCGGCTGCTCGCGCCCGCTGCCGAGGAGGTCGAGTGACAGCGCTTCATTGCTCGAATCTCGCCGCTGTCGGACCCGCAGGCAGGTCCTCGCGATGAACGCCGCCGCTCGCGCGGCCGAGCTGCGCGAGCAGCTGCACCACCACGGCTTCCGCTACTACGTCCTCGACGATCCCGAGATCGGCGACGACGAGTACGACGCGCTGCTGGACGAGCTGCGCGCGATCGAGGCGGCGAGCCCGGAGCTCGTGACCGCCGACTCACCGACTCAGCGTGTCGGCGGAGAGCCGGTCTCGTCGCTGACGAAGGTCGAGCACGAGATCCCGATGCTGTCGCTCGCAAACGCGCGCTCGGAGGAAGAGCTGCGCGCGTGGGTCGCGCGCATGCGTGGTCACCTCGCGCGCGAGGGGATCGAGGATCCCGACTTCGAGTTCGTCGCCGAGCCGAAGATCGACGGGCTGGCGATCTCGCTGCGCTACGAGGACGGCGTGCTCGTGCGCGGCGCCACGCGCGGCAACGGCGAGGTCGGCGAGGACGTCACGCACAACCTCCGAACGATGCCGACCATCCCCCTGAGGATCGACGATGCGCCGCCGCTGCTCGAGGTCCGCGGCGAGATCTACATGTCGCTGCGGGACTTCGCGGGCCTGAACGAGCGCCGTGCCGAGGCCGGCCTGTCGACGTTCATGAACCCGCGCAACGCGGCCGCCGGGACGATCCGCCAGCTCGATCCGAAGCTCGCGAGGGAGCGTCCGCTGTCGATGTGGAGCTACGGCGTCGGGCGCATCGAGGGGGTGCGGTTGCAATCGCACTGGCAGGGCCTGCAGTGGCTGCGCGCGCACGGCTTCCGCGTCAACGAGGGCATCAAGCTGCTCGACACCGAGGACGAGGTCGTCGCGCAGTGTCTGGCCTGGCAGGAGCGCCGCGCCGGGCTGGACTTCGAGATCGACGGCGTCGTCGTGAAGCTGTCCGACCTCGAGCTGCAACGCCGCCTGGGTGTCTCAGGGCGCGATCCGCGCTGGGCGATCGCGTGGAAGTTCCCCCCGACGACCAAGGTCACGACGCTCAAGGACATCATGTGGAACGTCGGCAAGTTCGGCGACCTGCACCCGTTCGCGATGCTCGAGCCGGTCCACGTCGGAGGCGTCACCGTCAAGCTCGCGACGCTTCACAACGAGGAGGACCTCGCGCGCAAGGACCTGCGTCCCGGCGACGAGGTCATCGTCCTGCGCGCCGGCGACGTGATCCCGCAGGTCATCTCGCCCGCGCCGCACGCCGTCGAGCGCCCGGACCGCGCGCAGCCACCAGCGCCGCCGGCCAACTGCCCGAGCTGCGGCACGCCGACGGTCAAGCCGCCGGACTCGGTCTTCACGCAGTGCCCCAACCGCGTGTGCCCGGCGCGCCAGTGGCAACTGCTCAAGCACTACGTCTCGCGCGGGGCGATGGACATCGACGGCCTAGGGGAGAAGCAGGTCGGCGCCCTCCAACACGAGGGGTTGGTCACGACGGCGGCGGATCTGTACCGCCTCGCGCCCGAGCAGCTCATGGAGCTCGAGGGCTACGGTGAGATCTCCGCCCATCGCACGGTCCAGAACATCGCCGACTCCAAGGAGCGCGGCTTCGGTCGCGTGCTGTTCGCCATCGGTCTGGAGGAGGTCGGATCGGTGACCGGGCGCAACCTCGCGCAGCGCTTTCGCTCGATCGACAACCTGCTCGCCGCGTCCGCCGAGGACATCGAGCAGACCTCGGGAGTTGGGCCCAAGATGGCCCGCAAGATCGCCGAGCAGCTGCAGGACGAGCAGATGCGCGCGCTGATCGACGACCTGCGCGGCGAGGGCGTACGCATGGAGCTCGAGGGTCCGCCACCTGGCGAGGGGCCGCTGGCCGACAAGACCTTCGTGCTCACCGGAACGCTGCCTGGCCTGACTCGCGAGGAGGCGACCGAGCGCATCGAGGCCGCCGGCGGTCGGGTCACGTCAAGCGTGTCGAAGAAGACCGACTACGTCGTCGCCGGCGCGACGCCCGGCTCGAAGCTCGAGAAGGCCCAGCGGCTCGGCGTTGCGGTGCTCGACGAGCCGGGGCTGCTTACGCTGCTCGCTTGAGCGCGTGAGCGCGTGTCAGCCGCGAATCAGGCTCGGGCTGCGGCATCGCTGCGCCGGAATCCGCTGCGGGTGGTTGGTCGCCGGCCTCGTCCAGGCTCGCGATCGCTGCTGTGATGCGGTCCTGAAGCATCTGCGCCCCGGAGATGTTGACGCGGTTCATGAGCAGCGCGAAGCCGATGTCGCGTCCGGCGACCGTTCGGCAGTAGCCGGCCAGCGTGCTGACGCCGCGCAGCGTCCCGGTCTTGACCTGGCACGCGCCCGCGGCGGCCGTGCCACGCATGCGCCGTGCGACCGTGCCCGTCGAGCCAGAAACCGCCAGCGAGGAGCGAAACGATTGCGCGACATCCTGGTTGTGCATGCGCTCGAGCAGGCGCACGACCTGGCGCGGCGTCGTCCGGTCCAGGCGCGAGAGCCCGGAGCCGTCGACGATCCGCGGCCGCACGCCGAAGTCGTCGAGCGTGTCGCGAACGACGTCCGCGCCGGCGCTCAGCGAGCCCGCGCCGCCGAGGCGGGCGCCCAGCCCCTTGAGCAACATCTCGGCGGCGAAGTTGTTGGACGGGACGTTGATGAAGCGCACCAGCTCGCCGACGCTGCGCGACGGGACGGCGGCGATCCGGCGGCTGCCCGCGGGCGCGATCCCGCTCGTGCTCGCAGCGCCCGAGCGGACGCCGAGCCTGCGCAGCTGCGCCGCGAAGCGGGCGGCCGCAAAGCGCGCCGCGTCGAGCTGTGCCCGGCCACGGAAGATGCCGCGGTCGTAGGCCAGGGCGCTGAGCACGCCGCCGAGCTCGCTGTCGTAGCCGGCGCAGCAGCCGGCGCGGCGGAAATCGAAGCCGCTCTCGTCGCCCA
The DNA here is from genome assembly GCA_036389475.1 of Solirubrobacteraceae bacterium. Taxonomy (GTDB): domain Bacteria; phylum Actinomycetota; class Thermoleophilia; order Solirubrobacterales; family Solirubrobacteraceae; genus CADCVQ01. The sequence goes on from DASVPU010000459.1 coordinate 19,842, forward strand.
CGATGGCGCCGTCGACGCGCCTGATCCCTGACAGCCGGACGGCGCCCGCGAGCTGGACGGCGGCGTCGTCGCCGAAGAACGGGTCGCCGCCGCCGACGAGCACGAGGTCGCCGTGCAGGACGCCGTCGGGACCGACGGGGGCCCGGGGGGCGGTGACGGCGGAGGTCTGCAGCGTCGAGGAGGGTCCGAGGCGCAGCAGCGCGGTCGCGGTCGTATAGAGCTTCTGGACGGAGGCCGGGATGCGAACGGCGTTCTCGCGCAGGGCGAAGAGCTCCTCGCCGCTGTCCATGTCGCGCACGTATGCGCCGGAGTGCACGCCCGCGCGGCTCATCTCACGCGAGATTCGCGTCTTCAGCGCGGTTTCACCGGACGCCCAGGAGGGCGCGGCCCTACCGGTAAGAGCCACGGTGAGCAGGAGCAGGATCGCCACGATGCGGGAGCGCATCGGACGCTCAAACATCGCCGGCTGGTCAAAGATTCGGTCGCGAGCTGACCGTCGCAGGCAGTGCCACGTAGAATCAGGTGACATGGGCAAGGTCGTGAAACTTGAGCCGCAGGCCAAGGACGGGACCGGGGGCAGGGCCCATCGCGCTCCGCCGCGCTCGAAGACCGCCCTCGTGCTGGGCGGTGGCGGGTTCACGGGCGGCGTCTACGAGATCGGCGCCCTGCGAGCGCTCGACCTCCTGACCGTCAACCGGACCGTCAACGACTTCGACGTCTACGTGGGCACGAGCGCGGGGGCGTTCGTCGCCGCGATGACCGCCAACGGCGTGACGCCGGAGGAGATGATGCGCGTCGTCGACCATCAGCACCCGACGCCGTTTCCCGACGTCGACCTCGGCAATCTCCTGCGACCGAACTTCGCCGGCTTCGCCAAGAGCACGGTGATGCTGCCTCTGCGCGGCCTACAGCTCGTGCGCGGGCTGGCGAGCCAATGGGGACAGGTCTCTGCGATGGACCTGATCCTCAGCCTTGCGGAGGGCCTTCCGGCGGGTGCCTACTCGGGCGCCGGGGTCGAGAAGTACCTGCGCACGGTGCTCACCAGCGACCCTGCTCGCAGCGACGATTTCCGCAAGGTCGAGCCCGAGCTGTACATCACGGCCACCGACCTGGACACGTGTGAGCGCATCGTCTTCGGCATCGAGGGCTGGAACGACGTGCCGATCTCGACCGCCGTGCGCGCTTCCACGGCGCTGCCGATGGTCTACTCGCCGGTCAAGGTCCGCGACCGCGAGCTCGTCGACGGCGGCATCGTCTCGACGACGAACCTCGACATCGCCGTCAACGCGGGGGCGAAGTTCATCGTGGTCGTAAATCCGCTGGTGCCCTACGTCAACGACTTCAACACGAAGATCCGGACTCTCGGGGGGGTCCGCACCCGGCACGTGAGCGACATGGGCTTTCCCCAGATCGGCTATCAGGCCTTCAAGATGGTCGCCTACCAGCGCCTGCACGAGATGGCGCGCCAGTGGGAGCAGCGCTATCCGGGCGTCGACATCGTCCTCATCGAGCCCGAGCCCGACGACGAGCTCATGTTCCAGACCTCGATCATGAACTTCACGTCGCGGGTGGAGATCGCGCGCCACGGCTTCCAGTCGGTCACGACGCAGCTGGCGTTCGGCTATCCGCGATTTCGCGAGATCTGCAAGCGCCACGGCATCCAGATCTCGGCCACGCGCGTGCGCAAGGTCATGAAGCACTTCGAGGCCGAGCAGAGCCCGCGCGCTTGGCGCAAGATCCTCGAGCAGACGACCGGTGCGCTCCTGCGCCAGTCCGGCGATCAGGCCGACCGCGGCTAGCCTCGCCCCCGTCACCCATCTCGGAGAGCAATCTCACCGGGAGAATGCTCTCCGAGATGCGTAAGGGGGCCCCGCCTAGAACTACGCGCGCCCGCGATATCGCGGGCGCGGAAACGATCGAAGACCGGCTCGATTAGAGCTTGACGGGTTCGGCGCGCTGCTCGGCGTCGAGACTCGTCAGGAAGAGAAACTTATCGATCCTGCCCTGGAAGATCGGTACCCCCATCTCCATGCACTTGGAGATCACGTCGCGGCGTTCGAGCCCGGCTTCGCGCGCGAGTTCCGTGGGGGTGAGGTGATTGGGCATCGGCAGAAACCCTCCTGAGTGGTTTAGAGCACTACCAACTTGTACCACCCCGGCTGGACGGACTCAACGAATATCCCTATATGGGATTTGGAATCCCGATGAACTCATGGCGAATTTCGAAGCGTTCGGCAAGTAGATCGCCGAGTCTTCGAACCCCGAACGTCTCCGTGGCATAGTGCCCCGCGGCGAGGAAATGGATGTGTTCTTCTTGTGCTTGGGTCATCACGCGCTCAGCTGGCTCGCCGGTGATGAAGGCGTCGTGCCCGGCCATGACGGCGTCGGCCAGGTAGTCGGCGCCTGCTCCGGAGACGATCCCGACGCGGCGCACGCGCTCGGGGCCCGACAGGAACGCGAGCGGTTCGCGATCCGTCAGCTCACGCACGCGTGCGACGAGCTCGCCGGCGCCGATGCCGTCGCCGGCGAAGCGGCCGGCGACGCCGATCGACATCCCCTTGTGGATCGCGAACGGCTGTCGCTCCGTGCAGCCGAGGGCCTCGGCGATGAGCGCGTTGTTGCCGACCTCGGGGTGGCCGTCGAGCGGCAGGTGATACGCGGCGAGCGCCATGTCGTTGTCGAACAGCAGCTGCAAGCGGCGCTTGGAGGACGGCGTGAGCGCGAGCGGCGCGCGGTTCCAGAAGATGCCGTGGTGGACGAGAACGAGGTCGGCATCGTGCTCCGCCGCGCGCTCGAACAGCTCTGCGCTGGCAGACACGCCGGTGACGACGGTGTGGATCCGGTCGGGGCCCGGAACCTGCAGGCCGTTGGGCCCATAGTCGCTGAACGAGGCCGGCGACAGGAGCTCGTCGAGGTAGTTCAGCATGTTGAGCAGCACCGCGGTGAACGCTACAGTTGACCGCTCGATGCAGGGCCCCGAAGTGCAGGACGCTCGCGGGGAGGGGAATCAAGCCGTTGGGGGAAGTCATGTCGGCTCTGGCAGTCGTCACCAGGCCTACTGATCATGGCCCGGATGATCTCGATCTCGTCGCGGGCGTGCGAGCCGGCGACGACCGCGCGTTCGAGCTGCTCTTCGTGCGATACCAGCCGCCGATCGCGGCGTACGTGCGCGGGATGGTCAACGACCGCGGCCGCGCGGAGGACATCACGCAGGAGATCTTCATATCGGCGCTGCGCCGCATGCGCGAGACCGAGCGCGAGATCGCCTTCAAGCCCTGGATCCACGAGATCGCACGCAACGCCTGCATCGACGCGTTTCGCCGCTCGCGAACCCGGGACGAAGTCTCCTTTGACGCCCACGACGCAGTCGGCGCCGGCTTCGGTCGGCTCGCCGAGCCGGGGGCCACACCGGATTCGGTCGTCGAGGGCAAGGTCGCGTTCGACAACCTCTGCGGCGCGATCGGGGGGCTGTCGCAGACCCACCACGAGATCCTCGTCATGCGCGAGTTCGAGGGGCTGTCCTACGACGAGATCGGAGAGCGCCTGGGCTTGAGCCGCGCGGCCGTGGAGAGCACGCTGTCCCGGGCACGGCGGCGGTTGAGCCAGGAGTACGAAGAGCTTGTCAGCGGCGAGCGCTGCCTGCGGGTGCAGCGGATCGTCGATGCCGGCGGTGCGAGCGCGGTGAGCCTGCGCGACCGGCGGCGCGTGGCGCGTCATCTTGCCCATTGCCAGCCGTGCAGGCGTCATGCGGGCCTGGCCAAGGTGGACGTCGATGCGGTCGCCAGACGGCCTGCGGCGGCTGCGGCTGCGGCGAAGGCAGCGCGGATCGCGGCGTTCCTGCCGCTGCCGATGTTCGTTCGCCGGCGCTTCGGCGCTGACGAGGCCACCCAACTGCTTGGCCAGCAGGCTGCCGCACCCGTCGTGCACTGGTCCGCGAGCGTCGCAGGCGGCGTCGACCCGACGCTGATCGCCGGCTGGACGAAGGCCGTCGCGACGGCTGCGGCGGTTGCCGTTGCGGGCATAGGCGCGGGCGCTGCGATGACCGAGCGCGAGCGCTTGGACGGGTTCGTCAAGCGGGTGCCCGCGATCGTGTCGCAGTCAGGGCCAGCCGTGTCGGGGTCCGGCGCAGCGGGCAGCAGCGTCGACGGAATGCTGCGCCGCAGCTCGGTGAGCTCGGGCGGCGTGTCGTCGAGGGCCAAGGAGCACGAGCCCGGCGCGAATCTCGCCCCGGGCGTGCGCGGACACCCCGAAGCCGTCCTCCGCGCCGCCCCCGCCGCCAGACGCGTGAACGGATCGATTCGGACAGCGGAGCCCGCCGGTTCCGGCCTCTCCCCACCCGGTCCGGGAACGGCGCCCACGGTGCCGGGCCGCGAGCCGCCCCTCAAGAAGTCGATCAAAAACATCGTGGAGAAGCTCGACCTGACGCTGACGCGTGCCTCGCCGCTCACCGGCAGCACCGCGAGCGGCGCGAGGGGCAGGAGAAGCCAAGTGACGAAAGGCAGGCCGCAGCGCGCGATCCGCAAGCTGATCGACAAGCTACGCCAGGTTGGCGGCGGCGCCCATGCGGACGCCGGTGGCGCCCCGGCAACAAGCGCTGAGGCGGCGCCCCAAGGGCTCCCGGGCGTGCTCCCGGCGTCACCTGCGGACACGGACGCCGCCGCTGCGCCGGCCGCGACGCCAGGCGTTCTGGCCCCACCCATCCCGACCGTGGTTGCAGATACGGTTTCGGACGTGTCCGGCGCCCTCACCACCACGCTCTCCCCGGCACAACAGCCGTCTTGACCGCCTCTGGCGGGGACGGCGAGCTCGAGCCGTTCACCGACACCGCCCTCTACGCGTTGGGCGCCTACTTCGCCGACCGCCATCCCGAGCTCATGGACGATGTCGTCCGCCAAGCCCAGCGCATCGAGGATGTCGGCGCAGAGCGCTACGCTGCGCAGGAGGGAGTGACGCTCGAGAACGCCCTCCAGACGCTCATCACCGGCCTCGCCGTCCGCTACTACCGGGCGGTCGCCGGATCGTCATGAGATAATCAGCGGGCATCGGGGCGTGGCGCAGCCTGGTAGCGCGCACCGTTCGGGTCGGTGAGGTCCCCGGTTCAAATCCGGGCGCCCCGATTTGTAGGACGACAGAGGAGCAGCGAGAAAGCCCAAGAAGTTCCGCGCAGCGTCCCTGCGAAGTCCTGCGAAATCGCGAGAAGCGGTTTCCAGGAGTTCGCGGCGTTTCGCGGTGAGTGGGGTCACTGCGGCGCTCTGTCGGGGAGCCGCGCGTGAACACGATCGCTGTGCGCGGCGACGGTCCCGCAGCCATCCACCTCGACCAAGCATCGGGCGCCGGGTTGATCGTTGCTGCGGTCAGTCGTCGATGCCGGGCAGCGCGAGCCGCGGTAGCGGCCGCTGATGAATCCTTTCGAGCTCCTCGAGGTCAGCGCGGTCGGTGATGCGGTTGGCGATGCGTTTGAACGCGACGAGGTGCGCCAGCCCGCTGACCAGCACCCTCGGTGCCGTCGATCACCTGCGGTTCGGCGTCCGCCTTAACGCTGGCGAGGTCAAGCGGCGGCGGACCTCGAGCAGCACATCGACGCGTCCGAGCCCGGTGTTGACCTGTCAGCCCTGGTCGGGCATGACAAGGCCAGCGGTCACAACGGTGCCGCCCAGTCGCGTTGCGGCCAGCGCGGTGAGCGCCTCCGTGACCTGACGACGGACAGCTGGCGCATCGGCGACGAGCACGTCGACATCGCGCGTCGCCCGGACGTAGCCGTGCGCGATCACCGCCCATCCGCCGATCACGACGAAGTCGACGCCCGCGTTGTTGAGATGCGCCAGGATCGCGCCGTCATCGCGCCGCACGTCAGTCAGGCCGACGCAGCTTGGCGGCCAGTTCGACCAAGTCGTGGCCGCTGTCCAAGCGCTCCTGCGGGGTCTGACTGCGCGCGATACGCCGGTCAAGCTCGCGACCCTCCTCCGCGCCCGCGGCCCAATCGGCCGCCCGGCGGCGCAGCGCCTCCGCCACGCTCGTCGTGCTGTCGCTCTCGTCGGACGTCGTTGGCACCCCGCAGATGGTACGCCGAGATGGTTGCCTTCGTGAGGGCTCCTGGTGTCGCAACGGCCACCGCCCGCCGAAGGGCGGATGCCTGACGCGCTGCCCACGTCGCTGGCCGCCGAGCTTCGCAGGCGTGCTCCAGTGACTGCGCGCGAGATCGCCAAGGCCGCTGGCTATCCGGACGCCAGCTCGATGTCACGCAAGGTTGGGGTCGTCGCGGAGCCCCTTGCGAGGCGCGCCGGCGGCCAGGCGAACCTCGCGTCAGCGACACCATCGACGTCGGCGAAGCGGGAGCGATCGTACGCGCCATCGGTACGGGGTGTCCTCGGAGAGGCGGTCGCCTCGGCGCGGGTGTTCGGTCAGGCCCGGGCCCGCAACGACTCGTCACATCGAAGACGCTAAGCGACAGCGAGCAGCGGACGCTGCACGAGCTGGCCAACGAGCCGCTCATCTCGATTTCGACGCCGCGGAGGAGCGCTAGAGGCCCTGCGAGCCCTGCTCGCCGAGCCGTTCGTAGGTGCTGACAGCCCTGAGCTTCCGCTGGTGCGCCGGCACGAGCACCATCTGCGCCGCATCGTGCTCGACGTCTTCGGCTACCACTTGGAGCTGACGAGCACAGCAGCGCGACTGCTCGGCTGCCCGACACGGTCCGGTCTGCGCAGGCCACTGCGGGTGCGACCTGCAAGCGCGAGCGGACGGATCCGACCGCGCGACGAGTGGCCGGCCTTGAGCGATCGTGGTTGCGTGCTCGTGCTTCTCACGCTCGCCGCGCTTGAGCGCGGGGGTGCGCAGACGGCCTCATCGGGCGGTCGAGGCTGTCCCGGAGTGGTGGGGAGCGTTCCAGAGCGACATTCACAAGCGAGCGCGGACGCGTCCGGCGTCGGCCGCCGAGACTCGAGCGCTTCCACGATCAGTCTCTGCGGACGACGAGGGATGACGAGCGAGTGGCGGCCTGATCTCATAGGATCCACGGGTGAGCGGCCGCGGC
>DASVPU010000460.1:0-13900 GCA_036389475.1 Solirubrobacteraceae bacterium
GAGCTCCTTCCATTTCGCGATCAGGCTGTCCCAATTGGCGTTGATCCACAGGTAGTAGCCGTCCGTCCCAGGCCTCCACACGCCGGCCCAGAGGCGCTGCCCGCCCGACGTGTACGTCTTGACGTTCGTCAAGCGCAGCCCTTGTGGGCCGAGCTCGTTCCACTTGGCGATGAAGCTGTCCTGGCTGGCGTTCATCCACAGGTAATGGCCGCCCGTGCCCTGCCGCCACGCGCCGGCCCACAGGGTCTGCCCACCGGAGGGATAGGCGTCGATCGAGACCAGGCGCAAATTCTGCGCGCTGAGTTCATTCCACTTTGCGGTGAAGCTTGCCTGAGTTGCGTTCAGCCACAGGTAATGCCCGTCGGTGCCGGCGCGCCAGACGCCTGCCCACAGCCGCTGGCCGCCTGACATGTAGCTCTCGACGGACGTCAGGCGCAGGCCCTTGCCGTTGAGCTCGTTCCACTTGGCGATGAAGTTGTCCTGAGTGGCGTTGATCCAGAGGAAATGGCCGTCGTTACCGGAGCGCCAGACCCCCGTCCACAGCGTCTGCCCGCCGGCCGTGTCGACGTCGATGTCCACGAGCCGCAAGCCTTGCCCGTTGAGCTCGTTCCACTTCGCCAGGAAGCTCGCCTGCGTCGCGTTGGCCCACAGGTAGTACGCGTCGGTGCCTCCGCGCCAGACTCCGGCGTGAAGGGACGCCGCGCCGGCCGGGGGCGGGTACATGGCCCGCACGGCGGCGAGATCACCCGGGCTGAGGCCGCTACGCTGGCCGATCGCGACACCGGCCTGCACGGGGACGATCGTGTCCAGATTCGCCGGTTGCTTGGAGAAGGCCTTGCGCGGATAGTGCATGATGGAGCCGTAGTCGTAGCCTCCGATGTCATCGCCATCCGAAACGTGCTGGTTGAAGTTGTGAGTCTTGTCCGATTCGATGTTCGCCCAGTTGACGCTGACGAACTTGTCGCGGTCCTCCCGACTCTGCTCGTGCCATAGGCCGACCGCGTGGCCGATCTCGTGAATCGCGTTGCCAGTCGTGCAGTTTGGTCCGATGCTGATGTCCTGCCGGCCACCTTGCATGCCCACGGCCGACCAGCATTCGCCGGCGTCGATGAAGTGGATCCAGTTGGCGTGCGCGCCCGTCTTCTTGGGGAACTGGAGGTGCGTGTTGACCTCCCAATGGTTGATCGCATCGGTGATCCGACTCTGGTTGCTGACAGCGGGATCGATGTCGTAGGGGACGACCGCCCCGGGCCAGCGAAACTTGTTGCCCGAGATGCCGACGCCATGCTCGACGCTGGCGCCCGTGTCTCCTTGGCGTTGTTGGACGTCACCCTCGAGATCCTCGACTCTGCCGAGCAGGATGTCGCTCTCGAATAGCGCCAGGCCGTTGGAGACTGAGTACTGCACCGGTTTGCCGGTGAACGTAAGTCCGTCGATGAACGCGGTGCGCACCTCGTCGGTTTCCAAGTGTGAGCCCTCGACGCGCGTGTCCGAACCAGCCGACGCTTTACTTGACATGACCTTCTCTTCCATTGGGGCCGTGGTGACGCGAACGTATCACGACTCCGCGTCGCGCTGTGAAGAATTGGATTTTCAGCCAGATCTGTTCGGGCGGCTTAGCTCAAGGTAGGCCGCGGCTACGTCGTCAGAGCACGTGCTGCAGCGGCACCGTGACGTGATCCGGCGCACCGAAGGTCAGCACAGGATGAGCCTGCGTGCTAAGGAGGTCGCCGAGGGTAACCTCACCCGAGTCGTTTGAATCGATGTGCGCGCGTACGTTGTAGTGCGCCGCGTCGTCGACGGTTTCAAGCGCGACCGAGAAGTCGAGCGGCGGTCTTCGCGGCCGGACGCCGACGCCGTGGATCACCTCCTCGGCGATGACCTGCGAAGCGGCGTCGACGCGTGACACGTCCTCCACCGTGATACGCAGCGTGGCTGCGTCGACCGACGGCGCATTGGCCGGAAACAGGAGCTCTCCTGTCACGGTCGCGGGACCGGTCACGGACTCAGCATAGCCGAGGATCGTCCCGCGCCGGCTGTTATTAATGGTCCAGGTCGGTTCAACGTACGATGGATCGTGCACGCTGCTTGTTTACGAGCACGCCGGGCCATCCGTGCGTCGCGCCCTACGCGCCGGCTTAGGACAGCTCGGCGCGAACCCGTGCCAGCGCCAGCACCGCGTGGGCGGCGTCCACGCCCTGATCGCGCTTGTCGCCGGTGCGCGCGAGCGCCTGCTCCATGCTGTCGACGGTCAGGACTCCGAATCCGCAAGGGACGCCGGTGCGCAGCCCGACGTCCTGGATGCCCCGCGCGGCCTCCGTGCAGACGTAGTCGTAGTGGCTGGTCTCGCCGCGGATGACCGCGCCGAGGCACGCGATCCCCGCGTAGCGGCCGGTCTGCGCTGCGAGCAGCGCCGCGAGCGGCAGCTCGAACGCGCCCGGGACGTCGAACACGTCGACATGGTCGGCCCCCGCCTCCTCGAAGACGCGCGTCGCGCTCGCCACGAGGCGCTCGGCCAGCTCCTCGTAGAAGCGCCCGACGACGATCGCGTAGCGCACCTCGAGCGCCATCAGCGTTCCTCGTCGCGCTGGTCGCGCTCTTCCTCGTCGTGGAGCATCTCCTTGTCCACGTCGAGGCCCTGGTGGTGCAACGTGTGGCCCATGCGCTCGCGCTTGGCGCGCAGATACGCCTCGTTGTGGGCGTTTGGCACATGCTCGATCGGCACCTGCTCGCTAACCGACAGGCCGTACCCCTCCAACCCGCGGATCTTCTTAGGGTTGTTCGTGAGAATCCGGATCGAGCTCAGTCCGAGGTCCACGAGGATCTGGGCGCCGATGCCGTAGTCGCGCAGGTCGGCGGGCAGGCCGAGCTGGAGGTTGGCCTCGACGGTGTCCATTCCGCCCTCCTGCAGCTTGTAAGCCTTCAGCTTGTTCAGCAGGCCGATCCCGCGTCCCTCCTGGGAGAGGTACAGCAGGACCCCGCGGCCCTGGGTCTCGATCATCGCCAGCGCCGACTCGAGCTGCTCGCCGCAGTCACAGCGCAGCGAATGAAAGACATCGCCGGTGAGGCACTCCGAGTGGACGCGCACGAGCACGTCGGACTCGCCGGCGACCTCTCCCTTGACGAGCGCGACGTGGTGCTTGCCGCTGTGAAGCTCGCGGTAGCCGACCGCGTCGAAGTCGCCGAAGCCCGTCGGGAGCTTCGTCGAGACGACGCGCTCGATGAGCTTGTCGTGGCGCCTGCGGTACGCGATCAGATCGGCGACCGTGATCATCCGCAAGTTGTGGCGCTCGCAGTAGGGCACGAGGTCGCTGACCCGCGCCATCGTTCCGTCGTCGTTGAGGATCTCGCAGATGACGCCCGACGGGTTCAGTCCGGCGAGGCGCGCGAGGTCGACCGCTGCCTCCGTCTGGCCGGCGCGCTCGAGGACGCCGCCGGGCTTGCTCTTCAGCGGGAAGATGTGGCCTGGCTGGACGAGGTCGCGCGGCGAGCTCTCGGGGTCGATCGCGACCTGGATGGTATGAGCGCGATCATGCGCGGATATGCCCGTCGTGACCCCTACGCGGGCCTCGACGGAGACGGTGAACGGCGTCTCGAACGGCGATTCGTTCTTCGCCGCCATGAGGTCCAGGCCGAGCTCGCCGCAACGCTCCGGGGTGAGCGACAGGCAGATGAGCCCGCGACCCTCCTTCGCCATGAAGTTCACGGCTTCGGGCGTCGCGAACTGGCCGGCCATCGTGAGATCGCCCTCGTTCTCGCGATCCTCGTCGTCGCAGACGACGACCATCTTGCCCTGACGGATGTCTTCGAGCGCCTCCTCGATCGTGGCGAACGGGCTGCGGGTCTTCGGCGTCATGCCCATCAGCTTCGCAAACCGAGCTGTCGTGCTGCATCCTGCCGCGGCTATGAAGGCCTGCCGCTCTGCGTCAGCAGCTTCTCGACGTACTTGGCGAGCACGTCGACCTCGAGGTTCACCGCGGCGCCGGGCATCACGGCCCCAAGGTTCGTGCGCTCCAGCGTCTCGGGGATGAGCGAGACGTCAAAGCCCTCGCCGTCGATCCGTGCAACGGTCAGGGAGACGCCATCGACGGCGATCGATCCTTTGAGGACGACATAGCGCAGGACGTCTGCCGCGGCGGTGATCGTCAGGACGCGCGCGAAGCCGTCCGCGACGACATCTGTCACCGTGCCGACGCCGTCGACGTGCCCCTGCATGATGTGACCGCCGAGCCGGTCGGCGACACGCAGCGCGAGCTCGAGGTTCACCCGGTTCCCCGCGGCTGCCACGCTCAGCGTCGAGCGTTCGAGCGTCTCGTGCATGACGTCGGCCGCGATGCGGTCGGACTGGACGTCGGTCGCGGTGAGGCAGACGCCGTTGACCGCGATCGAGTCGCCTTCCGTCAGCTCGCTCGCAAGCCGGGTGCAGAGCGTCAGACGGACCCCGTCGTCGGTCGCCTGCACCGCCTCGACGGCGCCGCGGTCCGCAACCAGGCCGGTGAACACCGGGGCGTCACCACTCCCGTAGCCGCGCCGAGACCAGCAGATCGGCGGCGACCCGCTCGCAGTCGAGCGTCAGCGCGCGCAGCGCCTCGGAGATCCGCTCGACGCCCTCGCCCTCCAGCGGGTCGCGCGCAGCACGCCCGCCGAGCAGCAGCGGGGCGAGGAAGAGGCGCACCTCGTCGATCTCGCCGGCGTCGAGGAACGCGCCGGCCAGGTGCGGGCCGCCCTCCAGCAGAATCGAGGTCAGCCCGCTGGAGCCGAGCTGATCCAGCGCCGAGCGGATGCGGGCCGGCTCGTTCTCGCCGGTCGCGACGATGACGTCGGCGCCGGCCATCTCGAGTGCCTCGGTCGCCGAGCGACGCGCGGCGCGCGAGACGACGACGGTCAGCGGCAGCCGCGGCGCCGCTGACACGAGCTGCGAGTCAAGCCGCAGGCGGGCCGTCGAGTCGAAGACGACGTGGCGCGGCTGGTGGTGCACCCCTTCGACGCGCGAGGTCAGCCGCGGGTCGTCGGCGAGCGCCGTCCCGATGCCGACCGCGACGGCGTCGACGCTCGCGCGCCAGCGGTGGGCGCGGTTGCGGCTGGACTCGTCGGAGATCCATTGCGAGTCGCCGGTGCGGGTCGCGACCTTGCCGTCGAGCGTCATCGCGGACTTAAACAGGACCCACGGCCGGCCGGTGCGAGCATGCTTGCGAAACGCCTGGTTGATCAGTCGCGCGCGCGCCGCGATGTCGCCCTCGGCGACCTCGACCTCGACCCCCTCGTCGCGCAGGATCCCCAGGCCGCGTCCGGCCGCCTTGGCGCTCGGATCGTCGGAGGCGACGACGACGCGGGCGATTCCCGCGGCGATGATCGCGTCGGTGCAGGGCGGCGTCTTGCCGTGGTGACAGCACGGCTCCATCGAGACATACAGCGTCGCGCCCGTGAGGTCCGTATCGCCGGCGGCGGCGATCGCGTTGACCTCGGCGTGCGGGCCGCCGCATTCCTCGTGCGAGCCCTCGCTCAGCACCGTGCCCTCGCGGACGATCAGCGCGCCGACCATCGGATTGGGATGCACGCGCCCGAGGCCGAACTCCGCGAGCTCGATCGAACGAGCGAGATGGTCGTTGTCGGCGGCCGTCAGCGCTGACACGCGAGCAACTATAGGACGGGACTCAGTTTGGAGTGCACTGGCCACCGTGAAGGCGATAGATCGTCATCTCCGGCCCCGGCCGGTTGTACGCCAGCGGGTAGTAGTTGAAGGTCCAGTCGAAGTTGAAGCCGACGTGACCCTCGCCCTTGGAGTACGGCGAGACGACGTGCGCGACGCGCGAGCGCTGCTCGAGCGCCTTGTAATAGGCGATCGCTCCAGGCACCTGCTGCGGCTCGGCCTCGGCGCGCCCGCGCTGGGTCGATCCGACGACGACCCAGCAGTACCCCTGTCGCTGGTAGGCGTCGACGAGCTCGGGGCGCAGCACCTTTTCGAAGTCCTCGATGTTGACCACCGCTCCCGGTCCGGTCATCGGCTTGCCTGTGCGCGGGTTGATGTTCGAGCGGCTCGTCGGGTACTTGACCCAGCGGTTGCCGTTGGCCACGACCGGCGACGGATTGCCTAGGTCCTGCGCCCATTGGTCGGGCACGACCGGCTCGACGACGATCTTCGTCCCCAGCGGCACGTTGGCGACCATCCACTCGCGCGTCAGGTTGCGCGTGTCCTCACGCGACAGGACGAGCCCGCTGTGCAGCGAGTAGACGAAGCCCTGGCCGCACAGGGCGACGACCGCGGCGGCCATGAACGTCGGCTTCAGCAACGGCATCCTGCGCGTCGACCAGTCGACGAGCTCGATCGCGCCGTACGCGGCGAGGATGCAGACCATCGGCATGACCGGCATGACCCAGCGCCCGAAGTAGCGCGCCTGCCAGCCCATGAAGAGGATGAAGACGATGACCCCCGGAACGAGGAACCAGACCAGCCGCGCCTCGTCGAACCACAGCCGCACCGCAGCGCCGACGGCGACGACGAGCGGCAGCCAGCCCATCCCCCAGCCCAGCGACCACAGGTAGTAGACGTAGCCGTTCTCCTGCGTGAGGCCAAGCTTGCCGGCCGCGTCGCCGGACGCGTCTGACTGGTGCGTCAGCCCGTCCTTGAACGCCGAGAAGTCCAGCAGCGAGTACGGGTTGCAGATGACGAAGGTCACGAATGCCGCAACGCACGCGATGCCCAAGCCGCGCAGCGCCGGTGTCTTGCCCCCGGCGGCCGCGAACTGCGCCGACGCGCCGGCGACGAGCGGCAGCAGGACGATCCCGCCGGTGTACTTCGTCGCACATGCGAGGCCGAGGCCGATCCCCGCGACCAGGTAGTCGCGCAGGCGCCCGAAGCGCAGCACCCCCGCCGCGCCCCATAGTGCAAGGCAGACGCCCGCCAGCGTCGGCACGTCGTTGAGCGCGAGCTTGGAGTAGAAGACGGGCAGAAACGACACGGCGAACAGCCCCGCCGCCAGAAGCCCGACGCGGCGATCGAGCAACCGCGAGCCGGCGAGGTACAGCAGCCAGACGGCGAGCGTGCCGAGGATCGCCGCGAGGACGCGCCCGATGACCCAGATCTCGGTCGGGTCGGCGGCAAAGGCGTTGGAGACGCCGGCGCGACCGCCGTACCAGATGCTCAGCACGATGTGCGCGAGGTACGTGTACGCCGGCGGGTTGGAGAAGTAGTGCGGGTTGCCGTCGTGGCCGAACAGCCCGATCGCCCGCGTGACGAAGTGCGCGTTCTCGTCGGCGTTGTAGGCGTAGGGCAGCCCGTGGCCGGTGCCCCAGACACGTAGTCCGAAGGCGAGCGCGAGCACTGCCGTTATCGCCAGGCCCCACAGCAGCCGGTCGTCGCCCGGCCGCCGCAGGCCGCCCAACAGCGACGAGGTCAGCAGGTCGTCACGACCATTGGACGACACGGTGCTCTCGCGGTACGGGGTCTCAACAGTGGACATAGGCGGCGTAGTATTCGCTCGTCGCGGCTCGTGTGAAGCCGGCGGGCGGGAGGTTGTCGACGGTCTTGTCGGTGTCGGTGACCAGCGCCTGCTTGAAGATCGCCATCCGGTCGTGGACGAGCAGCACGACGCCGCTGCGGGGCTCGCCGACCTTCTCGCTCGAGCGCGCGAGAACGCCCGAGCGCGAGCGGTCGAGGATCCAGCGCACGTCGGGGATGAGCTTGTGGTTGGGCACGTAGAGCGGGCCGCAGCGCAGTGCCGGCGCGACGGCCGAAGCATGCAGCACGTGCTCCAGCGCCGTGTGCGAGTCGCCGCGGAAGCGAAGCTCGTTGTAAAGCTGCGTGAGGTTGACGCGCGTCGCCGTGAAGACGATGCCGAACACGACCAGCGCCGATGCGAGGGCTGCCCAGATCCGCCGCCAGCGGCTGCCCTCTTCGAGCATCGTCCAGCCCGCGACGAAGACCGCCGCGAAGATCATCACGCACAGCGAGGGCACGAGCAGGTAGCGGTCGATGACCGACAGCCCGGCGAAGCCGACCAGCGCGAACGTGCCGGTCCCGGCGAGCAGCAGGGCAAGCGGCATGAGCGCGCGGCGCGGCGTCAGGACGATCGCCAGCACGAGCCCGATCGCGGCGCCGAGCACGACCGGGAACTTCGCGAGCTTGACGAGGAAGGCGTACAGCGCCTCCGGCACCGCCGCGACGCCCTTGTTGCGGCCGAGCTCCTCGGCGAGCTCGCTCGTCGCCGTCAGCGAGTAGAGCGGGTTGCCGGTCACCGCGAGGTCGATGGCCGCCCAGACGAGCGGGCCCACGGCGGCCAGCACGGCATACGTCGCACGCTGCTTCCAGCTGGTTGAAGGTAGGAGGTACAGCCAGTAAAGCCCCGTGAGCAGCCACGCCTCGGGGCGCATGAGCCCCGCCGCCGCGAGCAGGACGAGGACGCGCACCGGATGTCGTCGCGGCGCGCGCGTCTCGACGACCGCCGCCCAGATGATGACCGCCAGATACGGGATGTCGATGTAGCCACGCGCGGCCAGGAACGGATAGTCAAAGCGCGTGATCAGCAGCGCCGCCGCCACCGCCCCGACGAGCGGCGTGAACGCCGTCTTGGCGAGAACGTAGACCCCGACGACGAGCAGCAGGAACGACAGCACCGCGCACGCGACCATGACGCGGTCGGCGCCGTCGCCGAACGGTGTCAGCAGGGCGCCGAAGGCGATCGCCAGCGGGTGCTCGGTCGGCGCCCGGTATGCGGTGAAGGACAGCGGGTCGAGGCCGACGAGCTCGCGCCCCCACAGCAGCGAATAGTAGGAGTCGTAGTTCGGATAGGTCGGAAAGACGAGGAACCCAGCGAGCGCGGCGAACCCGACCAAGGCGAGCCCGAGCCGCTCGAGCCTCGCGGTCGCGGGAAAGCGCAGCCTGCGCCGCGCCGAGGGAGCCTTGGCGGGCGACGGCGACGCGACGGCGGCCGGGCTGGGAGCGCTGGGCACTGATGACGCTGCGATGGCCGTTAGGATTCCATGCCGACCCGCCGCATGAAGCTGATCATCCAGATCCCGTGCTTCAACGAGGAGCTGTATCTCCCTGCGACGCTTGCCGACCTGCCCCGTGCGGTACCCGGCTTCGACGCTGTGGAGTGGCTCGTGGTTGACGACGGCTCCACCGACCGCACGATCGAGGTCGCGCGCGCCGGCGGGGTCGATCACATCGTCCGCCTGACGAACAACAAGGGCCTCGCGGCCGGCTTCCAGGCCGGCCTCGACGCATGCCTGAAGCTGGGCGCCGACGTGATCGTCAACACCGATGCCGACAACCAGTACCAGGGCTCCGACATCCACAAGCTCGTCGCGCCGATCCTCGCCGGCCGCGCCGACATGGTCGTCGGCGACCGCGAGGTCATGGGCATCGAGCACTTCTCGCCGCTGAAGAAGACGCTCCAGCGCCTGGGGTCATGGGTCGTGCGCCAGGCCTCGTCGACCGAGGTGCCCGACACGACCTCGGGCTTTCGCGCCTACAACCGCGAGGCCGCCCTGCAAATGGCGGTCGTCTCGAAGTTCACCTACACGCTGGAGACGATCATCCAGGCGGGCAAGCTGCTCGTCGCGGTCGATCACGTCGCCGTCGCGACGAACCCCAAGACGCGCGAATCGCGCCTGTTCCCGTCGATGTGGGCCTATGTGCGGCGCAACAGCGTCTCGATCTTCCGCATCTACTCGCAGTACGAGCCGCTGAAGGTGTTCATGACCGCGGCGGCGGTGATCGGGCTGATCGCATTCGTCGTCTGGGGGCGCTTCGCGTACTTCTATCTCGTCGCCGGCCAGGGCAAGGGCCACGTTCAGTCGCTGATCCTCGGTGCGGTGCTGTTCAACGCCGCGATGGTGCTCGCAGCACTCGGCGTCATCGGCGATCTCATCGCCGGGCAGCGGACGCTCGTCCAGCGCACCTTCGAGCGCGTGCGGCGCATCGAGTTGCAGCTCGGCGTGGCGCCCTCGCACTACGAGCCCGGCGACACGGCGGCGGGCCAGGGAGCGACGACCGGCGCCGACGCCGGCGCGGCGACCGGCAAGACCGAGGAGCACGCAGTGGTGCAGCTGTGACGGCGGCGGGACCGGTCGTCACGGTCGACGCCGAGGGGACGGTCACCGGCAACACCTACGACAAGTACGGCTCGACCAATCCGGTCGTTCGACGGCTGATGGCGGGATTCGAGCGCACGCTGGACGAGCTGTTCGAGCAGGCAGCTCCCGCCTCGCTGCTGGACGTCGGCTGTGGCGAGGGCGTGCTGACCCATCGCTGGGCGCGGCGCCTCGGCGACCGCCGGGTCGTCGGGATCGATCTCGACGACCCCGGGCTGCACGTCCTGTGGGAGGGTCGTCGGGCGCCGAACCTCGAGTACCGCGTCATGAAGGCCGAGAACCTGCCGTTCGGCGATGGCGAGTTCGATGTCGCAACCGCGATCGAGGTGCTCGAGCACGTCCCGGACCCGGAGCACACAGTCGCCGAGATGGCGCGCGTGGCGGGCGGCCACCTGCTCGTCTCGGTGCCGCGCGAGCCGCTCTGGCGCGGGCTGAACATGGCCCGCGGCGCCTATCTGAAGGACTTCGGCAACACGCCCGGGCATCTGAACCACTGGTCCAAGCGCAGCTTCGTCGCGCTGTTGTCTCGCCACGGCACGGTCTTGCAGGCGCGGACGCCGTTTCCGTGGACCATGCTGCTCGTGCGGATGTAGGTGTCGGCCTCCGTCGCCGCCTCGCCCCCGCGCTCGGGCTACGGCCGCGGCGCGCGCATCCTGTCGGTCGGGATCGCGACGACGGGGATCGTGACGTTCGCGTACTTCGCGCTTGCCGCCCACGCGCTGAGCGACGGCGAGTACACGCGCATCTCGCTCGTCTGGGCGATCATGTTCGTGATCACCTCGGTGATCTACCGCCCGATCGAGCAGCTGCTGTCGCGAACGATCGCCGACCGACGCGCCCGGGGACACAGCGGCGGGCACGACCTGCGCTTCGCGCTGCTCATCCAGGCGGCGTTCGCGCTGATGTTCCTCGCGGCTGCCCTGGCAGCTCGCGGACCGCTGCAGGACGACCTCTTCGACGGATCGCAGGCGCTGTACTGGATCTTGGTCGTGGGCGTGCTGGCGTACGCGGCGAGCTACTTCGCGCGCGGCTTCCTCGCGGGCCACCAGCGCTTCGCGCTGTACGGCGCGCTCGTGTTCCTGGAGGCCGTCACACGGGTCTGCTTCGCGCTGGCGGTCATCGTCGGAATCGCATTTGGGCAGTCGGCGGTCGCGCTGGGGATGGCGGCCGCGCCGTTGGTCTCGCTCGTCGTCGTGCCGCTGTGCTTCTCGCGCCGCGAGGATCCGCCCGCCGATCGCGACGCGGTGCGAGAGACCGAGGGCGGGCTCACGCTGCGCCGCGGGACCGGCTTCGCATTGGCGGTCTTCGCAGTCATGATCGCCGAGCAGACGCTCCTCAACGCCGCCGTGCTGACCGTCAAGGGGACCTCGTCCGACGCTGCGCTGGCGGGCGTCGTGTTCAGCGTGCTGCTCATCGCACGCGCGCCGCTGCAGCTCTTCCAGGCCGTGCAGGGATCGCTGCTCCCGCATCTGGCGGGTTTACAGGCAACCGCGGGGGATGCCGAGTTTCGCCGCGCGATCCGCATGACTGTGCTGGCGAGCGGCGGCTTCGCGCTCGCCGTTGCGGCCGGGCTGTTCGCGATCGGCCCGCCCGTCGTCGCGGCGCTGTTCGACATCGGCCGCGACCTCGGGCGCGGTGGCCTCGCGCTGGTCGGCGTCGGGATGGGCTTGCATCTCATCGCCGGGACCCTGAACCAGGCCGCGCTCGCGCGCGGGCAGGCGCTCGGCGCAGCGCTCGCGTGGCTTGTGAGCGCGGCGGCATTCGTCGTGTGGATGCTGAGCCCGGTTCTCGAAGACCAGCTGCTGCGCGCGGAGATCGGCTACTTCGGAGCGACCGCACTGCTGTGCACGCTGCTGACCGCGGTGTACCGGCGGTGATGCAGGCCGGCGACGAACATCTGTCGTCCCGTGCTCCAAAGCGCTGCGCTCGACGGCTGCCGCGGCCGACAAGGGCTGCATGCGCAACGCCGCCGCCTTCCTCATCGTGCTCATCCTGGGCCTATCCGTCAGCACTGCTGCGGCGTCGGCCGGCCTGATCAAACAAGGCGGCGCGCTCGTCGACCGGCTCGTGGGCGGGGTGACGAACGACCTCCTGCGCGGCGGCGGCTCCAGCGACACGCTGTTCGGGGGCCTCGGCGACGACTTGCTGTCCGGCGGTTTCGCGGCCGACAAGCTGCTCGGGGGCCTCGGCGTCGACCGGCTGCTCGGCGGCTCGGGCGCCGACGATCTCGACGGCGGCGAGGGCAACGACCGGCTCGAGGGCGGCACCGGCAACGACACGATCCAGGGCGGACCCGGCGACGATTCCATCGACGGCGACGACGGCGACGACGCGCTGCGCGGCGGCGACGGCAACGACTTCATCGTCGAGTCGCGCTTCGGCGACGAGCGCCTCGTCGACGGTGGTCCGGGCGATGACTACATCGACTCCAACCGCGGCTCGGACCGCCAGGTTCTCGGGGCAGACGGCAACGACATCATCCTGCTCGGCAACGGCGCCGACGTGGCCGACGGCGGGCCCGGTGACGATCTCATCGACGGCGGCGCGGGCAACGACGAGATCCGCGGCGGCGACGGCAACGACGTCATCTCAGGCGGCCGTGCCGGCGAGGACAGCATCGCCGGCGGTCCCGGCAACGACACGATCTACACCGGCTCGGCGATCGACAACGTCGACTGCGGCGAAGGCGAGGACACGGTCTACGTCTCCTCCAGGACCGAGGGCCAGGCGACGCTCGGCTGCGAGCACGTCGCGCTCGGCGACCCGGTCCACGACGCCGGCTTCGATCCGCTGGCGGGCCACGCGAACACCGGCCTGATGCGCGGTGGCGCGCGCGCGGCGGCGGCAGCCTCACCGGCGAGCGGCGGCCTGTCGCACGAGGTGCGTCGTGGCAGCGAGGGCAACGACCGCCTCGTCGGCACGCCGCTCGTCGACAACCTCCTGGGCTGGGGCGGCAGCGACACGCTCTTCGGCAAGGAGGGCGGCGACTACGTCGACGGCGGCAACGGCTCCGACGTGCTGCATGGCGACGGCGGCGACGACAAGCTCTTCGGCCGCTTCGGCAACGACCGCATCTTCGGCGGCGCCGGCAACGACGAGCTCGAGGGCGGCCGCGGGAGCGACCGGCTGTACGGAGGCGCCGGCGCCGACTCCCTCAACGGCGGCTACGGGCCCGATCGGATCTACGGCGGTGGCGGCAACGACACGATCCGCTCGGTCGCCGGCGGGGCGGACATGATCGACTGCGGCCCGGGCTATGACCGCGTGCTGAAGGACCGCCGCGATCGGGTGCGCAACTGCGAGCGGGTCAACGGGCAGCGCTTCAAAGGCTGACCGGCAGGGCGAGCGGCGCGTTGCGGCGGCCCTCATGCGGAAGGGGACGCTGCCCCGTCGCCTGGCCCGGCGACACGCCAGACCAGGCGCCGCGACAGCGGTGAATTCAGTCTTAGGTCACTTTGATCTTCATCGACTGCACCGGGCCGTGGATCGTGCAGATGATCTTGTAGGTGCCCTTCTTCGTGAGCTTCTTGGAGAACGAGCCCTTCTTCTGGGTCGGCGACTTGAACTTCACCGGGCCGGAGGTGACCGTGACGTTGTGCGGGCTCTTGCCCTTCCAGAGCCACTTGACCGTCGAGCCCTTCTTCACGCTGACGCTCGTCGGCTTGAAGAAGTTGTCTCCGATCTTGACGGTCTTCGTCGCGCCGAGTGCTGAGACGGCGAGTACGGCGGACACCACCAGCGCGGTGAGGGCGGTGATAGCGATGGATGAACGCTGCATTTGAGCAGGTGCTCCTTTGGTTGGGGG
>DASVPU010000461.1:0-4282 GCA_036389475.1 Solirubrobacteraceae bacterium
CGTCGTCGAACTCGGGCGGTCCGTGGCCGAGCGCATTCCGGCCGACGAGCGACTGCCGAAGGCGATGGTCGCTTCCGGCCACCAGACGTGGAAGCGTGGCGACCTGCTCGCGCTCGAGTTTGAGGACCCAGACGCCGAGGCGGCGTGGATCGTTGATCGGATCGAGGAGATGCGCGGCGTCGCGTTCCGGGACGACCCGGACGGAGAGCCGCGCGGACTGTCGTGGTCCGACTGCGCCGTCCTGTTCCGGTCGGTCGCGAAAGACTCTGGACCGGTCGTGGACGAGTTGCGGCGCCGGGGCATCCCGTACATCGTCAAGGGCCTCAACAAGCTGTTCGACAGCGCGGAGATCCAAGCCGTCGTTGGAGTGTTTCGCTTCGTGGTCCGAGACATCGACGGCAAGGTGCTGCGAGCGCTGTGGGACGACGCGCACCTGATCCCCGCCTGTGCTGACTGGGACAAGGCGATTGACGTGCTGGAGGACGGCCGCAACTTCGACGCCGGCAAGCCGCACGCCGTCTACAACGTCCAACGGCTGTACCTCAACTTCCTGGAGGCGCTCAAGGTCCGGGAGGACACCCTGCCGGGCGACCCGACGCGTTGCGAGCTTGTCCTCTACCAGCTCGGCAAGTTCAGCCAGGCCATCTCGGACTTCGAGCAGATCTACTTCACTACGAAGCCGAGTGAGAAGTACAAGGCGTTCGCCGACTGGCTTCATTACCAGGCTCCCGACTACTACGCGGAGGCGGACGCTGACGTTGGGTACGCGGCGCCGGACGCGGTGGCGATCGCGACGGTCCACCAGGCGAAGGGGCTGCAGTGGCCAACGGTGTTCCTGCCAGCGATGCGGCGCAATCGGTTCCCGTCGAGGGTCATGGGCGGGGTGTCGCTCAAACACGTCATCCCGGACGAGGCGATCGACGATCCGGCCCGGTACCGCGGCACCGTTGAAGACGAGACTCGTCTGTTCTATGTGGCCGTTACACGCGCCCAGAAGCGCTTGTACGTCACGTGGGCGCCGGTGGCCGACAACCAGCAGCAGAGGAACCGGTCCGTGTTCTTCGACCACGTCGCCGAACAGTCGTGGGTATCGACAGCGGCGACGCCGGTCGCGGGTGACCGACTGCCGCCGATGCCGCGCCACGAGACCCCGCAGGTCACCCTGTCGTTCTCGGAGCTGAAGTACTTCTTTGAGTGCCCGTACCAGTTCAAGCTGCGGTTCCTGTACGGGTTCAACGCGCCCATCCACGAGGCGCTCGGCTATGGCAAAGGTCTGCACGACGCGCTGTCCGAGATCCACAAGCGGGCGCTTGAGGGC
Organism: Solirubrobacteraceae bacterium; assembly: GCA_036389475.1. Taxonomy (GTDB): domain Bacteria; phylum Actinomycetota; class Thermoleophilia; order Solirubrobacterales; family Solirubrobacteraceae; genus CADCVQ01. The sequence continues at coordinate 1,319 of DASVPU010000461.1, forward strand.
GACATCGTCAAGCGTCACGTCGCGCCGACGCTCGTCGATCGCCATCTCCACACGCCGTTCGCCTACGAGAGGCTGCACGAGCAGCTCCGGGCTTCCGCGATCAAGTCGATCGAGCGGTACATCGACACGCACCGCAGGGATCTCGACAAGCTTGAGCACTCCGAGAAGGCGATCCGTGTGCACGTAGCCCCCGGCATCACCGTGGACGGTCGCATCGACCTGGTTCGCCGGCTGGACACCGATGAGCTCGCGATCGTGGACTTCAAGTCGACCGAACGTGCCCAGGCGGAGGAGGTCACCCGCGACCAGCTGCACGTGTACGCGCTCGGCTACCAGGAGCTGACGGGCGAATCGGCCGATCTGATCGAGGTCTTCAATCTCGACGAAAACGGCAAGACCACGCGCGAGTCGGTCGACGAGCCCTTGCTCGGCGCCGTCGGAGACAAGATCCGCGGTGCGGGAGAGTCACTGCGTACGAACGATCTCCCGCGGCTCCCGCAGTGGGACGGTCGCACGTGCGGCGCGTGCGACCTCGTCGGCCTGTGCCGCACGCGACCGGCTGAGTAGGGCTACCGGTAAGGAACGGCGCAGGAACCGACAAGTACGGCCAGCGGAGTGGCGAATCACGAGCAACGACGGGCGTTCGCAGCGCCGGCAGTCGCCCCGAACTGCCGGGGGGACGCGAACGGCCGCGTCGCCGTCCCCGAGCCCGAAGGCTGCTGGCAACGCCGGCAGAAGTGCGCAGCAGCCGCTCGTCCGCAGACGCGTACCGGGAACGGAGCTACTTGTCGGTTGGTGCCAGCTTCCTTAACGGCAGGCCGTCGAGGAGAGCCGCACCGCCGACGCCAACAAACTCGATCGGCGCCTCGCCTAGCGCGGCCCGAGCCAGTCAAACGACGTCAGGCAATCCTGACCGTGAGACGGATGGCGGCCGACCCGTCGTTCGCGTCACGCCCGCACGACACGTCCAGAGGGACCTGAAGACTGCGATCGCTCGTACGGCGTCGACGTCGAACGTCCGGACCGGTTGTGACACTTGTTGTGCTCCTCGGCAAGAGCACCCGCCAGTCCCCGGACGGCCGCGCCTTCCCCAGGCGCGGCCGTCGTCCGTTTGGCGACCGGCGCTGATCTACGCGCACTGGGCATGCGCGCGATCACGTCCGGCAGCGACGGCTGCTTGTGGACCCCCCTCCCTGGACCGTCCCGCGCTGGCATGAGCTCACGCCACCAACCGTCCCGACGTCCGTCAGGGCTCCCTAACACACGTCGAGCTGATGGCGGTTCCGGCCGTCTGGGGCGCGCCGCACGACCAGGGAGCCCCCGACAGCTATCGCCTCTCTGGCGCCCCCTGTCGAACATGGTGCACTACTGCCACGTCCCGGGCGCGTCGCCGGCGCTCAAGCCTCCGTCGATCGTCAGCACCTGTCCCGTGACAAACGAGGCGGCATCCGAGCACAGCCAGATGACCGCCTGGGCGACCTCATCGGCCTCGCCGATGCGGCCCAGCGGGTGAAGCGCCGCCAAGCGGCCTTCAAGCTCGGGGCGCTCGTGCAGCAGGCGAGCGAGCATCGGGGTGTCGATCGAGCCTGGGCAGACCGCGTTGACGCGGATGCCCGCCGCCGCGTACTCCAGCGCGGCCGTGCGCGTCAGCTGGATGACGCCCCCCTTGAGGCGCTGTAGGCACCAAGCCCGGGAGCGCCGCGGAGTGCCACGGCCGATGAGGCATTGACGATCGAACCGCCGCCACCGGCGAGCATCTGCTTGATCTCGGCTCGCAGGCACAGCCACACGCCCTTGAGATTGACCGCGATCGTACGGTCCCAGTCCGCCTCGTCGCCATCAGCGGTGCCCGCCAGCTTGCCGCCGATGCCTGCGCAGTTAAACGCATGCTGCAGGCTACCGAACGCGTCGACCGTGCCTGCCAGCAGCTCCTCGACGTCGCGCGCCTGCGCGACGTCGGTGTGCACGAACACGCCGTCGCCGCCGCGCTCGTTGATCAGCGCGACCGTTTGGTGACCTGCAGCGTCGTTGACGTCCGCGATCACCACCGCGACACCCCGACCGACGAATGCCAGCGCGGCCGCTCGCCCGATACCCGAGCCGCCGCCCGTCACGAGCGCCACCTTCCGGTCGCTGGGCTCGGTCATCCCCCCGCTCCCTCCGTCGCGTTGCACCCACATCCCCTTGGCGAACTGATCCCGGCCCGATCCTAACCAGCGGTGCGTTGCCTGCGCTGGCAGCGGTCGCTGCTCGAGCGCGACTCTCCAGCCCTGTCAGGGCACCCTGACATCTCCTGCGGAGTTCGGCGCGCTCCTCGGCGACGGCGCCTCGTGCAGGCGCAGATCGGCACGGTCCGCGCGACCATCAGCAGTCCGCCTCGCCCCTCCCCCATGCGCCTGCGCGTGCTGCTCGGCGCACGACGGCGCTCCTCCCCATCGACGTCGTAGCGGCTGCGCAGCTGCTCGCGCATCCGATCGCCCGTCTCTGGTGCATCGGCGTCGATGTCAGGCGCCGATCGTGTCCGCAGAGCGCTTGGCGGCCTGCAGCCCGGCCAGGAAATCCTCGACGCGACCGACGAGCAGCTGGTCCGCGGGGGCCATGCCCAGACCCTACTAGATTGGCTGCATTGGGTAGTTATGCAGGGAATCTGCCGATAGGAGGCAGGGTTGTTGTGAGGGGTGCGCGCTGACGGCTTGGCGCAGTCGGCCGGCGTGGGCGTCCAGGTAGCGGCTGATCGTGGCCACGTGAGGCGTGGCCGAGCATGAGGTACTGCGCGGCGCGCGCACGGACGCCCCCGCAATGTTGGCGGGGGGCGTCCGATGTCGAGCGCGGGCCCGAACCGTTCTCGACGGCGTTCAGGGCGTCGACTTGAATTCTTCGACCGAGATCGACTGGACTCCCCAGTAGCAGTCTCCTGCGGTAAGGGTGTGCGGCTCGCCTACAAACTGGATCCAAATCCAGCTC
>DASVPU010000462.1:0-3301 GCA_036389475.1 Solirubrobacteraceae bacterium
CATGATGTTCGCGACGCGCGGCGGGATCACGAGGAACGACTCGTCGATCGCGTCGAGGTCCACCCCGCGCTCCTTCATCGCCGCCTCGAGCCCCGTGTTCGGGATGACCTTGAGCGAGTAGATGAACAGCGTGTAGGGCCGGTCCATCATGTACAGCAGCTGCAGCGTCGCCTTGACGTCGTCCCGAGTCTCGATCGGGTTGTCCATGATGATGTCGTAGGCCGCCGGGATGTGGTACTTCGGCGCAAACGACGCGATCACCTCGCCGGCCTTGAGGATCTTCTCCGGCGGCGTCGGGCGCTTGTAGAAGTCGAGCATGTTCTTCGAGCCCGACTGGATGCCCATGCGGATGCGGTTCATCCCCGCCCACGAGAGCAGCTCGAACTTGTCCTGACGGACGTAGTTGGGGATCACCCCGTAGACGGCGAACGGCAGCGCCAGCTCGTCGTGCCACAGCTCGGCGAACTCCTCGAGCTGCCCGTAGGGGATCGCCATGAACGAGTCGTCGTGGAAGGACACCTGGCTGAGGTGCGGGAACCGGGAGCGGGCGTCCTTGACCTGGTCGACCATGTAGCGCGCGCTGGGGTGGCGGATGCGCTTGTACTTCGCGTCGTTGGCGATGAACTTCGTGTTGCCGCAGTACGAGCAGTGAAACGGGCAGCCGATCGACCACAGCGTCGTGTAGCCGAGGCCGTCGTTGAGGAGGTAGTCCTCGACGCCCATCTTCACGAAGCCGCGGCCGGGCAGGTAGAGCTTCTCGGTCTCGGCGCCGTACTGCGGAAACGGCAGCTCCTCCATCGCCTGCACGGACATCAGCGGCAGAAAGTGGTTCTTGATGATCTCGCCGTTGCCCTTGCCGTTGGCGTTGGCGTGGCTGCCGGGCTTAAACCAGAAGTTCTTGGTCTTCGTGTAGTCGCGCCCGTGCTTGAAGGCGTCGAGGAACTCCTCGAAGGCGAACTCGCCCTCGCCGGTGCAGATCGCGTCGACGTCGGCGAGGATCGCGTCCTCGGGCTGGATGATCGGGTGGATCCCGCCCCAGATCATGTAGACGGACGGGTTGAGCTCGCGGATGCGCTTGATCACGCGATGCGTCAGCGCCGCGTAGCCCGTCATCGAGGAGAAGCCGATCAGATCCGACTCGGCGAGGTCCTGGGCGATCTCGTCGACCTGCTCGTCGCCGACCTCGGCCTTGTCGCCCATCCCGCGAACGGCGGTGCGGACGCTGCGGTATCGCTCGGTGGAGATGTAGAACGACTCGGTGCCGGGCTGCAGCTGCGCAGCGTAGGCCGCCATCTTGCGAAAGCCGCAAGACGTAATGCCGTCCTCCAGGCAGACCATCCGAGTGCGCATCGCGTTCCTCCCGTACGCCGGCCCGTGAGGGTACACACCCGCGGTGCCGGATCCTGTGTCTGGCGAAGCTAGCGACCGTAGCGCTCGCGCGCCAGAACGAGCTGCTCGGGAAGCGCGATCCGTGTCGGCGGGGAGGGATCGGCGAGCACCGAGACGGTCTCGGCGACCGAGAACGTCACGGTGCATTCGCGGTCGTCTGCGCCCGTGACGGTGACGTGCTCGTCGGAGGTCGCGGTGAGCGTGCACTTCAGGCCGGGTTCCAGCCCCGAGTCCTTGAGGTAGTGCAGGAGATCCTCGGCCTCGTTCTCGAAGCGCAGGATCGTCACCGACGCGCCGTGCTCGACATCGGCCAGCGGAACACCTTCGATCCGCGTATACCCCGTGATCGGATGACCGTGCGGGCAGGTCTTTGCATCCCCGATCGCGGCGAGCATGCGCGCCTCCAGCACCGGGCTCATCGCGTGCTCGAGGCGCTCGGCCTCTTCGTGGACCTCGTCCCAGGGGATGGAGAGGATGTCGGTCAGGAAGCGCTCGATCAACCTGTGGCGGCGGACGATGCCCTCCGCGTGATCGCGACCGGCATCGGTGAAGCTGATCGCCTTGTCCTGCGCGCGCGTGATGTACCCATCGCGCTCGAGGCGCCCGATCATCTCGTGCACGGTCGGCGCCGAGAGCTGCATCGCTCGCGCGACGTTCGCACCGGTCATCGGGAGCTTCGCCTCCTGCAACCAGAACAGCGTCTGCAGGTACTCCTCCTCGGCGACGGTCGCGTGCTCGTTGCTCATCTACCGCGATGGTAGCGGCCCCGGATGACCTGTCGACCAACGTACGTCTAGCATCGCGAGCTTGCAGATCGGATCTGGCACGCGAGCCGTGGTCACCGGAGCTTCGCGCGGCATCGGCCGAGCCCTTGCGGGCGCGCTCGCGCAGCGCGGCGCCACCGTCGGGCTCGCCGCCCGCTCGGCCGGCGACCTGCAGGCGCTCGCCGAGGAACTGCCCGGAGCGCACCACCCGCTCGTCTGCGACGTCGCCCTGCGCGCGACGGTGAACGCCGCCGTCGAGGAGTTCGCGGCGGCGACCGGCGGCTTGGAGCTGCTCGTCGCGAACGCCGGGATCGCATCCTACGAGCCATTCTGCGAGCAGGCGGTCGAGCAGATCGAGCAGATGACCGAGGTCAACTGGCTCGGCACCGTCTACACGATCAAGGCCGCGCTGCCCCATCTGCTGCAAGGGGAGGGCGGGCACATCGTCGTCATCTCCTCCGGCGCCGGCCTGCGCGCCTTCCCCGGGGCTGCGGCCTACTCGGCGACGAAGGCGGCACAGCGCGCGTTCGCCGAGGCGCTGGGGCACGAGCTCGCAGGCAGCGGCGTCTCGGTCACGACCGTGTACCCGAGCGAGATCGCGACGTCGTTGCACGACCACGAGCGGGCGCGGATGCCCGACTGGTACCGCGGCGCCCCGCACGCCAAGTCGCCCGCGGCGCTCGCGTCGCGGGTCATCCGCGCCGTCGAGCGCGATCGCCGTGAGCTGCACTGGCCGGCATCCGTCAAGGGCATGGGCGCGCTGAACGGCGTCTCACCGCGAATCGCCGACCGGGTGCTCCGGCGCCTGCGGGGCGATAGCGCGGCGCCGCGGCGGTGAAAAGACCAGGCCGGTCAGCGCACGCACACCGGTCGCCAGGTTCGAGTGCATCACGAGATCCGCGGGCGTCTTCGAGGACGAGCGGCTTCGTCACGACGCGACCGCCGCTAGCGTTCCTCTTCTGTCCCTCCCGATCGCACCGCCGCTGCTGCCCCAACTCGCGCGCCCGCGAGCGAGCCTGCCCGAGGGCGAAGGCTGGGCCTACGAACCCAAATGGGACGGCTTTCGCGCGATCGCGTTCGTCGACGGCGATGAGACGTACCTGCAATCGCGCAACGGCAAGCCGCTGTCGCGCTACTTCCCCGAGCTG
>DASVPU010000463.1:0-7154 GCA_036389475.1 Solirubrobacteraceae bacterium
CGGATGACAGGCCAGGATCGGCGCCGGATCGCCACCCGCACGCTCGCCGGTACTACCGGTACCTGCTTCGCATCCGTGCGGCGACCGGCATCCGCCCTGACCTGCCCCCGCATGCACGCGAAGTAGGAATCAACCATCTAGTGGTTCGTCCACTAGTCCCGCACCACGAGATACGTCCCCACCGCAAGCAGCACCACGCCAACGACCCTCGCGACGTCGATCGGATGCTTGGCAACGCCGAGCCAGCCGAAATGGTCGACGACCAGCGAGACCGCGAGCTGACCGGCGATCGTGGCGGCGACAATGCCGCCCACCCCGAGCGAGCGGACGGTCACGAGCACCGACGTGATGTAGGCGGCGCCGAGCAGTCCGCCCGTCAGGTAGTACCAGGTCAGGTGGCGCGCCTCGGAGATCTGGCCGAGCCCGCCCTTCGCCAGCGAGGCGATCGTCGCCAGCGCGATGGTTCCGATCGCGAACGAGAAGAACGCTGCCTGCCAGGTCCCGATGGCGCGGCCGAGAACGGAGTTGATCGGCGCCTGGAGCGCGACGAGTCCCCCTGTGAACGCGGTCAGCAGAACTGCGGCCCCACGGTCCATGAGCGGCTACTTCGCCTCCATCCACGTCGGCCCGACCCCGATGTCGACGGCGAGCGGCGGGTCGTGGTCCCACACGGCGCACATCTCGCGGCGGATGAGCTCGCGGACCCCCTCGACCTCGTCGGACGGGCCCTCGAACAACAGCTCGTCATGGACGGTGAGGATCGGGCGCACGGGCGAGTCGCGCAGGGCGGCGTCGACCTTCACCAGCGCGAGCTTCATGACGTCGGCGGCCGTGCCCTGGATGACGGTGTTGACGGCGAGCCGCTCGCCCAGCGTCCGGACCTGCCAGTTGCGCGCCTTCAGCTCGGGGATCAGGCGCCGCCGGCCCCACAGCGTCTTGACGTGACCATGCTCGGTCGCGCTCGCGATCGTGTCGTCGATGAATGCCCTCACGCGCGGAAAGCGCTCGAGGTAGGCATCGATGAATGCCTTGGCCTCCTCGCGCGGGATCCCGAGCCGGTCGGCGAGTCCGAAGTCCGACAGTCCGTAGACGATCCCGTAGTTGATCATCTTCGCCTTCGAGCGCTGGCCGAGGTCGAGGTCCTCCGGAGCGGTCTTGAACACGGCCGAGGCCGTTGCCGTATGGACGTCCTCGCCGCGCACGAAGATCTCCTTCAGCACCGGCTCGTCGGCGATGTGGGCGAGCACGCGCAACTCGATCTGCGAGTAGTCGGCGCTGATTAGGACGTTGCCCGCATCCGCGTCGAAGCAGCCGCGGATCTCGCGGCCCAGCTGGGTGCGGATCGGGACGTTCTGCATGTTCGGGTTCGTCGAGGCCAGGCGGCCGGTTGTGGCGGCGGCCTGGATGAAGGTCGTGTGGATCCGCGAGCGCGGGTCGGCGGCCGCGAGCTGCGGCAGCACCGAGAGGTAGGTCTTGTCGATCTGGTTGAGCTCGCGCCAGCGCTCGATCTTGGGCACGATCGGGTGCTCGCCGCGGATCGCCTGGAGCACCCGCGCATCGGTCGAGAAGCCCGTCTTGCCGCGCCGCTTGCGCGACAGCTCCAGCTTGTTGAACAGGATCTCGCCGAGCTGCTGCGGCGACCCGATCACGAACTCCGTGCCGGCGAGGTCGAAGATCTCACGCTCCAGGCCGTGAACCTCGTCGCGCACGCGCGCGGTGATCCCGGCCAGACGGTCGGTGTTCAGCCGCACGCCCTCGACCTCCATCCGGCGCAGCACCGGCACGAGCGGCAGCTCGATCTCCTGCATGACCGTCGTCAGGTCGCGCGCGACGATCTGCGCGCGCTGCCAGTCCGACAGCCGCGCGACGAGCAGCGCCTCCGCCGCCACCTCGTCCTCGATTTCGGCGGCGAGACCGCGATCCTCCAGCAGCTCGCGCAGCGGGTAGCCGCGCCGCGCGGGCTCCAGCAGGTACGCGCCGAGCAGCACGTCGTGCGCGATGTTGGGCGGCAGCGTGCCGAGGGCCTTGACGTCGTAGGCGATCACCGGCCGCTCGCCGACCGCGGCCACGAGCTCGGCCGGGCCGCCCGCGAGCGTACCCGTCACGACCTCGTCGGCGCCGGCCACCGCGAAGCGCCAGGTCTCGTCGACCGCCAGCAGCTCGCCCTCGGGAACCTGCGGCGGACGGAGCGTCAGCGTCAGCTCGTCGCCGGCGAGTGCCCCGATGTCGGCGACCGAGCCGGCGCGTACGCGCGCGCTCACGGTCGTCGAAGCTTCGATCGCGGGTGCGGCCTCCTCCTCGCCGAGGAACTCCTCCAGCCGCCGCAGCGGGTCGCGCAGCTCGAACTCGCGGAAGACCTCGCGCAGCTTAGAGCGGTCGGGCCGGCGCGACGCGGCGTCGGCGACGTCGAGGTCGACGGGAAGGTCGCGGCGCATCGTCGCGAGCACCTTGGACACGCGCGCGTCCTGCGCATGCTCGCTGAGGTTCTGCTTGCGCTTGGCGCCGGAGATCTGATCGATAGAGGCGAGCACGGACTCGAGGTCGCCGTAGGTCTGAAGCAGCTGCGACGCGGTCTTGTCGCCGATCCCGGGGACGCCGGGAATGTTGTCGCTCGTGTCGCCCTTGAGGCCGTAGAAGTCGGGGATCAGCGCCGGTGCGATGCCATAGCGATCGATCACCGCCTGGTGGTCGTACATCTTCGTCTCGGTGATTCCGCGCGACGTGGCCATCACGCTGACGAGGCCCTCGGGGTCGATGAGCTGAAAGGCGTCGCGGTCGCCGGTGACGATGACCACCGGGATCGACTGCTCGCGCGCGCGCTCGGCCAGCGTCGCGATGACGTCGTCGGCCTCGTAGCCCTCGAGCTCGACGTTCGCGTAGCCGAACGCGTCGACGAGCGGCTCGAAATGCGGCCACTGCTCCCGCAGCAGGTCGGGCCGCGAGGTGCGCTGCGCCTTGTAGTCGGCGTAGACGTCCTTGCGCCCGCTGGAACCCGCGTCCCAGACGACCACGGTCGGCTTCGTCCCGTGCTCGGTGAGGATCTTCACCAGCATCGACGCGAAGCCGAAGATCGCGTTGGTCGGGAATCCGGTCGATGTCGCGATCGACTCCGGCAGCGCGAAGAACGCCCGATACACCAGAGAGTTGCCGTCGATGAGGAACAGCTCGTCGGGGGAATCTGCCATGCGGTCCGCCACTCTACGCACCGTCGCGGAGCCCCCCATGCGCAGGGTTGGTCCTTTACGGATGGCGTTCGCTCGCCTACGCTGACCGACTGCTCGGCGTCGGATGCGCGAGCAACGTCGATCAATGGTCAGAGCCCTCGTCAAGACGACCCTCGCTTTGTTCACCGCGCTATTGGTCGCGTCGTCTGTCTGTGCGCCCGCGTACGCCGGGCCCACGAGGGCGCAGCGCGCGCAGTCGGGCGCCTCGCTGGCGAGCATCGTCGAGCGCGTGGACCAGAGCACCGCCCACCGCTACGGCGCCAAGGACGACCACGGCGCCCCGCTGGAGGGCCTGAAGGTCGTGCAGGTCGACGGGCGCAACATCGGCATCTATCACGCGCCCGGGGGCGGGCGCTTCAACGTCCATGTCGCGACATCCGACGACCTCATCAGCTGGAAGCGCCGCGACACGATCGACGAAGACGCCTCACAGGCGACGATCGCCGTGCTGCCGGGCGGCAGCCTGCTCGTCGCCTACGAGAAGACGACGCTCGTCGACCTGCTTCCGCGGCCCCCGGCGCCGGCGGCAACGCTGCTGACCAACCCGCTGAGGATCCTCGAGGATCCCTTCGATCGCATCCGCGTGCGATTTCGCTACTACCGCAGCGTCAACGACCTGCTGCACAACCAGTTCGCCCGCCAGTTCACCCCGCCGCGCCGGCTGTCGCCGACCGCCGAGGGCACGCCGAGCATCACGAACGCGACGCTGCGCGGCGGCCTCATCTCGCGGTCGCGGATCGAGGTCGGCCTGCACTACTTCGCCAACTCCCCCGGTCAACCACAGGTCGACCGCCGCAGCACCGCGTTGCTGACGAACTTCAACTCGTGGCAGGAGCGCGCCCGGCCCGACCTCGACGCCGAGTTCCTGACTGCCAAGGCCCGCCACGACGGGTTCGCCGGATCGCCCATCGGCAGCATCGGCGACCGCGACCAGATCATCTTCGACGGCGTGCGCCTGGAGCTCCAGGAGGCCCAATACGTCCCAAACGACTACGCGAGCTGGCGCACGTTCCTGGTCGACCCGCGCCGGCCGGTGCCGAGGCCGCTGCAGATCGTCACCGGCAGCGGCAGCCGCTCGTTCGGCAACCCGAGCGTCACCGAGTTGACGGGCCCCGACGGCCACCGCGCCGTGTTCGTATCGATCTACGTCTTCTCCGAAGGCGCCGCGAAGAGCGAGGCCGGACCACTCATCTACTACCGCGAGCTGTAGGAGGTCACGGGCGCCTGTGTGCGTATGCTCGGCGCCATGCAGGCAACTCGCAGCGCTACGCGCAGAATCCAGCGGCAATGAAGGTCGTCGTCACCGGCGCCACGGGCCGGATCGGCTCGCATCTCGTCGAAGCGTTGAAGGCTCGCGGGGACGAGGTCACCGTCCTGTCGCGCAACCCCGACAAGGCGAGCGACCGGCTTGGCGTGCCCGCCGCCCGCTGGGACGTGATGTCCGAAGCGGCGCCGGCGGACGCGATTGCGGGCAGCGATGCGGTCGTGCACCTCGCCGGCGAAGATGTCGGCCAGCGCTGGACGGACTCCGCCAAGAAGGACATCCTCTCCAGCCGCGAGCAGGGCACGAAGAACCTCGTTGGCAGCATCCTCGCTGCCCAGTCACGACCGGGGGTGCTGATCTGCGCCTCGGCCTCCGGCTACTACGGCCCGCGCGGCGACGAGCCGGTGACCGAGAGCGATCCGCCCGGACGCGACTGGCTGGCCGACGTCTGCGTGCGCTGGGAGCGCCAGGCCGACGTCGCCAAGGGCGCCACCCGGGTCGTGAAGATGCGCACCGGGATCGTGCTCGACGCCGACGGCGGCGCGCTCGCGAAGATGCTGCCGCCGTTCAAGGCCGGCATCGGCGGGCCGATCGCCGGCGGCAAGCAGTACATGCCCTGGATCCACCGCGACGACCTGGTCGGCATGTACCTCGCGGCGCTGGACTCGGCCGGCTTCTCGGGTCCGCTCAACGCGGCGGCGCCCGAGCCCGTGACGAACAAGGACTTCTCCAAGGCGCTTGGGAAGGCGCTGCACCGACCGGCGGCAGCGCCGGTCCCGGGCTTCACGATCAAGCTCATGTACGGCGAGATGTCCCAGATCGTCCTGACCGGAGTGCGGATGGTGCCCGCCCGTGCCGCCGAGCTCGGCTACGAGTTCCAGCACGCCGATCTGGACGAGGCACTGCACGACACGCTCGCCGGCCACGGCTGACGTTTGGGGCACGGCGCCCGGACGCAGCCGATCGGCGTCCGCAGCAGGCGCGACCTTCAGCCTGGCGTCTGCTCGTCTCCGGGCATCAGCCATGCCGCGAGGCTGTCATCCGCATCCAAGAGCGCGGCACGAGAGACGATCCCGGAGCCGAAGCGGTCGCGGATGTCGTCCAGCGCCGCGTCGAGGGCGATTCGATCGGGCTGCTGCAGGGGCAGCTGCAGCTGACCGCTGTCGCGCTCGAGGTTTGAGAGCGTCACGCCCACGAGCGTCAGCGGGCGCTCGCCGATCGCCGGCAGGGCCGCCGCGAGCAGCAGCCTGACGTTGGCAAGAACCGCCTCGCTCGCCGCGGTCGGTCGATGCATCGTCCGCGACCGCGTCGCGCGGGTGAAGTCCTCGAAGCGCATCCGCAGGACGACGGTCCGCCCGGCCAGTCGAGCGCGGCGCATCCGGCGCGTGACGCGCTCGACGAGCGCGATCAGCACAGGACCGAGCTCTGCGGCCGGCGTTCCGGGCCAGCCGAGCGCCCGCTGCGAGCCAACCGAGCGGCGACCGCGACCGTGGCGCACCGGCGCCACGACCCGGTTGTGCGCGACGGCGTGCAGGTGCCGGCCGGCGGCGCGGCCGACCAGCGCGATCAGCGCCGGCTCGCCGGCGTGCGCAAGATCAGCGACCGTGCGGATGCCGCCGGCGTGCAGCTTCGCCGCGCTCGCAACCCCGACCCCCGACAGGCGGCTCACCGCAAGCGGATGCAAGAACGCCAACTCGGTGCCCGGCTCGACGACGAGCAGACCATCGGGCTTGGCCATCGAGCTGGCCAGCTTGGCGACGACCTTCGTGGCGGCGACCCCGACGCTGATCGCCAGACCGACCTCCTCGCGCACCGTCCGCCGCAGCGCGACCGCGATCTGCGCAGGCGTTCCGCAGATCCGCTCCAGCCCGCTGACGTCGAGAAAAGCCTCGTCGATCGAGACGCGCTCGACCACCGGGGCCGTCCGGTCGAAGATCGCGCACACGGCCCTGCTCGCCTCGATGTAGGCCTGCCAGCGCGGGCTCACGACGATGACGTTTGGACACAGCCGCCGCGCCCGCGCGCCGCCCATGCCCGAACGGATCCCGCACGCCCGGGCCTCGTAGCTGGCGGCCATGACCACGCCACCACCGACGACGACCGGCTGCGACCGCAGACGCGGGTCGTCGCGCTGCTCGACCGACGCGAAGAACGCATCCAGGTCGGCATGTAGGATCGCGATCCGCCCTGACACGAACGTATGTTCGCACAGACCGCCTCGTCGAAGGGCTCTGACGGATCGACCGCGCCTGCTACGGGCGTTCGGTCAGCTGGCTGATCGAGAACACGGCCCCTTGCGGATCGGCCAGGACGGCGGTCCTGAAGCCGGGCGTGTCCAGCGCGGGCGCGATGACCTGACCGCCGAGGTCTGTGGCCTGCTGCACCGTCGCGTCGGCGTCGTCGACGCGCAGGTTGACGTTCCAGTGCGGTGGCATGGCGACGGCCGCGTCGCCGGCCGGCGCCATCACGGCGACGACGTCGCGCGCAATCGGCAGCTGCCCCTCTTCGCCCACGTAGCCGGGCAGCCGCCACAGCGTCAGCGGCGCCTCGGGCGCACCGAACGGCTCAGGCTGCCAGCCGAACAGCGAGCCGTAGAACGCTTTGGCGCCCTCGCCATCGGTGGTGTGCAGCGAGCTCATCGCCCACGTGCGCGGCTCGTTGACGAG
>DASVPU010000464.1:0-2880 GCA_036389475.1 Solirubrobacteraceae bacterium
CGGTTTCCTCGTTCGCGACCCGTGGCAGACCGCGGTCGTGTTCACGACGCCGGATTCCTAGCGGCGACTCCGGGCAGCGCATCACGCTCGCGATGGTTCGCCGCGAAGCCTCGTGAACCACGCACTCGCCGATCGCGTCAAGGCTACGTCGCGGGCCCGACTTGGCGTTGGCGAGCGGCTCTGCTCCGCGCTCCATGCGACGATGATCTCGTGAGCGACCCCGCGTCAGTGGTCAGGCGATACTTCGAGATCGTCGAGGACCTGAGCTCACCGGAAGACGCGTTGCTTGCGGTGCTCCATCCCGCCGTCCGCATCACCGAGCACCCGAACGCGATCACGCCCCGCGGAGCCGTGCGAGACCGCGACGCGGCGGTGGCCGGCTTCCTCGCCGGCAAGCGGCTTCTGGCAGCGCAGACGTTCGACATCCACGAGCTGCTGGTCTTTGGCGATCGTGTTGCCGTGCGAGCAACATGGCGCGGCACGATCGGTCAAGGACCGGACAGCATGCCGGCAGGCACAGATCTCGTCGCGCACATCGCGGCCATGTTGACCGTCGAGAACGAGGCGATCCGCGAACACGAGACGTTCGATTGCTACGAGCCGTGGCCGCGCGATCAATGAAGCATCCGCGCGAGAGCGCGCTACATGGCCCGCACGACGACGTTGTCGACCGCCGCCTCGACGAGGCTCGCAGCGGCGGCGTCCGCCGCCTCGATGACGATCCGCACCGTCTGCCCACCGAACGCGTTGAGGTTGAGGGTGCGCGACTCCCAGACGCCATCGTCGTTGTTGGCGGCACCGGTCTCCGTGAACACCGTTGAGGAAGTCGAACCGACGATCCGCACGCGCAGGAAGTCCGCCGACGAGCTGTTGGACGCGTGGGCCATGTAGAACGAGAAGCTCAGGCTCGGATTGGAGCCGGCCGGGAGGGCGATCGGCGGTGACGTGATCGACGTGATTCCCCCGTCGACGTCCTGATCGCCCGCCGACGCGCCGGCGAGCGGACCGGTGACGAGATCGTTGACGCCGCTGACCGTCGTGCCGAGTTGCTTGGTTCCGCTCGAGCTCGTCGCCTGCGGATCGCCGCGGACGAAGCGTCCAGCGGTCGCCGTGTCGCTTCCGCTCGCGTTGGGCGTCCAGTTCTTGTTCGTCTCGAAGTCGTCGGCGAAGATCGGCGGAGTACTTGAGATGCCGCAGTACTGCAATTCCTTGCCGATCACCCGCTGCGGGCAGTCGGAGTTCTCGAGCAGCAGCAGCACGGCCGAGCGGTTGCGCGAGGTCTGCGCCGGAATGTTCTCGTCGGGCGGGTAGAAGCCGGGGCTGGTCGTCCGCGGGAACATCTCGAACGTGTATGCCCAGATCTTGTGCACGCCCCACTGCCAGTCGCCGATCGACCCGTCGGTGATGTACAGGTCGCTGGCCTGCTCAGGCGTGTAGCCGTTGAGGTTGGCCATCTGCGTGCCGAGGGTGGCGAACGTGGCGCGCTCATCTTGAGTCATTCCAGGCGCTGTGTCCGCGGTCGTGTAGCCGAACGGCCACAGGACCAGCTCGGAGTAGGTATGGAAGTCGATCGCGGTCTTGATCTGCTGCACGCCGCCCTGGACGCGCCCGTTGATGAAGTCGCGCACGCGAGCGGTCTCTGGAGCCGAGAAGGCCGACGGGCCGCGGTAGGTCTCGGAGCTCGTCGCGCCGCTCGATCCGCCGCAGCAGCCGAAGTTGAAGCCCCAGTTGCGGTTGAGGTCCGTGCCGACGTTCGCCGAGCCCGCGTTCGGCTGGCGGTTCTTACGCCACAGGCGGTACGTCGGCGGGGTCGAGACGTCGAACTCCGCGCCGTCCGGGTTCACGCTCGGAATGATCCAGATCTCGCGCGTATCGACGAGGTTCGTGATCGTCGGATCGACGCCGTACTGACTCGTCAGCTCGTTCATGAGGTACAGCGCCATTTCAACCGTGAGGTGCTCGCGCGCGTGCTGGTTGGCCGTCAACAGCACTTCGGGCTCGGCCTCGTCGGTGCCTACGTTGTCCGAGATCTTGATGAGCTGGATCTCACGGCCCTCGTAGGACGTGCCGATCGACGAGGCGCTCATGATGTTCTTCGCGCTGCCGGGGCCGTTGGCGGCCACGAGCTGCTTGATCTCGGCCGTTAGCTCGGAGTAGTTGTGATAGTTGCTGTCAGCCGGCGGGAAATCCGCGGCATGGACGGACTGCCCCGAGCGCGCCCCCGCGCGATTGGCGTGCTTGGTCACCTTGAAGCGACGTAACCGACGCAGCCGGCGCACGTCGCCGGGAGACGCGGTGACGACGACCGAGCCGCGATCGACCTCGATGATCGCCGCGCCCGTCCGAGCGACGCGCGAACGGTCGGCAGCGGTCCGCACACCGGTGACGTCGTAGACCCCAACGGCGGGCGCCTTGGGTTTCGCGCTGGCGGGCGTCGGCAGCGTCCCTCCACAGGTCACGATAAGCGAGAGCACGATGCAGGGCATCCAGCGCGATCTGTTCCAGTGCATGACCTTTCCTCTCTCGTCGGCTGCATGCCCGCGCGGCGTTGATGCTCTCACCGTACTCCTCGCCCGGGTGCAACGGTGAGGTCCTCGTCAGATGGCCTCGCAGCTTCGACCGCACAGGCTCCGCCCGTCTAGTTTCGGCGCCAGCTGCTTGAGCCGCCGACGCGACACGCCGATGGCAACGGCATGGATGCCGAGACTGCCTTCGCAGCGCTGGCCGAGAGCTACTCGCAGGAGCCCGACGTGGAGTTCGGGACGGGGTTTGGCTCCGCGCCCGGGCTGCGGGTGAACGGCAAGATCTTCGCCATGCTGCAGCATGGGGAGCTCGCGGTGAAACTGCCGGCGGACCGCTGTGCAGCCATGGTCATCGCAG
>DASVPU010000465.1:0-11022 GCA_036389475.1 Solirubrobacteraceae bacterium
GCGCCGCCCGACCTCGCCGGTCGCACGGTCATCCTCGTCGACGACGGGCTCGCGACCGGCTCGACGATGCGGGCGGCGGTGCAAGCCGTGCGGGAGGACGGTCCGGCCAGGATCGTCGTCGCCGTCCCCGTCGCCGATCCCGAGGTATGCGCGGCTCTGGGGGAGCCGGCGGACGAGGTCGTCTGCCTGATCACTCCGTTGCCGTTGCGCGCCGTCGGCGCGTGGTACGAGGACTTCTCGCAGACCAGCGACGAGGAGGTGAGCGAGCTGCTGGCGCGGGCGCGCCGGCCGTCGCCGCCGCTTGATGCAGACGGCGCCATTCGCATGCTCACGGGCGCCCGCGGCGATTACGACTCGCTGCTCGCGCGCGCGACGCGGGCGCGTCACGTGCTGCTCGGCGAGGCGTCGCACGGGACGCACGAGTTCTACCGCGAGCGCGCGGAGATCACCAAGCGGCTGATCGCCGAGGGCGGCTGCAGCGCGGTGGCGGTCGAGGCCGACTGGGCCGACGCCTACCGCGTGAACCGCTTCGTCCGCGGTGGCGGCGACGACAACACGGCCGAGGAGGCGCTCCGCGGCTTCCGCCGATTTCCCGTCTGGATGTGGCGCAACACCGTCGTCGCCGACTTCGTGACGTGGCTGCGCGAGTTCAACGACGCGCTGGCCGATGATGCGCCGAAGGTCGGCTTCTATGGCATCGATCTCTACAGCCTGCATGCGTCGATGGACGCCGTCGTGGCCTACCTGGAGCAGGTCGATCCCGAAGCGGCACAACGCACTCGCGAGCGCTACGCGTGCTTCGATCAGTTCGGCCGCGACCCGCACGTGTACGCCTACGAGGCGGGGATGTCCGGTGCCGAGCCGTGTGAGGAGCAGGCGGTCCAACAGCTCGTCGAGCTGCGTGACCGGACGGCGGCCGTCGCACGGGGCGACGGGCATACCGACGCAGACGAGCAGTTCTACGCCGAGCAGAACGCACGCCTGGTCGTCAATGCTGAGCGCTACTACCGCGCGATGTTTCGCGGCGGCGTCGAGAGCTGGAACCTGCGCGATCGTCACATGGCCGAGACGCTCGAGGAGCTTGCTGCTCATCTGCAACGTACGAGCGCCAGGGACAGAATCGCGGTGTGGGAGCACAACTCCCACGTCGGCGACAACCGTGCTACCGAGCTCGGGCAGGCCGGACAGCTGAACGTCGGCCAGCTCGTGCGCGAGCGCCACGGCGAGGACGCGCTGCTGGTCGGTTTCACGACGTACACGGGCACGGTGACGGCGGCGTCGCAGTGGGGCGGTCCGGCGGAGCGCAAGAACGTCCGCCGGGCGCTGCCCGGCAGCTGGGAGGAGCTCCTTCACGGGCAGAGCATCGCCGCGTTCCTGCTCGACCCGACCCGCCTGCACGGGCGCCGCCTGGAACGGGCGATCGGGGTCGTCTATCGACCGCAGACCGAGCGCATCTCGCACTACTTCCACGCCCGCCTCGCCGACCAGTTCGACGCCGTCATACACCTCGACGAGACGACCGCGCTGGAACCGCTCGAGCGGACCAGCGAGTGGGACGCAGGCGGGGTACCCGAGACCTACCCATTTGGGGTGTAATCGGCTCGTTCCGGCGGCGAAGCTGGTGGGATACGGTGCTACTCCACCCGGGCTTCGGGTGCAGCATAGGACCCGCTTTGTCCGACCTGAGGTGACCGAATGAAGATGGTGATCGCGTACATCCGCCACGAGGCGTTCGAGCCGATTCGCGCCGACCTGCTGGCCAAGGGCTTTCCCTCGATGTCCGTGAGCGAGGTCAAGGGTTCTGGACGCCAGAAGGGGATCACGGAGCGCTATCGCGGCGCCGAGCTGACGAACTACCTGCGTCCGAAGGTCAAGATCGAATGCGTCGTCGCCGCCGGCGACGTGCGGATCGTCGTCGACACGATTCTCACCCATGCGCGCACGGGCGGCGTCGGCGATGGCAAGGTGTTCGTGCTGCCGGTCGAGGAGGCCTATCGCGTGCGAACCGGCGAGGCAGGCGAGGACATCCTGCAGGCCCACCCGGACGCGGCGAAGGCCATCTGAGCGCGGTTACGCGGCGCGTAGGTCGCGGTAGGTCAGCACGACCCGGCCGAGCACCACGACATCGCCGTCGTGCAGCTCGGCCATGTCGGCGCGGCGGCCGTTGACGATCGTGCCGTTGGTGCTGCGGTCGTCCATGATCCGCAGGCCTGCCGCGCGGGCGACGATGATCGCGTGCCGCGCGGAGACCGTGTGGTCGTCGAGGCGCACGTCGTTGCTCAGCCCGCGGCCGATGTGCGTGACGTCGCTCTTGAGCTCGAACGCGTGGCTGCCCTTCATGAGCAGGTAGCGCCCGCGAGGCAGGCTCTCGATCGCTGCCGCGCGCTCGTCGTCGCCGTGCGGACGAACGTCGATCGCGGAAGTCTTCAACTGATGCTCGGTGTGCTCGACGACAGGCATTGACCCTCACTGAAGCGGGCGACCCTCAAGCTGGGCTTAAGCCCCAGGCGATTCCCAGGAACTTCGTACGCGGCTCTTATCTTGCCGTGGCAACCTCTCGGTGCAGGTACCCGACCTGGAGGGACGCAACGTGAGTGCTCGAAGAATTGCAGCGATGGTGCTCACCGGCGCGCTGGTCGCAGGCGGCGCCGGCGCGGCGGTCGCCGCGATCTCAAAGGACCACTCCAAGCAGGCCGAGCAATCGATCCTCGACAAAGCAGCCAAGCGGCTAAACGTCACGCCCGACGCCCTGCGCAGCGCGCTCGCGGCCGCTCAGGACGAGCAGCTCGACCAGGCGGTCAAGGACGGTCTGCTCACGCAGAAGCAGGCCGACGCGATCAAGGCGCGGCGCAAGCAGGACGGCCGCGTGCTCGGCGGCCCGTTCGGCGAGCCCGGCGGCCCCCGCGGCCCCCGTGGCCCGGGCGGCCCCGGCTTCAAGCGCGGCCCCGGCTTCGAGCATCACCGCGGCGCCCATGTGCTGTTCGAGGATCTCGCCAAGTCCCTCGACCTCGCGCCGGCCAAGCTGTTCGCGCAGCTGCGCGCCGGCAAGAGCGTCGCGGACGTTGCCAAGGCGCAGGGCAAGTCGCTCCAGGACGTGCGCTCGGCCGTCAAGGCGGCGGCGAAGGATCGCGCTGACAAGGCCGTCAAGAGCGGCGACATCACCCAAGCCCAGGCAGACGAGATGCTCTCCCACCTCGACGATGCCCTGCAGAACCTCGACAAGGCAATGCCGTTCTTCCGGCGCCGCGGCCTGCGCGAGGGGCCGCCGCGGATGCCCAGTGCCGGCAACCGGCCCGGCAACTTCGTGCCCACGCCGAGCCCGGGCGCCGTCTTCGACTGACGCGCCGGAGGCTCTCAGGAAACTCCCAGCCTTCGGGTTGACAATGGAGGCATGGAAGCCTCCGCCGCCGCGGTCGAGCCACACCGCATCCTCGTCGTCGACGACGAGCCGAACATCGCCGACGTCGTCTCGATGGCGCTGCGCTTCCAAGGCTTCGCGGTGGAGACGGCAGGCACCGGCCGCGATGCGCTCGCGGCGGTGCGCAGCTTCGATCCGCACCTGCTCGTGCTCGACATCATGCTGCCCGACATGGAAGGCTTCGACGTCGCCGAGCGCCTGGGCGCCCAGCGCGCGCAGCTGCCGATCATCTTCCTCACGGCCCGCGACTCGACGCAGGACAAGATCCGCGGCCTGACCACCGGTGGCGACGACTACGTCACCAAGCCCTTCAGCCTGGAGGAGCTCGTTGCGCGCATCCGGGCGATCCTGCGGCGCACCGGCGTGCAGGCGCCGACATCGTCGCGGTTCACGTTCGAGGACCTCGAGCTGGACGAGGACACGCGCGAGGTCACGCGCGCGGGCCAGCCGATCGAGCTGACGGCGACCGAGTACCGCCTGCTGCGCTACCTGCTGCTCAACCCGCGCCGCGTGCTGACGCGCGCGCAGCTGCTCGATCATGTCTGGGAGTACGACTTCGACGGCGACTCACGGATCCTCGAGACGTACGTCAGCTACCTGCGTAAGAAGCTTGATCCGCACGGTCCGTCGCTCATCCAGACGGTGCGCGGGATCGGCTACGCGCTGCGACTCCCGCGAGGTTGAGCGATGTCGCTGCGCGGGCGTCTGGTCATCGGCGTGGTGGCGCTGGCGGCGATCGGACTGCTCATCCTGGGAGCGGCGACCTATGGGGCGCTGCGCGACTTCGAGGTCACGCGCGTCGACGACCGCGCGGAGGCGGCCGTGGGGCCGGCGCTCCGCGCGCTCGGCACCAAGCTTGGGCGTCCTGAGCTGCTGGCTGCCGGCGCACGTGGCGATCTGAACCGACCTGACGATCAGCCCCCGCCGGGCGGCCATGGGCGGGGCCCCGGCGGGCCCGGTCGTCCAGACGGTTCTCCGTTGCGCGCTGACGGCAGGCGTCCCGCCGATCTGACGCTCGCAGGCATCTATGCGCAACAGCGCGATGCGTCGGACAAGGTCGTAGGCGGGACGTTCCTGGAGTCGCTGGGGGAGATCCAGCCCACAGCGCCGAAGCTGCCAAGCAAGCTCGCGCTGAACGCGCACCAGACGATCCGCTCGCGCGGCTCGAACTACCGCGTCTACGCGCTGGCGACGCCGACGCTCGCGAGCCAGACGACGGTCATCGCGGTGCCGTTCGCCGAGGTCGACGCCACGCTGAACCAGCTGCTGCTGATCGAGGGGCTCGTCATTGCGGCGGTGCTGGCGGCGATGGGCGCTGCCGCGTGGTGGATCGTCCGGCTCGGCCTTCGCCCGCTGGATCGCATCGGCGCGACCGCAGGCGCGATCGCAGCAGGCGACCTGTCGCGGCGCGTCGAGCCGGCCGAGCCGCGAACGGAGGTCGGTCGTCTCGGATTGTCGCTGAACGCGATGCTCGCCCGCTTGGAGGAGGCGTTCGCCGAGCGGCGCGCGAGCGAGGATCGATTGCGCCGCTTCCTCGCCGACGCCTCGCACGAGCTACGCACCCCGCTCGCGTCGATCCGCGGCTACGCCGAGCTCTTCCGGATAGGGGCCGCTGCCAAGCCCGCGGACCTCGAGAAGGCGATGACGCGCATCGAGGACGAGTCCGCCAGGATGGGCGTGCTCATCGAGGATCTGCTAGCGCTCGCGCGGCTCGACGAGGTGCGCGCGCACCATCGCGAGCCGGTCGATCTGGCGACGCTCGCGGGCGATGCGGTCGACGACGCGCGGGTGGTGGCGCCCGAGCGCAGGATCGAATTGCACGACGAGGCGGGGGCGATGGTCGTCGACGGCGATCCGGCGCAGCTGCGCCAGGTGCTGGCGAACCTCATGCGCAACGCGCTGACGCACACCCCGGCGGGAACGGCGATCGACGTGTCGCTTGCACGACGGGACGGCGTGGCGACGCTGGCTGTCCGCGATCATGGCGAGGGCCTCCCGTCAGGCGATCCCAGCGAGCTCTTCGACCGCTTCTGGCGCGCGGATCCCGCGCGCGGGCGGGGCCGGGCCGGCGCCGGACTGGGGCTCGCGATCGTGGCGCGAATCGTGGCGGCCCACGGTGGGCGGGCGCAAGCAGCCGACGCCGAGGGCGGTGGCGCGCGCTTCACGGTCACGCTGCCGCTGCACCACGGCTCAGCTCGGACCGTCGGTTAAGAGCGATCCGCGTCGGCGGGCGTCGCATGCAGCTCGGAGAGCTTGTCCTGGCCAAACGGCTGGCTTGAGACCGAGACGTCGCCCGAGAACGGATGGTCGAGCGCCATCGCGATCAGCAGGTTGAAGCTCGTCAGGACGGCGACCGCGATGACGATCGTCACGTGAATGTGCAGCTTCGGGACTGCGAGCAGATACATCGAGGCGATCATCAGGGCGGCCCCCACAAGCAGTAGCACGGTAAACGGCGCGGGGAGCTCCTGGGTCGCATGGTGCAGGCGCTGGATGCGCGAGGAGACGACGGCGTTGAGCTGCGAGACGGCGTCCTCGTAGAACGCGACGCGGCTCTGCGTCGTCGGGCTGTAGCCGCGCAGTACGCGATACATGTCGCCGATGTGCTTGTCGCCGAGTTGCGTGTATCGCTTGCCGTCCTTCATCAGCTCGAACTCGCGGAAGCGGACGTTGGCGACGTACGTGCGCATCTCGTCTCGCATGGCATCCGCGATCGGCATCCCGCGCGTGTCCTCGTAGAGCTGGATGAGCTGCGCCGCCTCGCCCACGACGTTTGCCTCTGCGGCGGTGAAGTCCTCGTAGAGCGAGACGATGACGAAGCCGAGGATGATCCCGTATACGGCCGCGAGCACGCCGATCGCGATGCCCGCGACATCGTTGATCTCGGTGTGGCCGAGCTCCGGGAAGCGCCTGCGGACGAGCAACAACCCGGCCACGGCGAGCGCGGCGCAGCCGCCGACGCCGATGAGCGCGAGCGTCCAAGTCGGAAGTGTGTTCAGTGCCGATCGCGCCAAAGATCCTCCTTCCTCGCGGGGGCGGAGCCTAGCCGCAAGGTGTTCGGCGCGAAGGCGCCGCGCGGCTCGTTAGGCTCCGGCGCCGTGTCGGGTCGGCCAAGGCGAACACTGAAGCGACTGAAGAGAAGTGCCCGCAAGCACGGACCGGTCGGTGCGATCGTGCTCCTGCTCGCGGCCGGCGCCTACGCGGCTCCGCGGCTGCTGCTCGGCGGCGAGGACAAATCCTTGCAGCCGGCCTCCGTTCGCGTGCGGGTGCTCGCTCCGGGGACGTTCGCGGCCGCACACGCCTACGCGCCCTACTACGTCGTGCCGACGACGAAGCTCTCGGGCCCGTCGAAGCTGTCGCCGGCGGCAACCGCCAAGTTCGTGACCCAGGCCGAGAGCGCACTGGCGAAGGGCGCGACCGCCGGCAGCCCGCAGATCGTGCGCATAGAGTTGCGTGCTCAGGATCAGAAGCCGGTGACGGTCGAGGCGGTGAGCGCGAAGATCGTTAGCGACGGACGCCCGCTGAAGGGCTGGTTCATCGCGTCGCCGGGCTGCGGCGTAGAGCGAACGGTGCGGGTCGCGAACGTGAACCTAGATGTGGCGCGGAAGCGCACGCGCAAGCTTGGGATCAAGATCGCACGCACGGACCGCACGATCGTCGAGATCCAGGCGTCGACGCGCCGCCGTCGCGCGGCGTGGGTCGCCGAGCTGACGGTGTCCGGCGAGGGGCGCTCCCGCGCGACGATTGTCGTCGACGACCACGGCAAGCCCTTTCGCATGACGTCGCCGACCGCGAGCCGCGGCTACGAGCCCGTGTACGGCGCGACCGGCATCACCGGGTTCGATCGCCGCCGCGGCTGGGACGACGGCGTCGACACGCGCTGCTGATCGCGCAACTGCTGCTCGACGCCGGCTGCGGCTGAGCGCGGAGCCTTCTCGACGTAGCCGTCGCTGATCGGCTTCAGCTCGGCGTAGAACGTCGTGTCGGCGGGATCGAAGACCTCGATCGTGCCGTCCTCGCGGCGGATAGCGGCGGCGCACGCACCGATCGAGACCATCGAGTACGGGCCGGGGACGTGACCCTCGACCTCTGCGTCGACCGCAGAGATAGAGCTCAGGCCGCCAATGGCGGGCAAGCCTCGCAGAGGACCCGCCCTTGCGCGGCACCGGCCAAGCCTGACACGATCCCTCGCGTGAAGACGCTCGCGCCCGGCGTGCATCAGCTCAAGGGGGTGCCGCCCAACGCGATCAACGTCTACCTCGTCGAGGACGTGCTCGTCGACGCGGGGACACGACGCGCGGAGAAGCGGATCCTGCGCGAGCTAGGGTCCCGCGACGTCTCAGCGCATCTCGTCACGCACGCGCACCCCGATCATTACGGCTCAAGTCATGCCCTGTGCGACCGGCTCGGGCTACCGCTTTGGGCAGGCGCGATCGACGCGGAGGCGCTCGAGGCGGGTGCCCCGCCGCACTCCCCGACGCGCGTCGGGGAGTTCATGGCGCGGATGAAGATGCCGCCGGGACATCCGGTGGCTCGCAGGCTGCACGAGGGGGACGAGGTCGCGGGATTTCGCGTGCTCGACACTCCGGGGCATACGCCCGGGCACATCGCGCTGTGGCGGGAGTCCGATCGCGTACTGATCGCCGGCGACGTGTTCTTCAACGTCACCAAAACTGGGCAGCCGCCGCGCTTTTTGTCGTCCGACCCGGCCGTGAACCGCGAGTCGATGCGGCGGCTGGCCGAGTTGCGCCCGGCGCTCGCGGTCTTCGGGCATGGTCCGCCGTCGCGCGATCCGGCGCGGCTGGCGCAGGCTGCGATGAGGTAGCGAAGGCATCAGCGCCCGACGCTGGCGAGCGCTTCGATCGCCAGCTCGAGGTGGCGCGCCTCCAGGCGGATGTGGCTCTGCTGGCTCATCGATCGCGCCGACACGCCGATCGCTTCGACCGGCGGAGCGTTTGCCAGCACCGGCACGACGACGAGCAGCTCGACGCCCACCGACCATGGCCAGCGAGCCGGATCGGCGGGGCTTGGCATCTGCGTCGAGGGCTCGCTGAGGACCTCGGCGACGCCGAAGATCCGCCGCCAACCCGACGCGTAAAGCACGAGCCTGTCGCCGGCATGCATCCGCGGGCGCCGTGGGAACGCCGTGCGGCCCGGATCCACCAGCGAACTCGCGCCGCCGGCAAGCCAGCGGTCGTGCAGCGGCTTGGTGCCGGTGCCGTGGGCTTTGAGGAAGACCGAGCTCATCGCGTGGGTGTAGCAGGCGCCGCGCGTGCGCGGCTTCGCAGCGCCTGACGAGGACAAGATGTGCGCTGGCGCGAGGTCAACTCGCCAAAACAGGGAAGCGCTGGTGAATGGACCGCGAGGCCGCGTCTCCCTAGACCGAGCGGGGCAGACATCTGCTGAAGAAGTGACGTTTGGGCGTGCGCATGTCGCCGCGTGTGATGAAGAAGTGACACTTCGCGGTGCGCGGTGTCGCGGCGTGTCTGTTGTGCATGCCTGTCATGAAAACTTGACGCTCGGCGCGTGCACCCCCAGGCTGTTGTGCATGCGCCAACGGCATACGTGAGCGGGCGCGCACCGGATCGACACTGCGGCGTCAGTTGGGCATGTGGCGATCCGCTGCCCGTGGGCGCATGAGGCTCAGGAGCGCCATCGACTGGGCGCGCAATTCGCCTGTCGTCGCTTCGGCCCGACCGAAGCCACGAGCACGGCCTACGAGCGCGGGCGCAACCGCCGCAGCACTCGCCCCACCACAGTCCGCGGCCGGCGCCCCCGCCCCTCGCCGCCGGCGTCCCCACCCGCGATCGACCGGGCCAGAAGCTGCATCGGGTGGACGATCTCCCGCGGTTGCCCCTTTCGCTGCAGGTGCGCGGCGATCTGCAGCGTGCAGCCGGGATTGGCCGCCGCAATCACCGGGGCCTCGGTTTCGAGCAGGTTGTCGGCTTTGCGCGCCCCCAGCTGCGCCGCCGCGTCCGGTCGCGTGAGGTTGTAGATACCGGCCGAGCCGCAGCACAGCTCCCATTCCGCCGGCTCGACGAGCTCGACGCCCGGGATCGAGCGCAGCAGCTCGCGCGGTTGCGAGCGCACCGACTGCGCGTGCGCGAGGTGGCATGCGTCGTGGTATGCGACCCGCAGCGCGACAGGGTGGCGCTTCGCACGCGGCTGCACCGACTCCAGCAGCTCGTGCACATCGCGGGCCTTCGCCGCCAGCTCCCGAGCACGCTCGCTCCACTCAGGGTCATCGCGCAGGAGGTGTCCGTAGTCCTTGATCGCCGATCCGCATCCGGCGGCGTTCGTGACAATCACGTCGAAGCTCTCCAACGCCGAGATCGTCGCCTTCGCCAGCGCGAGGGCGTGCTCCTCCCGGCCCGCGTGCAGTCCCAACGCGCCGCAGCAACGCGGCTCGCGCGGCGCGTGGACCTCAAAGCCCTCGGCCGCCAGCACCGCAACCGTCGCGGCGTTGACCTCGCCGAAGTACGCCCGCTGGACACAGCCCTGCAGGAGTCCCACCGTTCCGCGTCGCTCACCCACCGCAGGCGTGACAGCGGGCAGGCGGTGCACAGCGTCGCGCAGCTTCACCGGCGGCGCGAGCTCCATCAAGGTCCGCAGCGTCGGCAGGCGGTCCAGCACGCGAGAGCGTTGCATGCGACGAGCCAGGCCCAGGCGCCGGGAGGCGACGAGCAACGGTACGGTCGCGCGCAACCGCCCCGGATGAGGGAACGTCGAGAACAGCGCTTGGCGCAGCAACCGCTCGCGCGGCGTCCGCGTGTGCCGCCGCTCGACCTGCGCTCGCGTGTCTTCCAGCAGCAGGTCATAGCGCACCCCCGACGGGCAGGCAGTCACGCACGCCATGCAGCCCAGGCAGTTGTCGAAGTGGCCGACCATCGTGTCGGTGAGCGTGCTGCCCTCCTGCAGGCCCTCGCTCATGAGCACGATGCGCCCGCGGGGGGTGTCCATCTCCTCGCTCCACAGCGCGTAGGTCGGGCACGTCGGCAGGCAGAAGCCGCAGTGCACGCAGTCCTCGATCAGGTCGAGCTCGGGTGGCTTGTGGTCGTCGAAGGCCCGGTCGATCGGCGTGCGCGGCAATCCCGGTCCCCGACCTAGATCCCGCCGACGAAGATCGCCGGGTTGCATGTCGCAGTCGGATCGAAGCGCTGCTTGACGCGGCGCATGAGCGTGAGCGCTGAGTCCTCTCGGTGGTCCCACGGGTCGAGATGCGCGCGCACGGACGCGGGCGCGTCGAGGACCACGCACGCGCATGGCGCGAGCACCTCGCGCAGGCGCGCGACGGCGATCACGAGCTCGCCCGGCGCGGCGGCGGGCAGCGCGATCCACGACAGCCCGAGGGCGGCGCGGCCCACCATCGTCGCCCCCGCGTTCTGTGCGGCGTCACAGGCGTCGGCGAGGCGGGTCGGGCGGCCCGAGACGCGGACGACGGCGCCGCCGTCGGCGCTGCGCTGACCGGCACGCTGGCGCTCCCACAGCGCCTCGTCGTCCTCGACGCATGCGGCCTCCACCCGCGTTCCGGCCAGTAGCGCGCGCGCCGCCTCGGCCTGCTCGGCGGCCGCGATCCCGGCGAAGCGCGCGAGCACCGTGCCGCT
>DASVPU010000466.1:0-6846 GCA_036389475.1 Solirubrobacteraceae bacterium
CTCGCCGGACTCAAAGCGCGAATCCAGGCCGTACTCGAGCAGCCTGTCGCGCTCGAAGATCGTGGCGACGACGCCGAACCACTGCTTGCTGCGCCCGGAGCGGTGGTGGTGGGCGAGCGCCTGGCCCCAGTAGCCCTTGCCCGAGACGCTGTGCAGCCCCGCCTGGAGCGCGACGTAGCGGTCGCGGACGAACTCCGCCACCAGCGACTGCAGCGCGCCCTCGTGCAGGACGACGTCGACGTCGATGAGCGCGACGAAGCGCGTGCGCGCCGCCTCGGCGCCGATCACCCGCGCCATCGCCACGCCGCGGCCTTCGTCGGACAGGATCCGGACGCCGCGGGCACTCGCGAGCTGCACCGTGCGGTCGGTCGACAGCCCGTCGACGACGATGATCTCGGCCGGCTGCGCGGCCGCGATCGACTGCAGGCAGCGTTCGATCCAGTGCTCGCCGTTTCGCACCGGCACGATCACGGTGAGTTGCTCGAGTCCAGACATCATGTCCCTCCTCCATCCTTGCGGGCACTCCAACGCCCGGCGGCGTAGCCCACGATTGTGATCCCCAGGCCGGCAACGATAGCCCCCGAGCGCGCGATGCCTGCGAGGTCGCGAAGGGTCAGCGTGTCGCGCAGGCCGCGCAGGACGCCGAGCGGCAGCGCACGCAGCGCGTAGGTGCGCTCGGAGGCCAGGCCGTCGCGGCTGCCGGTGTGCGAAGCCACCATGACCTTCGACAGCCCTTCGGCGTAGCAGCGCGCGCGGAAGTAGGTCCAGCGGATCCGCTCGGGCGTGACCCGATGGCGCACGCGCGCGCTGGGCTCGAAGAGGATCGTCGCCTGCGGCCAGCGCTGGCGCGCGCGGATGCACAGCTCGGTCTCCTCGCAGCCGAGCGGGCGCTTGCCGATGCGGCCGATGCCGCTGCGAAACCCGCCGATCTCCGCGAACAGGTCGCGCCGCAGGGACATGTTGGCCCCGATCATGTTGCGCACGGGGCTCGTCGACTCGGGCATGCCGCGGTACGTGCAGCCGACGACCCAGTCGAACTCCGCCGGGAATGCGCGCGGCCGTCCGGCGGGCCACAGCGGCGCGACCGAGCCGCCGACGCCGATGACGCCGGGGTCGGCATAGGCCGCGCCGAGACGCTCCAGCCAGTCGGGGTCGGCGATCGCGTCGTCGTCGAGGAACGCCACGACCTCACCGCGGGCGGCGTGGATGCCGCTGTTACGCGCGCCCGACAGCCCCTGAGCCTCGCGGTTCTCGATCGCCACGATCCCCTGCATCGTGCGTCGCAGCCGCGCCAACAGCGCCGGATTGTGGTCGACGACGACGATCGTCTCCAGCGCAGCGGCCGTCTGCGCGCGGCAGGATTCGATTGCCGCGGCGATGTCGTCCCAGCGCTCCTCGGTGTAAGCGCAGACCACGACCGAGATCGACGGAGACGCCGGCTTGACGTGGGAGCGCTGCTCTCGCAGGGGCCCCTGCTCCCGGCGCGAGCGTGACGTCCGGCCCGGCTCCCGGCAACGGTTGTGGTTCATCGCTGCGTCACCCCCACATCATCGACGACCAAGCCGAGCGCCTGGCTGTCGGCGTCCTGCGCAGCATCCGTGCTGCGATGGCTCGGCATCTATCCGGTCAGCTCGATCGCCGCGTCGGGCGCCACCATGACGACGGGCTCGGGCACTGCGACGGTGCGCGCCGCCGGGTTGCGGCGGGTGAGCCGGTGACGCAACAGCGTGCGCAGCACTCGCGTGCCGTCACGCCACGTGTTGAGGTTGGACTCGCCGTAGGCGCGCGGCGACTCGAAGCTGGGCACCTCGCCGATGCGCAGATCCGCCTTGATCGCCCGTACGACAAGCTCGGTCTCGATCTCGAATCCGTCGGAGCGCAGCGCCAGGTCATCCAGCCGGTTGCGCCGGAACGCGAAGAAGCCGTAGCAGAGGTCCGTGAAGTCCGTCCGGTACAGGCCGTTGACAAGACCGCGCAGCACGCCGTTGCCCAAGCGGCGAATGAGCTCCATGTCGGTTGTGCCGCCGCCGTCCATGAAGCGTGACCCCTTGACGAGGTCGTGGCCCTGATCGAGCAGATCCAGGTAGAGCTGGATCTCGGCGGGATCCATGCTGCGATCGGCGTCGATCATGACGATGTAGTCACCATGCGCGGCTGCAAAGCCCGCGCGCAGTGCCGCTCCCTTGCCGGGACGATCCTGTCCCACGACGCGGATGTCCGGACGGATCTCCCGGCTGACGGCCACGGTCTCGTCCTTGGAGTTGCCATCGACCAGGATGACCTCGTCGACGTTCGCCGGCAACCGCTCCAGCACCCATCCGATGTTGCGCTCTTCGTTCATCGCCGGGATGACGACCGATACGCGGACGTGCGCAGGCCGCGGCCAGCGCGTACGCTCGAAGCGCTTGGTCCGGTATGCGGCGAGGTCGTCCGAAAGGTCGACTGCCCGATCCGTGTCGAACATCCTTGGCTCGCTGGAGTTCATCGCTGTCCTTGCCCCCGAATCCTTTGGTGCGACCGCTCGTCCGTGAGGCCGCCCCCCCAAGAGAAAGCCCTGTCTCGCGATCCCTGATTTCCGTGAGCCGCACCGTATCCGCCCAACGTTGGATTACGGTCTCCACGTCAGTTAGATCAGGATTAGGCGCGGTTCCGCAAGCCGCCTTGCACGATGCCGCTCTGTTTTGCGGACTTTTATGCCCCGAAAGGGGCTGGACTACGCGCTAATGTCCTGCGAGTGAGGAGTGAGCCCGCGGACGCGAGATCACGCGACGGATTTGCCTCTCACCTGGTACTGGACGCGCTGCCGTACGGGGTCCTGACCGTGACTCCCGAGGGCGTGGTGATGGGCGCCAACGCGCAGGCGCACGTGCTGCTGCCGGGCGTCGGCACACCGCCGATGACGCGCTGCTACGACCTCTTCGCCTGCCGGACCCCAGGCGGGCCGTGCGAGCGTCAATGCCTCGCCGCGCGCGCGGCGACGTCGATCGATCCACTCCCCGAGATCCGGATCGATACCGCCGGCGGCTCCGGGCAAAGCGCCGTATGGGTCACGTTCGCGCCGCTGCGCGAGGGGTCCGGAGTGATCCTGCATCTGCGACCCGGGCAAGCGGGCGACCGCCGGCGACGCAGCGAGCCGCACTGGCTGTTCGGCCCTCAGCTGCAGATCCGCGCCTTCGGCAGGACGCGCATCGAGGCGCGCGGCGACGTGCTCAACGGCGACTGGGTCGGCCAGCGTCCCGGACAGGTGCTCAAGTACCTCGTCACGGTCCGCAAGCGCGTCGCGATGGCCGACGAGATCGCCGAGTCGATCTGGCCCGGCAGCGGCCAGCGGTCGCTCAGCAACACCCGCCACGTCATCCACCGGCTGCGCGAGAAGCTCGAGCCGCGCCGTCCGCCGCACGCCAAGTCGTCCTTCGTCATCGCCATCGCGGGCGGCTATGCCCTCGACAGCGAGAGCGTCTGGATCGACGTCGACGAGTTCGAGCACGCGGTGCAGGAGGGTTCGGCCGCCATGGACCGCTTGGAGCCTGCTGCCGCGACGCACCATCTCGAGCACGCGATCGAGCTGTATCGCGGGGATTTCCTGGCCGACGAGCCCTACGCCGACTGGGCCTACGACGAGCGCACCCGGCTGGCGTCGCTGGCGACGTACGCCCTGCGGATCCTGACGGTGCTGGCCCGCGGGCGCGCAGACGACGCGGCTGCGATCAAGCATCTCGAGCGCCTGTCCGAACTGGAGCCCTACGACTCCACGGTCTGCCGGGAGCTCATTACCGCACTGCTCCTCAACGGCCGCCACAGCGAGGCAAAGCGCCGCTATACCGGCTTCGCACGGCGGCTGCGCCGCGAATTCGGCGAGGACCCCGGGTTCGACCTGAAGT
This sequence comes from Solirubrobacteraceae bacterium, assembly GCA_036389475.1. Lineage (GTDB taxonomy): Bacteria > Actinomycetota > Thermoleophilia > Solirubrobacterales > Solirubrobacteraceae > CADCVQ01. Next base: position 3,882 of record DASVPU010000466.1, read on the forward strand.
CCTTGCGGGACGCACCACAGCCGGCAGACGAGCGAGAATCCGGCTGAGCCGCACCTTCGCCGGATCCCACTGGTCCGGATCGCGGCAGCTGCTCAGAAACTGGCCGCGCAGGCGCCGGCATGCAGCCTCGAGCTCGCACAGCGGATCGCCCGTAAGGGATCCGCGCGCGGCCATGAAGCGGAAGAAGACGGCGGCGCAGTCGGGAACGTCGCGCCGCAGATCCTGGTCGGCGCAGACCGTCCGCGGAAACCAGCTCAGCATGAACTCGCGCACGTCGGCCACCGTCCAGTTGCCGGGGCGCCCTTCGGCGTGGCGGGTTTTGAACGCCAGCAGCGCGCCGGCCGCGAAGTCACCCGAGCGCCAGCACGGGCTGTCGTACCCGTGGTACTCGCGGATGAAGTCCTCCATCTCAGCGAGCAGCTCGTCCATGTATGCGTAGAGCTTCGGCATACCTCATGAGGGTGCTGTGATGCGCGCGAGACCAAGTAATCAGGCTGTGAAGCCGTCCGCTTCCAAGACAGCCATCGCAGCCATCCGCCCTTCAGCACGAGCTGCGCAAGAGCCGCGTACCCCGCTGCGCCCGGGTGAACGCCGTCGCCGCCGGCGACGTCGCGGGCCCACTGCGACGACTGGCTCAGCGCGTCGAAGACGGCCACGAACGGCACGCCGCGGTCCGCCGCGAGGCGTTGAAAGGACGCCGACAGGGCGCCGACGCGCGCGTCGTCCGCGACCTCGCCGGCGGGCGCCGGACCCACGACCAACGGGCGCAGCCCGATCGCCGCCGAATCGTCGAGCACTCTGCCCAGGCTGTCGAGCGCCCGCCGCGGGTCGACCCGCACCCGCCCGTCCTCCAGCACCGCGTCGTTGACGCCGAAGCCGAAGACGACCCCGTAGCTGGCAGGAGCGACCATGCGCGGGCGCGCCTCAGCGCGCCAGCGGGCGGCGACCTGGACGGACGTGTCGCCGCGAATGCCGAGGTTGTACGCGGTCAGCGCGACGCCTGCCGCGTACGAGGACGCGACGACGCGCCCGACCCAGCCCAGCCCCGTCGGGTCGCCGGTGCCGGCAACGAACGAGTCGCCGAAGAACAGGACGCGCCGGTCGGCCGCACCCGCTGGAGCGTCGGTTGCCGGCGCCATCCTCGTCACATCCGGAAGACCGGGCGCTGGAGCGGGCCGAGCGGCGCATTGGCGCATGCCGACAGCGCCAGCCCCACGACGTCGCGCGTTCTCAGCGGATCGATGACGCCGTCGTCCCACAGGCGCGCCGTCGCGTAGTACGGATGGCCCTGCGTCTCGTATTGGGCGCGCGTGCGGGCGCGCACCGCGTCGATCTCGGCGGGGTCGCGGTCGGACGCGACGGCGCTCAGCACCGTCGCCGCCTGCTCGCCGCCCATCACCGAGATCCGCGCGTTCGGCCACATCCACAACAAGCGCGGGCCGAACGCGCGCCCGCACATGCCGTAGTTGCCGGCGCCGTAGGAGCCGCCGACGATGAAGGTGAGCTTCGGAACGCGCGCGCACGAGACGGCGGCGACCATCTTCGCGCCGTCGCGGGCGATCCCGCCGGCCTCTGCCTCGCGTCCGACCATGAAGCCGGTGACGTTCTGCAAGAACAGCAGCGGGATCCCGCGCTGGTCGCACAGCTCGACGAAGTGCGCCGCCTTCAACGCGCTGTCGGAGAACAGCACGCCGTTGTTGGCAAGGATCCCGACGGGGTGGCCGTGGATGTGAGCGAACCCGCACACGATCGTCGTTCCGTAGAGCGCCTTGAACTCGTGCAGCCGCGATCCGTCGACGATGCGGGCGACGATCTCGCGCGGGTCATAGCCGGCGCGCGGGTCGACGGGCACGGCGCCGTAGAGCCCTTGGGGATCGACGGCGGGCTCCTCCACGTCCGCCCGCTGCCATGGCGCGGGCCCGCGAGGAGCGAGCGTCGCGACGATCGAGCGCACGATCTGCAGCGCCTCGACGTCGTCGCCGGCGAGGTGGTCGGCAACGCCCGAGCGGCGGCTGTGCAGGTCGCCGCCGCCGAGCTCCTCGGCCGACACGTCCTCCCCGGTCGCCGCCTTCACGAGCGGTGGACCGCCGAGGAAGATCGTCCCCTGCTCGCGCACGATGACGGTCTCGTCGCTCATCGCCGGCACGTACGCCCCGCCCGCGGTGCAGGAGCCCATCACCGCGGCGATCTGCGCGATCCCCGCCGCGGACATCGTCGCCTGGTTGAAGAAGATCCGGCCGAAGTGCTCGCGGTCGGGAAAGATCTCGTCCTGCAGCGGCAGGAACGCCCCGCCGGAGTCGACGAGGTAGACGCAGGGCAGCCGGTTCTGCAAGGCGATCTCCTGCGCGCGCAGGTGCTTCTTGACCGTCATCGGGAAGTACGTCCCGCCCTTGACCGTCGCGTCGTTGGCGACGATGACGACCTCGCGGCCGCTCACGCGCCCGATCCCGGTGACGATGCCGGCGCCCGGCGCCGCGCCGTCGTAGAGGCCGTGCGCCGCCAGCGGCGAGAGCTCGAGGAACGGGGCGCCGCGGTCCAGCAGCCGCTCGACGCGCTCGCGCGGAAGCAGCTTGCCGCGCGCGACGTGGCGCGCGGCGGCGCGCTCTCCCCCACCCGCCCGCGAGCGCGCGAGTTGCTCGCGCAGATCCCCGACGAGAGCCCGGTGCGCGGCTTCGTTGGCGGCGAAGGCATCGTCGCGGCGGCGGGCGCTTGCCGTCAACACGGCGCTCATCGCGAGCACCGGCCTTGCCGCTTCACGGCGGCCACTATCGAGCGACGACACGCCGTCATTCGCCGTCGCCTCCGACCGCGACGAGCAGCTGACCGCCGCTGACGCGGTCTCCCGCGGCGACCGCGAGGCCGTGCACGGTCCCGGCCGCGGGTGCGAGGACCTCGAGCTCCATCTTCATCGACTCCAGGACGACGAGCACGTCGCCGGCGCGTACGGCGTCGCCGTCGCGGACGC
>DASVPU010000467.1:0-14229 GCA_036389475.1 Solirubrobacteraceae bacterium
CCCAACAAGCTAATGGCATCGAAGAGAATTGTGGGCTCGATCGTGCACCTGCACGAGTGCTTTCACCTGAGGCCGCGAGAAGGCCGACCGGAACTGCCACGTCCGGCCGGTCGAGGAGAAGCCGCGCGTGCCCAGGTGGTCGTTCGTTCCCGGCCACCCGTATCCTCGTCGCCGACGCGGGCGTGGGCCGGCACCTGATCGAGGGACCTCGGCGGCCCCTACGTGCTTGCGCCGGCCGGGGGCACCATCCGCCATTGCGCGAGCGCAAGCTCTGGCGGTTCACGCTCGCGATCCAGGACGACCTCGGCTACATCAGCTCTTGAACCGGTTCACGGGCGCAGCGGTCGTGCTGCGCACCGCGGCCGGCACCGTGCTCGACCCCGGGCCCGCGAATGTGCCGGCGAGTGGTCTGGTGAGCTACGGCGGGCGCCGCTATCGCCTACGCGCTGACCGGCCAGGCGTTCGCTTCTGGGCGGCTGCGGATCCTCTTGCTCGCGCGCGCCGCCTGACGCAGAGCCCACTGCTCCTGAGAGCAGCCAGGATTGACGAGCACCGTCAGCAGCGAGAGGCCGATCGGCAGGCGAATCCGTATCGCAGCGCAGTCGCCTCTGCCCGCAAGGGCAGCTCGAGCACGCCGTTGAGCGCGGGCGGCGTGAGGTTCAGCTCCGAGCCCCCCCGGCTCGTCCGGTGCATGGCGCGAACCGCGGCGGCGGCTGGCACGAGCGCGCTGTTGAAGTGTGTCGACTCGCTCATCTCCCAGCCGGCGGCGGCAACGGCCGCGTGCAGCGTGCGGCAGGTGTAGCGGCGGAAGTGCAGGTTGACCTCGTCGTGCACCGACCACATGCGCGGATAGGCGGGCACGGTGGCGACGAGGAAGCCGCCGGGGCGGGTCACTCGTCGCAGCTCGCGCAGGCTGCAACGGTCGTCTGGCGTGTGCTCGATGACGTCCAGGCAGGTGATCAGGTCGAAGGTCGCGGCCGGGAACGGCAGCGCCTCGATGCGGCCGGCCAAGACGTCATGGCCCCTCGCGGCCGTGGCGCAGACAGCCTCGTCGCTGAGGTCGACGCCGCAGGCATGCCCGTAGTCGCAGAGCTCGTCGAGCGTGCGGCCCGAGCCGCAGCCCGCGTCCAGGACGCACGCGCCGGGCGTCAGCGGCAGCCGGTCGAGGATCGCACGCAGCACGCGGCGCCGCCCGCGATACCACCAGTGCTGCTCGTCGGCGGCGAACATCGCGTGAAGCTCGGCGGTCTGCATTGCCATGAATGGTGTCAAGGCGCTCGCTTGATGCTGCGCAGCTCGTATGAGGATCGGGTTGGGCCGTGACCGTTACACCGGCGCGGGCGCCGGGTCGGCATGAGCCGCAGCTCGATGCAGACCCCTGCAGCATGAGCTCGCCGTCCATCCGGTTCGCCAGCTCCCGCCCGATCGGCAGGCCGAGGCCGAAGCCGCCGTCGCCGTCGCCGTCGCCGGAGACGTGCGCTCCCCGGCGGAAGCGCTCGAAGAGCAGCGTGTCGGCCGGGGTTAGCTCGCTGTCGGGCTTCTGTCGGCAGCGCCGCGCCTGTCGCGCAGTGGTGGGCCGTCAGCGAAGACGCCGCCGGCGCCGGCGGACGAATGTCGAGAGGGCGATGAACGCGATCAGGGCCACGAGCCCGGCGGTCCCGATGTCACCGATCGCCTCCGCGACCGGCGGCCCGGCGTAATACGAACCGAGGCCGATCGTCGCCGCCCAGACGAGGCTCGCGACGGAGTTGGCAGGCAGGAAGCGCCGAGCGTGCATCCCGCTGACGCCGGCCATCCACGACGGGGCGAGGAACACCGCGAGCCAGCCGCGCCGCGCGTAGACCTCGTCTCCGTGGCGAAGCAGGCGCCGGCGGGTGCCTTGCAGCGGCCCTGGCTTGACCATCAGCGCCCGCCCGCCCTTGAGTCCGATCAGCCAGCCGGCGGTTCCGCCGGTCATGGCGCCGACCCAGGCGACCAGGATCATCCCGACGATGTCGACGTGACCGAGCGCGGCCGAGATGCCCGCGGCGATCAGCGCGCCCTCCCCGGGTCCGGGGATCCCGAGCCAGCTGACTGCGGCGGCGAGCCCGACGCCGATGTAGTCGACATGCCGCCCCGTGAAGCGGTGATGCAGGTGTCGACCGATGTGGATCGCGTGCAGCGCGAGCGGCAGCGAAGAGCCGTGCATCGTCCACACGGTGACAGCCGGCGGCGGACGGCGGCCTACGGGCCGCAAGCCGTGCCGGCACTGCTTTTAACGCGGCCGGGCGAGCCTAGAGCTCGCCCGGTACCGCCCGGTCCTAGATCACCGCTTTATTGGTACGTCCCCAGGGTGTGTGTCGTTACCTGGGGCGGTTATCGACACTCCCGATCACCGGGACTGGCCGCTGGCACGAGGCCCGCGCGTGGCCCGGCTGGGCGCCGAGGCGCCCCGATCGAGTGGGCGATCCGCCGGTTCGAAAGAGGCTAGTACATCTCAGTCCGCGAGTGGACGATCCTGCTATCGCCTCCGCCCCAGGATCCGCGCCCGGACCTCGCTCGTCAGCTGCGTGTACTCGGCGCCGTCGCGGTACCAGGCGCGACGGCCCGCCCGTGGCAGGCCCGCGCGGCGCAGCGGGCCCGTCAGCGGCCGGTACCACGTCGTCAACGGGATCTCGCGGACGACGTGCACGACCCTCGGTCGCCGGTCCACCGGTAGTCCTGTCAGCGAGCGGGAAATATCCGCCGCGGTGAGCTTCGTGCGGGGCCGCTGCGTGACGGCGGCCACGGCAAGCTCGCCGGCGCCGGCTCGGACGCCGTAGGCGACCGCCAGATCGACTGCATCGAGATCGCCCAAAGCTTCGGCGATCGGCAGCGACGGCACCGGGCCCTCGGCGGTTCGGACGACCGAGCGCACGTCGTCGACGAGCCAAAAGTCGCCGTCGAGATCCTGGCGGAAGAGGTCGCCGGTGGGCAGCCAGGCATCGTCGCGCTCGAACAGGCCGCGCAGCGGGCTGCCGGCAGGCGAGACCACGCCCGCGCGCTCGCGCGCGAGCAGCATCCCCTCCTCGCCACGCGAGCACTCGATCGCAAAGCCGTCGGCGCCCTCGACCAAGCGCGCGTTCTCGATGTCGAAGGCGGCGATCCGCAGCTCCGCGCTGCCGGGCAGCGGGCGGCCCTTCGCGCCCGGCTTGGTGTCGGCGACGTTGACGAGCGTGGCCTCGCCCTCGGCAGATACGTAGAACTCCAGGATGCGCGCGGGCGCGAAGCGGTCCTCGACGCGCCGCCACAGCCCGCGCGGCAACCCCGCCCCGATGAAGAGCCGCAGCGGGTGATGGCGTTCGCTGGGATCGGGCGCTCGCTCGACGAGCTCGCGCAGCATCGTCCAGGTGTAGGAGCCCACCGTGACGCCGTAGCGGCGCACCTCCTCCCAATACCTCTCCGGATCGAAGCGCTCTGCCAGCGCGAGCCGGGCGCCGCCCGCGACCGCGCCGCCGACCGACATCAGCAGCCCCGATGGGTGATAGATCGGCGTGACCGAGTACACCGTGTCGGCGTCCGACAGCGCCGCCGAGGACGCAGTGCCGAAGGCCGACAGCGCCCACCGTCCGTTCGTCACGCGGTTGCACCGGGTTCGCTCGCCCTCGCCGGTGAAGAGCACGAACGCCAGCTCGCTCGCGCGCCCGGGATTGGGGCGATACCAGGCCGGAACGCGTACCTCGCCGGGATCGATCCGCTCCATGTCGACGAGCCCGGTGCCGAGATCGCGCGGCGCGGCGCCGCCGCCCAGGACGAGCACGTCCCGTGGGGCCGGCGAGCCGAGCTGCCGAGCGCGATCGGCCAGCTGTGGATCTGCGATCACACGCGCGCACCCTCCAAGCTCGAGCTCGCGATCGACCGGGCCGTCGGGACGCAGGAGGACCGCCACGGCGCCGATCCGGTTCAGCGCCGCGACGCTGACGAGCGCGCTCGGGCGCGTCTGCATCAGCACGCCGACGTGCTCGCCGTGGCGCACCCCGAGCGACAGCAGCCCGCGCACGACGTTGTCGATGCGCTCCTTGACCGCGCCCTGCGTGTACGCGCGATCGCCGAAGAGGAACACGACGGCGTCGGGTGATGCCTTGGCGCCCTCGTCGAGCAGCAGCCCGATCGAGATCGGCGTCGACGGCGCCAGGCGCTCCAGCCGTGTCAGGCGCGGAAGCTGACGGGTTGCCTGCCGCGTTACGAGCCGCGTCACGTCGGCCGCTCGCGAGGCCGTCTGCAGTACCGAGCGAGCGACACCCATCCCGACGCCGGCGACGAGCTCGATGCCGAAGCCGACGCGAGTGCCGACCGGCGGCGGCGGATCGGGCTCGCCGTCAGCGGTCAACCGCACCTGGACGGGCAGATCGGCGCCCTCGTCGCGCCACCGCACCCAGTCCGCCACAACCGGCCACGTCGTTTGCGAGGCCGTCGAGCCGACGACCAGCCCGAAGTGCCCGGCGCGCAGCGCCAGCTCGTAGACATCGGCGCGCGGCGCGGCGCGGCGCACCGCCCGCACGGCTTGCGGCGGCGCGATCTCGTCGACCTCTCCGAGAACCGTCAAGACCGGCAGCGTCACGTCGGCGAGCGTCACCAGCCGCTCGTCGATGACGAAGCCGCCGGAGAGCATGCGATTGTGGGCGACGAACTGGTGGACGAAATCCGCGAGTGCGGGGCCGGGCCACGCGACCCAGCCGCGCGCCTCGAGGAACTGGCGCTGGCGCTCGCGCGGCAGCAGCGACTCGCGGTCGTGCAACGCCATGACGAAGTCGATCTGCTGGCGCAGCGTCTTGACCGGATCCAGCAAACGAAAGCCCAGGCGGCTCGCCCAGGCCGGCAACGCGTAGCGCGACAGCACGTGGTCGACAAGGAAGCCCGCTCCGCGAACCGCGATGTCCTCCGGGATCCCGAATGGAAGCGCACCGAGGGTGTCGACCGGCGAGCCGAACGTGATGAGGCTCGCCAAGCCCTCGTTGCGGCGGTAGGCGGCCGTCTGATAGCAGAACATCCCTCCCTGCGAGTAGCCGCCGAGGTGCACGTCGTGGCCGCTGATCTCGCGCACCTGATCGACCGCCTCGCTGACGGCCACGACGTGGTCTGTGAGCGTGCGCTCAAGGCCGCCCTCCTCGTGCTCGGGCGCGCCGAAGTCCACCACCCATGGGTCCGCGCCGTGCTCGCGCAGCGTCGCCACGGCGCTCGACGACGGCGAAACGTCGTAGACGTCGGCAGCGAGCATCAGCGGGGGGACGAGCAGCACCGGCGGTCCGGCTGACTTGCCGTTGACGTCAGGCGGGAAGTAGCGCCGCAGCCGGTAGATCGGCCCCTGCGCGGCGACCACGAACGGCGACGCCTCCTCGCCCGTCTGCAGCCCGCCGAAGCGGGCGACCTCGAGCGCGTTCTGGGCGGTCGCGCCGACGCGCGCGGCGGGTCGGATGACGAGGTCCGAGAGCAGGCTCACGGCCTGGACGCTATCGCCAGGCCGCAGCGACCATGCACCGCCCGACGACGCCGCCTCGTGGCGGAAGTTGTCGCTGACGACGAGCGAGCCATTGCGACGGGCCTCAATCGACCTGGCGGATCCCGTGATCCTCGACGATGCTCACTTTTCACCTATTTCAATGAACCTCAACCTTCGTCCACTTCGCTGCGAAGGTTCAGATGGTGACGTTCTCGCGGATGTCACGCTGGGCTGGCGTAGCGCGAGCGAGCCGCCGCCGCAGGATCCGACGGATCAGCGCCGCCAGCGTGACTGAATGCTTGGGCGCTCTGGCGCGTTCGACTGCTGTTACGCTGAACCGGCCGCGACTCCAACGTGCGTCCATGGCCACGGGTGGCCACCCTAGCATCGTTTATATGCAAACAGCCACGGATGAACGCGCTGTCGTCGAAGCGATTGACGCCGTCGCTGCGCACATGGAGTCGATCGCGATCCCGCTGCCCTACAACGACGGCATCAGGCGCTTCAACGAACTGTATTTAGCGGTTACGCGGGCGGTCGCAGCGCACACGGCAAAGGCTGCGTTCACTGATCCCGCCTTCATGTCGCGCCTGGACGTCGTCTTCGCCAACCTCTACTTCAGCGCCGTGGATGACTCGAACTCGCGCGAGAAGATACCGCCGGCGTGGGCGCCGCTATTCGAACTGCGCAGCGCGCGCGGCATCGCGCCCTTGCAGTTCGCGATCGCGGGGATGAACGCGCACATCAATCACGACCTCGTCCTCGCGCTCGTGTCGACGAGCGCTGAATTCGGAGTAAAGCTGAATCGCGGGTCGGTTCAGCACCATGACTACACCATCGTCGACAGGATCCTCGCCAAGGTCCAGAACGAGATCAAGCAGCGCTTCACGACGGGCCTCGTCGGGGACGTGGACATGGCCTTCGGAGAGGCTGACGACGTGTTCGCCAACTGGAGCGTCGAGCGCGCGCGCGACAACGCCTGGACGAACGCGCAGACGCTCGTCGCCATCGGCGGCAACCGGTTCCTGCGCGAGCGGTTCCTCACCGCGCTAGCCCGCGGCGTTGGATTCGCCGGTCGTGCGCTGTTGCTCAGAACCTCCTGACGCGGTTCGCCCGGCGGTCCAACGACAAAGCTTAGATTCCGCCGGCCGTCGATGGCGGCCCTCCAAAACGGAGCATGCTCGCGCTCGGCGGCGATCACACGAACGATCTCATCTGCCTGCACGACGAAGGACTCGACCCGCGCCACGATCGCGACGCGCTCAGGGTTGCGGGCGCGCGACGCCACACGGGCCGAGACGCAGCTCGCGGAGCTACTCGTCCTCGCAACCGAGCACTGCCGTGAATGGGCGCTCGTCTGCGCCCGCTGGGGATCCGCTTGAACATGAAGACCGTCAGCCGCTGTCGCAGCGCGACATACCTGCGCGCGATGACGGCAGTGCAACAGAGTCGCGACGAGCGCCTCGCCGCCTGACAGGCCCGACTTCTCGGCCGGTTACATCCGCATGGGCATTCAGCGCCTATCATCGATCTCGCTGTCCTGGCGACGGATTGATCTCTTTACAGCCACCAGACCCCTTTGCACCCGACAATCGAGTCGTTAATTCCCGCCACGTGCCTGGCCGCCGGCGCTCAGCTCACCGAACGCGACGGGCGAATGATCGTCGCGCTCTACGGCTCGGTGCAGGGTGAGATCGCCGCCTGCATGAAGAGCGTCGGGCTGGCGGACCGGTCAGACCTCGGCACGCTCGAGCTCCGCGGCCCGGCCTCGCTGCTGGATCGCGCGCTGGCGGCTGCACTCGGCGACCCGCCGCCAGGCCCGGGAACGGCGCGGCGGTTGCGCGGAGTCTGGCACCTGCGGCTGGATGCGCGCCGGGCGCTGCTCGTGGGCGCCCCGCCGGCGCTGGCCGCCGGGCGCAAGATGGGCAAAGGCCGCGAACGCTCCGAGCTGGCGCACAGCGACATCGGCTCGACCATCTCGATCATCAGCGTCATCGGCCCGCGCGTCAGCCGGCTGCTGGGCGTCGCAGGGCTTCCGGCCGATCTGGCGATCGGCGCCGTCGGTCACGATCCTGACGACGCGAGCGTGCTCGCGATCCTGCGCGAAGGGCAGCGCCGGGTGCTGATCCTCGTGCGCCGGACCGCGGTCGACGCGCTGTGGCACCGCCTGCTCACCGCCGGCGAGCCGCTGGAGGCCGCGTTCGTGGGATGCGACGCCCTGGCACTGCTGGATGTCTCTTCGGCGGCCGCGCCGGACTGATGCTCTTCGCCCTCGGCACGCTCGCGCTTCGGCGTCCGGCCGAGGAGTTAGCGGCTGGTACCGTCCGGTCTATGACCGATCTGGGGCTGGACCACTTCACCAAGCCAGTAAACGAGGTCGATCCCGAGATAGCGCAGCTTCTAACGGCCGAGGCGCGCCGTCAGGAGACGACGCTTGAGATGATCGCCTCGGAGAACTTCGTTCCCCAGGCCGTCATGGATTGCCAGGGCTCGACGCTGACGAACAAGTACGCCGAGGGTCTGCCGGGCAAGCGCTACTACGGTGGCTGCGAGTACGTCGACGTCGTGGAGGAGCTCGCGATCAAGCGCGCGAAGGACCTGTTCGGCGCCGAGCACGCAAACGTCCAGCCCAACGGCGGCGCGACGGCGAACGCCGCCGCGTACATGGCACTGCTCGATCCCGGCGACCGAGTCCTGGGCATGCGCCTCGATCACGGCGGCCACTTGACGCACGGGATGAAGCTGAACTTCTCGGGCAAGCTCTACGACGTCGTCGCCTACGGCGTCTCCGGCGAGGACTCGCGCGTGGACATGGACGAGCTGCAGCGGCTGGCCGAGGAGACCAAGCCGAAGATGATCCTCGGCGGCTGGTCCGCCTACCCGCGCCAGCTGGACTGGGCGCGCTTCCGCGAGATCGCCGATTCGGTCGGCGCGTATCTCATGGTCGACATGGCCCACTTCGCCGGTCTCGTCGCGGCCGGCGAGCACCCGAGCCCGGTTCCCCACGCCGATGTCGTCACGACGACGATCCACAAGACGCTCGGCGGTGCGCGCGGCGGCATGATCCTGTGCCGCGATGAGTTCGCCAAGAAGATCAACACCGCCGTCTTTCCCGGTCAGCAGGGCGGCCCGCTCATGCACATCATCGCCGGCAAGGCCGTATCGCTGAGGATCGCGGCGACCGAGCTGTTCAAGGAGCGCCAGCGGCGCACGCGCGCCGGGGCCGTGGCGATCGCCGACGAGCTGCTCGCCGCGGGCGTGAACGTGCTGACCGGCGGCACCGACGTGCACCTCGTGCTCGCCGACCTGCGCGACTCACAGCTCGCCGGGTCCGATGCCGAGGATCGTCTGGCGCAGATCGGCATCACGGTCAACCGCAACGCGGTGCCCAACGACCCGCGACCGCCGATGATCACGTCGGGGCTGCGGATCGGGACCTCCGCGCTGGCCACGCGCGGACTGGATGCCGAAGACTTTCGCGAGATCGGCACGGTCATCGGCGAGGCCCTGACGGGAGCGTTCGACGACAGCGACAGGGCGGAGCTGTCGGAGCGGACGCGAGCGCTGGCCGAGCGCTACCCGCTGTATCCGCATCTGAGCGCACCGGCCGCGGTGTAGCGTCCGTCGCGCAGCGGGCGCGCGTTTGGCAACCGCCTCTACGTGTGCTCGTACACGACGCCGTAGTTCGACGGGACGACAATCGGCATCCACTGCTCGTCCCCGCCGACGTCGAGGATCCCGCGGCCGTCGATGCGCTCCATCCAGCGCCCGGCGCGCGCGAACGGCACCTGGACCGTCGCCGGGCTGTCGGAGAAGTTGAGCGCCACGAGCAGGTGCTCGGCCGCTGCCGGTGCTCCGCTCGCGGGATTGGAATCGGCAGGCGCCTCGCGGCGGTAGGCGATCACGCCTTGCCGGCGGTGCTCAGCGACGTCGTGGTAGTAGAAGGAGGTGCGGGCGGCGAGCGCGCGATGTGAGCGTCGCAGTGCTCCCATCACTCTGTGCAGCCGTACGAGCGCGCGACCGGGCACGTCGTAGAAGTACTCCCAGTGCAGCGGGCGCTCGTACAGGTTGCGCGAGACTCCCGAGTCCGGGACGCCCCAGTTCTCCAGGAACTCACCGCCCTGCCACAGCATCGGTATGCCCTTGGCGGTGTACAGCGCGATGATGTACGGCTGGACTTTGTAGAACAGGTCCCGGTTGCCGTAGGCCTCGCCGATGAGGTCGCGCGTTTCGAGCTCGCCGAAGGTGTTGATGAACCGGCGATGGTCGTGTGTCTCGAGGTACTGGAAGGGAGCGACGGCCATCGAGTCGCCGGCGGCGGGGTTGTGGTACTCGGTCGGATATCCCTGCAACTGCGGATCGAGCAGGTGCGCGATGTCCTCGCTGACGTACTGAAATCTCGCCATGTCGCGCGCCCTGTGCAACAGGCCGTTCTGCCAGCAGCAATTGGAGTAGGTCTTCGAGAGGATCCCTACCGGATCGGGCAGATGCTCGGCGCACTGGATGATCGGATTGGAATCCTGGAACTTTGCCAGCGTTTTGGCGTGCTGCGCGGTTCGGTAGACCAATTCAGGATAACCAGGGCCGGTGGGGTCGCCTTCGTACATCCCGGGAACGTAGTCGTAGCGGAACCCGTCGACGTGGAAGGCCTCCAGCCAATACTTGTTGACCTCGAAGAAGTAGTCGGCAGTGAACCGCTTGCGGTAGTCCGTGCCGGGGCGCGAGAAGAACTCGCCCGCGAAGTACCCCATCATCGGGTTGTCCTCGCGAGTCACGTCGTAGACGAGGTTGTAGGCGTACTCCGGATGGGCGTGGGCGTAGACGGCGTCGACGATGACGGCTATCCCGTGCTCGTGGCACGCGTTGACGAGCAGCTTCATGCCGGCGACTCCGCCCATGCGATCGTCCGGCGCGAAGAAGCCCAGCGGCGTGTAGCCCCACTCCACGTCTTCCCGGACGTTGGTGACCGGCATCAGCTCGAGCGTGTTGACGCCCAGGTCGTGGAGGTAGTCCAGCTGATTGACCACGCCCTGGAAGTCGCGGTTGAACTCGCGGACGTTGAGCTCGTAGACGACCATGTCGTCGATCGCCGGCACGCGAAAGTCCGCGTCTGTCCAGGTGAACGGCTCGCCCAGCGGATCGACCTCGAACGCCGACTGCGTCCCCAGCCCGACGGCGCGGGCGAACGGGTCCGCGAACCAGAACGTGACCGGCTGCTCTCCGCGCAGCAGCTGATAGCGGTAGAGGTACTGGCCGGGGTCGCCGAAATGGCTGGCTGGATCGTCCACCAGCGCGACCGTCGTCTCCCATAGGCCAAGCGGCGAGGACTCCTCCCAGTTCATCCAGAACTCCCTCGGCTCCATGCCCCGGATGTACTGGTCAAGCTCGTGGATGATCCGCACCTTGAGTCGGTAACCCTTCGAGAAGGTGATGCTTGGGAGGTACACGCCGAAGCGCACCTCCCAGTTGCCCTCGCCGCCGGGGCGGGCGTGTGCACCGACTTCGGTGAGATCGATCATCTGCTCAAGCCGCTGCAGTCAATGCGCCGAGGTTGAGGTTTTCATGAATGGCGACGACCGAATGGCTCTTGTTCAGTGAGTAGAAATGAAGACCCGGAACGCCAAAGCTCAGCAGACCCTCGCATTGCTTGGTCGTGTACTCGATCCCCATCTGCACCGCCGCCTCGTTGTCGTCGGCGACCTTGTCGAGCAGCGCGTCCAGACGCGGCGGAATCTTCGCGCGGCACATCTTCGCGAATCGACGGCACTGGGCCGCTGACTGGATCGGGAGCATCCCTGGCACGACCGGCACGACGATGCCAAGGGCACGGATGTCCTCGACGTAGCGGTAGAAGTCCTCGTTGTCGAAGAACAGCTGCGTGATGATGACGTCGGCGCCCGCGTCGACCTTCTCTTTCAGATAGCTTAAGTCGCTCTCGCGGCTCGCGGCTCGGGGATGGACCTCCGGGAATCCGGCAACCGCAACGGAGAACCAGCCGGTCCAGCCGTGCTGGCCGCACATCGCCGCGTTGACGAGCTCGCGCGAGTGCTGGAAGCCTTCGGGGTGCGCGGTCCAATCGGCCTCGGCGCCCTCGGGGGGGTCGCCGGCCAGGGCGATGATGTTCTCGATGTCGTTGGCCCACAGATCGGCCAGCATGGCCGTGAGCCGCTTCTGGGGCTGGTTGACGACGGTCAGGTGGCACATGACCTCGAGCTTGGCCTGCCATTTGATGCGCTTGACGATCTCCAGCGTCCTGCCTTCGGTCGAGCCGCCGGCGCCATAGGTCACCGAGCAGAACGCCGGGTTGAGGGTCTTGAGGATCTCTAGCTCCGCGAAGAGCTTCTCGACTCCTTCGTCGGTCTTGGGCGGGAAGAACTCGATCGAGAAGGTCAGCCCGTCACGGGCGTAGATGTCGCGTAGTTTCACGTGCTCAGTGTCTCACTAGGCCTTTGTCGTGATCTGCGGGCGAAAGATATTGCTCCGTCTACACCTCGGTCGACGGCGCAGGCCATCGATCGCCGGGTGGCCTCGCAGACGCCCGGTTGCAGCGCCAATACCCCCAACGGGAGATGGTGCGCCCGATGCGGCCTACAGATACTCCGGGCTTTGCCAGCGCGCTGCTCTACGCAAGGAAGGCCGGCGGGGAGTACCCAAGATCCAGTCGTCACCGAGCGGGTTCGATCGCCGATCCCGATGATCGCGCGCGCTCGACGGTCGCTGCGATCCTTGCGGGCGACGGCTACCGGCGCACGCAAGTCGCAGTAGCGCAACGCGCACTCCACTTCGGTGCCGGCGGGTACGTTCTCAAGCTCGTCTGAGCCAACGAGCTGATCTTCGGCGGGCTCAACGTGCTACCGGATTCGCAGACATCGTCGACGGCCTGATCCGTGAGCGCCATACACCGGCCGCGCCTCGCGCGCGCCGAAGCGATGCAGATCGCGCTCGACGGGCGTGGGAGCCAGTTCGGCCCAGGCACCGTGACGACGCACTTTCAGAACATCTACGCCAAGCTTCGGCGCGGGGAATCGCCCGTCGGCGGTAGCCGTCGGGCTGTGACGCGGGATGCTCGGCTAGCCGCCCTCGAATCTCGGAAGGCAAGCTTCCACGTGTAGAACCCGAGCGGCGGCAAGCAGGCCGAGCGCCGGCAAGCAGGCCGAGCGCCGGCGCTCTCGCTCATCGATGCGCTACAGGAGTTGCGTTGGCCCGCTAGAGTGGCATCGCCAGGCAGCGGCTGCGCAGCGCAGATGCGTGACGGGGCCCTTTATGTCCTCCAGGAGGCGCGCCCTCGTCTTGATCGGGTTGGTGCGAGCGTCGGAGTCACCACCACTCTGGAGGACGCGATGTACCTGGTCCATTGTCAGTCGGTTTCGGGCTCCGGAGCGAAACCGTGACCGAGCGCGACGAGCAGGGCATAAATCCGGCGGCGATCGCCGATGCGATCTCCGAACAGATCGCGGCGATCCACACGGAGACCTACGAGACGCCGGTCAAGCACGCCGCGAGCTATGTGCTTGACGACCTGGTCGTCGCGCTGCTCGATATCGAGCTGAGTGCGATCGAGCGGCGGATGATCGAGTTCGGTCGCGGGCACTTGGTCCACGAGCTACGGCACGCGGTTCAGGAGGTGGAGGCAGCGAGCTTCCGCGCTGTCGTGGAGCGCGCGACCGGGCGCCGTGTCGTTGCGTTTGCCAGTCACACACACGTCGAGCCGCCGTTCGTCGCGGAGCTGTTTCGCCTCGGCCCGTCCACGGCGCAGCCAGCCGAGCCCGAGTAGGGCTCGTGGCGCCCGAGATTAAGCTCGCTTTGGCATTGTGACGTTCATTGCTAGTGTCGGATGTGCCCCGGCGGTCCCGAGCTGCCGAAATGCTGCGTGATGGAACTGCGGTCGGCAACAGCCCTACAAGAAGTGCCGAGGCAGAACATCGCGCTGAACAGGGTCTTCGATGGAAGCCTTTGATGGTGTATGTCAGCTACGGGCGCACGGCCCGTCAAACCCGCGTCCAGTCCGCGTTCAGGCCCAGATCGTTCAGGCCCAGATGACCGTCGAGCGCGAGCGAGCCGGCATGCTGGCCTTGGATCTGACGCGAGCGCGAGACCGGACGCCGATGAATCCGGCGTCACGCGCAGGTGAGCGTTCTCAGCGGAGTCGTCCTCCGAGCGGAGCACTGCTTGCGCGGACCCAGGATCAACTCGCCGTCTTTCGCGACCGTGAGCTGGGGCGCGAGCTGGGGACCTGCAGTTGCTGCGGCAAAGTCGTTCGCTCCCAGCAGGACTTCATCCGCGAGCACGGCTCCGTCATCCATGTACGCTGCCACACCGGCGGATCCGCGACGAGCCTCCCGCGCAACGAGCCGAGTGATCACGCGGCCGTGTGATCGGGCCGCGCTGCGAGCCAGGCGAAGGTGTTGGTATACATGGCGTAAGGCGGCGTGCGCTTCACCCTGGTGGAGCGGGCGTTGAAATGAACACCTCGCGAGTGCACGCTGGGACAAGACGGACTGGCGGCGACGCAGGAGGGAGAGACCATGGTTGTGCGGTTGGCTGCACCGACCGACGTTCAAGCACCCTCCGCCAAGCGGTGGGCTCGAGCTGGGCGCGCGAGACATGTCGATCGCACGGCGACCGACCAGACATCCTCGCTGAAGGACTCGGCCCGCGAGTTCGCTGCTCGATGTCACGCCGGTCAGCGGCGCGAGAGCGACGGCGCACCGTTCATCGAGCATTCGCTGGAGGTCGCGCGGCTTCTGCGGGATGCCGGGTGCTCGGAGGTT
>DASVPU010000468.1:0-9196 GCA_036389475.1 Solirubrobacteraceae bacterium
TCTGCCTGCCCCTGCTGACCGCTGGCCTGCTCGCCGCCTGCGGGAGCGACGGCGGCGCCGCCGCCGCACGGACGACGACCGCCGCCGCGAAGACCACGCCGGTTGTGACCACGACCCCCACTGCGGCGACGTCGAGCAAGACCACGACCGCCGCCGGCACGATCGGCCTGGACGGTCAGAGCATCGGGAGCACGACCGGCGCCACGCAAGTCTGCTCCAGCGGGATGGCCCCGCGCACCGACCTCACGAGCGCCGGCGCCCCGCTGCCGGCACGCAGCCAGGTCGTCTTGCCGCGACCGTTCTCGGAGAGCAGCCCGTGGAACACGCCTGCCGACGTCCGCGCAGTCGACCGGCGCTCCGCGTCCTGGATCGCGAGCGCCTCGCGCCGCGTCGGCGTCGTCGCCGCCGCCGACCAGCGCAGCGTCGGTACGGCCAAGCGCAAGGCGCGCGACCTGCGGCTGTACGTCAACACATGCGCCTGGACGCCTACGATCGTCGGCGAGGCCGGCGGCGAGAGCGTGCGCCTTGTCTGCCGCCAGCGCAACTGCGGTCCGGTCGCCAAAGAGGTCAAGACGCTGCGCGTTACGCCCGGCATCGAGCCGTTCCCCGAGTTCGACGGCTGGTACAGCGTCATCGACCGCTCCGCGGGCGTCGCCTATGACATGTGGCGCGCCCGCCGCGTCGGGGACGTCATCTCCTATCAGTTCATCAAGCGCTGGCGACTCGACGGCCCCGGCTTCAGCCCACCCGCGACGGAGGATCCGGTCACGGCCGTCGGCGCGCGCGGCTCCGGGCTGCCGCTGTTCGCCGGCGTGATCCAGCCCGACGAGCTGCGCCAGGGCAGGATCGAGCATGCGCTGGCGATCGCCGTACCCGGCGCCGCCCAGCGGATCTTCGTGCAGCCGGCGTCCGTGACCAACGGCGTCAACGTGATCGGCTCGCTGCCCGAGGGCGCGCGGATGCGCCTGAAGGCCGCCTACCGGACGCGCAAGCTCCCGGGCGGGGCCAACCGTCGCTCCGCCGAGGCGATCATCACGGCGCTGCGCACCTACGGGGCGATCGTCGTCGATCGCTCGATCACGCCGACGCTCTACGCCCGGCGCAGCAACGACTACGGCGGCTTGCTGCTCGGCAACGAGCTGCAGGGCATCCGCCTGTCCGATCTGGAGGTCGTGCAGGCCGGGCCGCTGCTGCGCTTCCCGCCGCTGGAGAGCACCCAAGAGGAGGTTCAGGGATGAGCCGTGCAACCCGCCAGTTGGCAGCCGCTGTCTGCGTCGCCGTCTTCGGCGTCATGCTGACCGGCTGCGGAGTCGAGATCGCCGCCAGCGGGTCCGACGGCGAGTCGACGACCGTCCTGCAAAGCGCCCCGGCCCAGCAGCGCCAGGATCCGGTCGCAAAACTTCCGAAGCGAACCGTCGGCGAGCTGACGATCGCCGGTGAGCGCGAGGGCTCGCTGACCAGCAACGCGGTCACCGGCTTCGCCAAGACCCAGAAGCAGGTGCAGCCGCGCTACAGCGCCGTCGGCGCGACCGAGGGCTTCGCACGCCTCTGCCGTGGCGAGGTCGACGTCGTCGACTCCTCGCGGCGGATCTCGCGCGCCGAGCTCGCGGTCTGCAACAGCAACGGCCTCGAGATCCGCACACCGATCCAGATCGCCTCTGACGCGATCGTGCTCGCCACGCGCAACGAGTCAGACGTCGGCGGCGACTGCCTGACCGTCGCCGACGTCGCCAAGATCTACCGTCGCGGCTCGACGACCGACAACTGGAGCAAGCTCGGCTTCGACGACCTCCCGCTGAAGGCCACCGGCCCGGGCCAGAGCGCGAACGCGTTCTCGAACTTCGCCTCGCAGGTGCTCGGCGTGCTCAGCAACGCGACGCTGGAGGATCTGCGCAGCGACTATAGGCCGCGCGGCTCCGACGATGAGATCCGCACGGCGATCATCGGGCGCGATCGGGCGCGACGCGTGCCCGCCCTCGTGGAGAACGAGGTCCGCAAGGCGCGCAGCGCCGCGGCCGGCCAGCGCCGGATCTACGTCGGCAACGCCGTCGCCGACGCCCGCGACCGGGTGCTGCGCTCGATCCGGGCGGAAAACATCCGCCGCGCGCGGCGCAAGAAGGCGGTGCTGGATCCCGCGGCGCTGGCGCAGCGAAACCTGCGTCGCGTGCAGAGCGCCAAGCGGCTTGCCCGCGACCGCGCGGGCAAGCGCTTCGACCGCCGCTTCGACCTGCTGCGCACGACCCGGACGCGTGAGCTGCTCGCGCGGGCGCGCCGTAACGGTGTGGTCGGGTTCGTGCGCTTCAGCTACTACGAGGCGTACGAGGATCAGCTGCGTCCGCTGGAGATCGATCCCGGTCCCGCGCGTGACGCCGCGATCGCCGCCGCCGACAAGCGCGCCCGCGCGGCGGGGACCACGCCTCCGCAGCGGCTTCCCACGGTCGACGAGGACGGCAAGAGGACCCCGAACTGCGTGTTCCCCTCGCAGCTGACGATCACGACAGGCGAGTACCCGCTCGCGCGCCGGATCCTGCTCTACACCTCCACGCGCGGATTGCAGCGTCCGGAGGTCCGCGGCTTCCTCGCCTACGCGCTGCGCAACGCACAGCAGCTGGCGACTGACAGCCGGCTGGTGCCGATCACCAACCGTTTGCGAGCCGACCAGTACAAGTTCGTCACGGGCACCGCGATCGAGCCGACCACTGCGCCGCTGCCGGGCGAGCAGACGACGGGCGCAGCCGGAACCCGCTCCCAGCCGACCCGCACGACCGCGCAGCCGCCTGCGAGCCAGAGCGCGGCCCGCGACAAGAGCTCGAGCGCTGCTCAGAGCAGCAGCGTCCCGGGCATCTCCAGCGGCGCGTCCGCCACGCAAGAGGAGTCACCGTGAGCACAACTTGGACCGCCGGGGGTGGGGTCGCCGGCATGGCCGCACGCCCACCGAGATCAACCGAGTTCGCTGCGCCGCCAGCCGTCGAGATCGACTCCGAGACGGTCGCGACGCTGGCGCAGGCGCTCGCCGAGGCCGAGCGCCGAGCGGTCGTCGCGCAAGACGATCTCGCTTACCTGGCGAGCGACACCGGCCGAACGCTGCAGGTTGTGCGCGCACACGCCGAGGCACGCATGAAGGCGATGCACGAGCACGCGGCGGCGGCGATCCGGCTGGCAGAGCAGCGGGCGTCCGCTGCGCTGAGCGTTGCACGGGAATCCGTTCGCCGGGCGCAAATCGACGCTGAGGCGCGTGCGGGGCTTGCGCTGCAAGCGCAGATCGACCTGCGCATGAAAGCCGAGGCGCTGGCCTGCAAGCTGGGCACAGAGCTCGAGCACCTGCGCCATGAGCTCGAAGCGGAGGCCAAGCTGGCCGACGACGCGACACGGTGGGCGTCACGCGTCGAGGGTGAGCTCGTTCGCGCAACGTCACCTACCACGGACGACGTCGCCGGCGAGCCGCCGGCCGATCCACCGATCTCGACGCCGGCCCGGCGCCAACCCCGCGTGCGGGTACGGCATGCGAGCTGAACGGAGGTACCCGCATGCGATTGTCAATGACCTCAGCGATGGCTCGGCACCGTCTGCGCAGCCGACCCACGGCGGGCTGCCGCGCGGCAGCGGCGCTGCTGGCCGGCGCGATCGTGCTCGCGGCGCCACAGGCGGCGCAGGCGGCGCAGGCGGCGCAGGCGGGCTGCATCACGCGCCTGCCGGCGAAGGTGTCGCTGCCCGACGGCCCCTACGCGGCCGCATACAAGGAGCAGATCCGAGTGCGCGTCAGCTCGCGCGGTCCACGGATCCGCAACCTGCGCGCCGAGCTGTACACCTTCAGCGGCCAGCGCCTGGGCACCAGCCCCCGGCGGCGCGCGTTGCGGGTGGCGACCACGCTGAAGCTGCGCCTGAGCGACGTCTTTGGACCGCTGCAGGTTGGAGGCTTCACGCTCGTGCTCACCGGGGAGCCCAACCGCGATCGTTCCTGCGGTCCCAAGCAGACGTCGCGCGTCCTTCGGTTCCGCGCGTGCAACGACAAGCTGCCGGTGACCTACGCGACCTTGCCCGGCGGTCGCGCCTCCGACTACGGCGGCTACCTATCGGTGCCGATCCGCAGCAACGGCCCGCTGATCCGCGACGTGCGCAGCTCGGTCTACGGGTTCGATGGCCAGTTGATCGGAGCCGCTCCAAGCCTGGGGGCGCTGTTCGGTCAGCAGATGCTCGACCACGTGCTCGACCAACCGCTGCTGCCGGGCCGCTACAACGTGATCACGGATGGCCTGATCGGCGAGCAGCCGCGCTCGTGCGGCCGGGCGAAGGCCCAGGCCACGATGATGTTCGAGTAGCCGCGAGCGCGCCGCTGCGCCGCAGGACGCTCGGCGGAGCACGACGCTCGGGCGCGCTTTTGCTGGCGATCGGGGCGCTCGGCGGCCTCTTCACGGCGGCACCGGCGGCGGCTTCCGGGTGCCCGCGCGAACTGCCGGTGCGCTTGGCGCCGCTGACGGCAAATGCCGCCGCGTTGCAACGCATCGGCGTCGTCCGTGCGACGACCGCCGCCGGCGCTCGCGTCCACGGCCTGCATGTGGTGCTCAGGCGCGGCGAGCAGATCGTGGCGCAGGGCTCGCACCGCACGGCGTTGACGGGCAGCACCGCGGTGCGGCTCACCTTCCTGCGCAAGGCAAGGCCGGGGCTCGTCAGCCTCGTCGCGTTTGGCCGCCAGCCCGGCTGCGCGATCGAGCGGCGAACCCGCCGTTCGCTCCGCCTCGACGGGCGCGATCTGCCGATCGACGTCGTCGCCTCCGGCGTGCGCAACGGCCGGCTCGCGGTGATGCTCCGCGCCACCGGCAAGCGGACCGTCTCCAACGTCCGCGCCCGCATCCTCGACACGAGCGCGAAGACGATCGCGGACGTCACGCGACGCTCGCCGTTGCGCAAGCGAGAGCGGCTTCAGTTCGCGCTGCGACGTCCCGTGGCCGCCGGACGGCACTGGCTGCTCGTCAGCGCCAGCGTGCACGGCAAGGCCGGCCGCGGCGCCTTCGCCGAGGCGCTCGACCTGGCCGCGGCTTCAGCATCCGGCGGGGCTGCGCCCGCCGAGCCGGCACCGACCCCGGTCCCGCCTGCGCCGCCGGGGGCCGTCGTCCAGCAGGTCGCGCTCGACTGGTCTGGCGGTCGCTGGCAGGGCAGCGACAGCGCCGGCTTCTCTGCGCCCGGGATCGGCGACGGCCAGATCGTCTGCCGGCCCGACACGCAGTGGGTCCGCTTCTTCCCGTCCGACCGGTCGCGCGACGTCGCGATGACGCTGTGGACGTTCCGCGACTGGGAGGGCGGCAGCGAGGTCGCGATCCGCGAGCCCGAGATGACGCAGTTCACAGGCCCAGACTTCAACGAGGGCTTGAACAAGTTCACGCCGAGCGAGAAGCGCTCGCACGGTAGCTTCGTCGGGATCGTCGGCGACGGCCTGCCGCTCGCAGGAACGTTCGGCAGCTGGCGCCCACCGACCGAGATCCGCTTGAGCTGGAGTTGGGACTTCAGCGATCCGGCCGCAGCGCGCTGCAGCGTCACCGCGACGCTCACGAGCCAGGGGCCCGGCAGCGCCGGAGCGGTCGCACGCGGGCTCTCGCTGGGCTGGCGCGAGGAGACGACCGTGCCGTTCGATACGACGATCGCGACCCCCGTCCCGGGGCTGGGGACCGTGCATCTGCGCTGCGATGCGCGGCCCGAGGGGATCCGCCGGCTCGTCGTCGAGCCGGAAGCGGCCCTCCCCGGACTCGCGCTGACGACGTACGAGGGCTCGGAGCGCAGCGATCGCATGCTGGGGAGCACGCCCTACACCCTGCTGCTGCCCAACAGCGGGCTGCTCGAGGCGGCGACCCCGTCCGGCGCCCCGCTGCGACTGCTCGTCGCGTCGCGCTGGAAGGTCAACGACCCTGATCCGGCGCACAACTTCTGTCGGGTATCGGCGATCGTCGTCGCCGGCTGAGGCCGTCGGTGCTGCGGCCACTCACCCGCTTCGCGAGGCTCGGAATCGCGCTGCTCAGCGTGGTCGCGCTGTGCGCCGCCATCGCCTGCCCGGGCACGGTCGCCGCGCAGTCGCCGTTGGAGCGCCTCGGGCTGCCTGAGGGATTGCAGATCGGGTTGCGCGATCCCGAGCACGGAGCCGCTGCGTTGCGACGCAGCGTGCCCGCCCGCTACCGCTACCACTACCTCTCCGGGGGCGCCAACACCGGCCTGGGCTGGACGACCTGGGCCAGCGGCGGCGGGTCGTTCGTGACCGGCTACGTCGAGGACTCGCTGAGCCAGGGATTCGTTCCGGTGTTCTCGCTCTATCACCTGCAGGAGACCCTGCCGGGCGCTAACGCCGCGAAGGAGCCCGATCGGGTGCGCATCAACCTCAACGATCCGCAGGCCATGCGGGCGTGGTTCGCCGATCTGCGGCTGTTCTTCACCCGCGCCGCGGCGTTCGGCGACACCGCGATCGTCCTGCACGTGGAGCCCGACCTGTGGGGCTACGCGCAGCGCGACGCTTCCGGCGATGACCTCAGCCGCGTTCCGGCCCAGGTCGCCGCGACCGGCATCGCCGATCTGGCCGGGCTGCCGGACAGCGTCGCCGGGCTCGCGAAGGCCGTCGTGCGGCTGCGCGACGCGATCTCGCCCAACGTCGTGCTCGGCTACCAGCTGAGCATGTGGGGCACCGGCCAGGACATCGCCTACTCCGATCCACCGGACGGCGAGGTCGACGTGCTCGCGACACGCGCGTCAGCCGCCTACGCTTCGCTTGGCGCGAACTTCGACCTGGTCTTCGTCGAGTACACCGATCGCGACGCCGCCTTCCGCACCATCCGCGACGGCATCAGCGGCGCCTGGTGGGACAGCGAGGACTTCCGCCGCAACGTCCGCTTCCTCACCGGCGTGACGAGCCACATCCGGCTTCCGCTGGTGATGTGGCAGGTGCCGCTCGGCAACACGCTGATGCGGGCAATGAACAACACGCCCGGCCACTACCAGGACAACAAGGTGCAGTGGCTGCTCGGCGCGCAGCGCGACGAGCACCTGGACGCCTACGCGCGAGCCGGCGTGGCGGCGTTCCTGTTCGGCCACGCGCTGCCCGAGGCCACGTGCGCCTGCGACGAGCGCCAAGACGGCATCACGAACCCCGGGCCGATCAACGCCAACACCGCGCTGTCGCTGAGCGCCGACGACGACGGCGGCTACGCGCGCGATCGCATCTCTGCCTACTACGCGGGCGGGCTGCGGGGTCTGCCGGGCAGCCCTCCACCGCCGCAGTCCACAGCGCTACCGCCTCCGCCTTCCGCTCCCGCTCCCGCGGCGGCGGAGTCCGCACCATCCGCGCCGGATGATCCGCCGGCCAAGGATCCGCCGCTGCGGCCGGCGCAGATCGCGCGCGGGGTAGCAAAGCGCCCGGCGGCAAAGCGCCCGGCGGCCAGCGTCCGGATCATCGTGTCGCGCACCGCCCGACCTGGCTCGCGGTTGCGGCTCGCGCTCAGCGTGCGCGTGCCCACGACGGTCCGGCGGCTCGTCGACCTCGAGGTGCATGCGCCCTCCGGCAAGCGGGTCTTCCAGCGTGCCTGGGACCGCCGGCAGCTGCGCTCGGGCACCGCGCACGCGCTCGCCGCGACATGGCACCTGCCGCGGGGGCTGGCCGTCGGTCGCTACACGGTCAAAGTGGGACTGTTCGAGCCTGGCTGGCGGCGCCTTCGCACCTGGGTGCACAACGCCGCCACGGTGTCCGTCACACGCTCGCACTAGAACTGCGGCAGACCTTGAGGAACCAGATCTTAGTCGTCTACACTGAGATCTATGCAACCCGACCGCTTTACGATCAAGACTCAGGAGGCCCTGCAGGAAGCGCTCAAGCTCGCCCCGGCACAGCGCCACGCGCAGGTCGCTCCACTGCATCTGCTATCCGCCCTCCTCGACCAGGAGGGCGGCGTCGTCGTCCCCGTCCTCGGCAAGATCGGCGTCGCGCCCGGCGAGCTGCGCGGCGACGTCTCCGCTGCGCTCGAGACGCTTCCCACGCTGAGGGACGAGGCCGAGCCCACGACCTCGCCCGAGCTGCTCGCGACTCTGCGCGCCGCCGAGCGCGAGATGCGCGAGCTCAAGGACGAGTACGTCTCCGTCGAGCACGTGCTGCTCGCGCTTGCTGCCGACAAGGGCCCGGCCGGTCAGGCGCTGCGCGGCGCCGGCGCGACCCGCGAGCGCCTGCTGCAGGCGCTCGCCGAGGTGCGCGGCTCGCACCGCGTCACCGACCAGTCGCCCGAGGAGAAGATCAACGCGCTCGAGCGCTACGGTCGCGATCTGACGGCGGCCGCGCGCGACGGCGATCTCGATCCCGTGATCGGCCGCGACGACGAGATCCGGCGCGTCATCCAGGTGCTCAGCCGGCGAACGAAGAACAACCCGGTCCTGATCGGTGAGCCCGGCGTCGGCAAGACCGCGATCGCCGAGGGGCTCGCGCAGCGGATCGTCTCCGGAGACATCCCGGAGTCGTTGCGCGACCGCCGGGTCATCGCCCTGGACATCGGCGCGCTGCTGGCCGGCTCGAAGTACCGCGGCGAGTTCGAGGAGCGCCTGAAGGCCGTGCTGAAGGAGGTCTCCGACGCCGGTGGCCAGATCGTGCTGTTCCTCGACGAGCTGCATACGATCGTCGGGGCCGGAGCGGCGCAGGGGGCGGTCGACGCGGCGAACCTCCTCAAGCCGATGCTCGCCCGCGGCGAACTGCGCGCCGTCGGCGCCACGACGCTGGACGAGTACCGCAAGCACATCGAGAAGGATGCTGCTCTGGAGCGCCGCTTCCAGCCGGTGATGGTCGGCGAACCGTCGGTGCAGGACACGATCGCGATCCTGCGCGGGCTGAAGGAGCGCTACGAGGTGCACCACGGCGTGCGTATCCAGGACTCGGCGACGATCGCCGCCGCGACGCTGTCGCATCGCTACATCGCCGATCGCTTCCTGCCCGACAAGGCGATCGACCTGATCGACGAGTCCGCGTCTCGGCTACGGATCGAGATCGACTCGCTGCCCGAAGAGATCGACGAGCTCGAACGCCGCGCGATGCAGCTCGAGATCGAGCTGACGTCGCTGGCCAAGGAGTCCGACGACGCATCGGCGGCGCGGCGCGACGTGTTGGAGCGCGAGCTCGCCGAGCTGCGCGAGCGCTCGTCGGGCATGAAGGCGCAGTGGCAGGCCGAGAAGGCGAAGATCA